>NZ_JAOWHW010000113.1:0-430541 GCF_030332425.1 Citrobacter sp. Cpo142
AAAAAAATCGGCCCAGATCCGCGAAATTTTAATCAGCGAGTCAGCTTGGGAAGAAATGACCTGCTTATTCGCACCTTCCCAAGGCAAAAACATTCTTGATTTGGGCTGTGGATATGGTTGGTTTTGCCGCTACGCGCGCGATAATCAGGCAGCCAGCGTAATGGGACTGGATATTTCACAAAAAATGTTAACCCAGGCACACAGTATGACGCAGGGTAATGGCATCGTTTATCAGCGTGAAGATCTCGAAACGCTAACCCTGTCCCCAAATTCGTTTGACCTGGTTTATAGCTCGCTTGCCCTGCACTATTTGCACGATATAGAACGATTATTCGTAACCATTTACCAGTCATTAACACCAGGCGGTATGTTAGTTTTCTCTGCCGAGCATCCAATTTATACCGCACCGCTTAATCAGGGCTGGATAAAAGACAAAACCGGGCAGCTGTCCTGGCCGGTTAATCATTATCAGCAGGAAGGTGAGCGCATCAGTAACTGGTTTGCTGAAGGCGTCAAAAAACAGCACCGTAAGCTGGCGACCTGGATTAATGCGCTGATTGCCGCCGGATTCGAGATCGTTTGTCTCGATGAATGGGGACCTTCCGGGCAACAGATTGCTGAAAACCCGGCTTTAGATGAAGAAAAAGAGCGGCCGATGGTGTTTCTGCTCAGCGCACGTAAACCAGCATAACAACGCCCCCAGGCAGAATGATTGATACTTTCCTATACTCAATCTGAACTTACCAAAAAAAGGAAAGTTAATGAAAATTCTGCTGTGGGTAATTCTGATTATTTTTCTGATTGGGCTATTGGTGGTAACAGGCGTGTTTAAGATGATTTTCTGATGTCGTCATTTCGCCCAGGCCTGATAGCAGAAATCTCAGGCTATTATTCTCTCTGATGCCGGATGGCGGCGTAAACGCCTTATCCGGCCTACTGGAGCTGAGATCAGGCAGTAATCTCAATAGCCTGAATCGCACGTGCGATATCCGGCGAATTATTTAACGCACGAATTTCCTGAAACAGTTCTGTTGCCTCTGAATATTCTTTGCGCAAATACCCTAACCACTGCTTAATCCGCGCTACATGATACAGCCCGGTGTCCCCCTGCTTTTCAAGGCGGGTATATTTTTGCAACAGCGTCACGACTTCAGGCCACGGCATACGCGGCTCGTTGTATTTCACCACGCGGCTCAGGTTCGGAATATTTAATGCGCCACGTCCGATCATCACCGTATCGCATCCGCTGATGGCCATACAATCCTGGGCGCTCTGCCAGTCCCAGATTTCGCCATTCGCAATAACCGGAATGGACAGCCGCTGACGGATCTCGCCAATCGCCTGCCAGTTGATATGTTCCGCCTTGTAGCCCTGCTCTTTGGTTCGGCCATGCACCGCCAGTTCGCTGGCACCAGCCTGCTGGACGGCATCGGCAATTTCAAACTGCCGGTCGCTGTTGTCCCAGCCCAGACGAACTTTCACCGTCACCGGAAGATGAGCCGGGACCGCCTCGCGCATAGCTTTTGCGCCCCGGTAAATAAGCTCAGGATCTTTCAATAATGTTGCGCCACCGCCGCTACCGTTCACCAGCTTCGATGGACAGCCACAGTTTAGATCGACACCGTACGAGCCCAGTTCTACCGCGCGTGCGGCATTCTCCGCCAGCCACTGCGGATACTGTCCTAACAGCTGAATGCGAACCAACGTGCCGGATGGCGTCCGGCTGTTGTTATGCAGTTCCGGGCAGAGTCGATGAAATACTTTTGCCGGCAGGAGCTGATCCACCACGCGCACAAACTCGGTGATGCACAGATCGTAATCATTCACTTCAGTCAGCAGCTCGCGCACCAGTGAGTCGAGCACGCCTTCCATCGGCGCCAGTAAAACACGCATATCGTCACCCGCAAAAAAAGAGGCGCTATGGTAGCGCCTCCGTTCGGGAGATTAAAGAGGCTCAGCGCGGCAACAGACAGTTATCTTCTTTCCAACCGTACAGCCATTCCATACCGCGATAAAACTCTGCCTGCGATTTGTCTTTCCACAGCAGATTACGTACCTGACGCTCGACGCCTGCGGCGTGGTAGACACGGCCCATTTCACGCGTTGACCAGACGATGCGTGCGGTACGCGGAATACGCACCGACTCATACAACGCAAAGGCATCAGCCGCATCGCCACCACACTGCTGTAGCGCTTTACCGAGCGTTACCGCGTCTTCCAACGCCATACAGGCACCCTGCGCCATATATTGCGCAACCGGGTGCGCGGCGTCTCCCACCAGCGTGATGCGGTCGGTTCCCCATTTTTCTACCGGCTCGCGGTCGGCAGTGGACCAGCGCCGCCATGATGTCGGTTTATCCAGCATCTGGCGCGGGCGCGGATGGATACCCGCAAAATAGGAGAGCACTTCCTCTTTGCTGCCATCCTTCACGCCCCACTCTTCCTGCTGACGACTGTGGAAGGTCACCACCAGGTTATATTGCTTACCGCCGCGCAGCGGATAGTGCACCAGGTGACAGTGTGGTCCGGCCCACAGAACCGGTGCGTTAATGCGTAAATCTTCCGGCATATCATCGCAATTAATCACGGCACGATAAACCACGTGCCCGGTAACCCGCGGAGCATCGCCGATCAGAGACTGACGAACAACCGATTTCACACCGTCACAGCCCACCAAAATATCCGCCGTCCAGCTGTTGCCGTGCTCATCAAATACCGTCACGTCATTCTCTGTCTGGCGGATATCAACCACGTTAGTTGAAGTGCGATACTCAACGTTAGGATGCACCAGCGCCGCTTCCCAAACGCTGGCGTGAATATCAACCCGATGGATAACCGCATAAGGACCGCCAAAGTGATCGCGGAACGCCTGGCCGGTTTCAATGCGGACCACCTCTTTCGCATTTACCGCATCCATCATCGTGATGTGGTCGGTAAAAACGGCACGCTGACGGGCGACTTCTCCCACGCCAAGGCTGTCCAGAGCAGAGAATGCATTCGGCCCGAGCTGAATACCCGCGCCAATTTCACCAATCTCGTGCGCTTTCTCCAGCAACATCACTTTAATGCCCTGACGGGCCAGCGATAGCGCGGTCGCCGCGCCGCCAATCCCGCCACCCACGATAATTGCGCGTGTCACTTTAGCCATTGTCGTTCTCCTTATCAGGCTGGAATTTTATCTTGTTGATTCTCGGGCGCGGCGGCGATAAACGCCGGAAGCTGAGTACAGGCATCATATACCGCCTTACAGCGCGGATATCCGCTCAGATCGCAGCCCATACGTAACGCGTTCGCCCACTGTGGGATCAGACAGCAATCCGCCAGCGTTGGCGCATCACCCACGCAGAACGTCCCCGAATGGCTCTGGCGCAGCATCTGTTCCACCGCGCTTAACCCTTGCTGGATCCAGTGTGCATACCAGCGTTTTTTATCTTCTTCACTGACCTTTAACTCTTCGCTCAGGTAGCGCAGTACCCGCATGTTATTCACCGGGTGGATATCACAGGCGATGGCATAGACAATTTCCAGCACCTTACTGCGCACCGGGAAGTCGGCTGGCAGCAGCGGCGTTTGCGGAAAGTGGCCATCCAGCCAGTCAATTATTGCCAGCGACTGCCCAAGTGATTCTCCGTCATCGGTCACCAGCGTCGGCACCAGTCCCACCGGGTTCATCCGTCGGTAGGCCAGTTCGTTCTGCTGACCAATGCGAATGTTGACGCCCACCGTCTGGTAATCCAGCCCCTTCAGCGCCAGCGCAATGCGCACCCGATATGACGCCGAGCTATTAAAGAAACTGTACAGCTTCATCATCCACCTCAGACAATCTTCACGGCGATGGGGGTTAAACCGTCTACGTTTCCGGTGATCACATCCCCTTTCACTACCGCCCCCACGCCTTCAGGGGTACCGGTGTAGATCAGATCGCCCGGCTGCAGTTCGAAGAAGCCAGACAGATAGCTGATGGTTTCATTCACAGACCAGATGAGGTGGCGAATATCGCTCCGCTGATGATCGTCGCCGTTGACCTGCAACCAGATTGGCGCATGGTTAACATCCACACTTTCGCTGGCTTTATGCAGCGGCGCGATGGGCGCGGAGAGATCAAACGCTTTGCCAATTTCCCACGGACGCCCCATCTGGCGCATCTCCATCTGCCGATCACGGCGAGTCATATCCAGACCGGTGGCATAGCCCCAGATATATTCGTGCGCTTTTTCCAGCGGAATATCACTGCCCTTTTTGCCAATCGCCACCACCAGCTCTATCTCATAGTGATAGTTATCGGTTTGCGATGGGTACGGCAGTTCGAGGGTCTGACCAACCGCCACCGGGACTACCGCATCGGCAGGTTTACAGAAAAAGAACGGCGGTTCGCGATCCGGATCAAAGCCCATTTCACGGGCATGAGCGGCATAGTTACGGCCCACACAGTAAACTCGGCGCACAGGAAATTGTTCATCACAGCCAACAACCGGAACGGTAACAGGCGCTTGTGGTTCAAATACGTATTGCGTCATTTTCTCTCTCCCAAATTAATAACGTGCTTCGCGGAACAACCCCAGCGCTTCCTGAACCGGTCTGTCCGAAAAACTGAATAAGACGGTATCTTCGCGGGTCTGGAACGACACGCCGTGCCAGGTCGGCACCACAAAGATATCTTTTGGCGAAAAGTTGAAGGTCTCATTGCCGATGGTGACCTGCCCACTTCCTTCCACCACGTGGTAGATAGTGCTGTCGGTGGTACGCGCCATTCGTGAGGAAAAGCCCTGCGGCAACAGTTGCAGGAAGGTTCCCATTGAAGGCATGGGATAACCGCCGGTTACCGGGTTGACGTAACGCATCTTGTAACCGTCCCATTCATCGGCGTCACCCATGCGGGTCAGGTCATGCAGTGCCTCACGGCTGCGATCGTAGCGATAGTTAAAAATCGGCGATGAATTACCTTTCTGATGACGCAGCGGCAGCATATTGGCCGCGTAGCGCGGTAAATAATCCCCTTCCTTGCGCGTGACCGTCTGCTGATCTTCCGGGTAGTCTTCCGCAAAGCCACAGCCCAGCAGGTTCACCAACGGCAGGTCCAGACCGTCCAGCCACACCACCGGTTCACTGCCCGGGTTGCCGTGATCGTGCCAGCGCCACTGCGGCGTCAGAATAAAATCGCCTTCTTGCATCTGGGTGCGCTCGCCATCCACGGCGGTAAATGCCCCTTTCCCTTCGACAATAAAGCGCAGCGCAGACTGGTTGTGGCGGTGACTCGGCGCAACCTCGCCCGGCATAATTAACTGCAATCCCGCGTACAGCGTTGGGGTGATTGAAGACTGTCCGCGCAGCATTGGGTTTTCCAGCACCAGCACGCGACGAATCGCCTCTTTCGCGCCAATCAGATTGCCACTTTCTAACAGTAGTGGACGGATCTCCTGATAGTTCCAGTACTCTGGCGCGCAATGTGCGTTCGGAGTTGGCGGCACCAGACGATGCAGCGACTCCCACAGCGGGGTCAGATTCTGCCCGGAAATATGCTGGTAAAACTGCTGACGGCTGTTCTTAACATCCTGATTCAGTTCAGACATAGGGATTCTCCTTATTCATTCACAACACCTGCGCGAGGCAGAGTATTCGAGGCAGAGGCCGACTGGCGGATAACAACCGTCAGCAGCGTAAGCATCACCGCGCTGATGGCCGCCGGGACGGCAATAATGAAAAACAGGTTATCGAATGAGAAATTCATCGCCATCATCACGCCGCCGGAAAGCGAGCCGACAATCGCGCCGCAGCGTCCCACCGCATTAGACCAGCTGACGCCCGTCGCCCGGCTTTGTGTCGGATAAAGCGTGGCGGTTAACGCATTAAGACCAACCTGAGAACCGCTGATACCAATGCCGGTGCCAAAAATGGCCAGCGCCATCAGCCACAGGCCGTTCTCACTCAGACCAATCATGACGATGCATACCGCTCCCAGCGCATAGCTCACGGCCAGCACGCGGAAAGGATTGTATTTATCCATCAGCACGCCCAGCGCCAGCGCGCCAAGCGTACCGCCAATCTGGAAGGCAGCGGTCACCCAGGAGGCATGCTGCAGATCAATTCCACGGTGGTTTAACAGCGTTGGCATCCAGCTGGAGAGCAGATAAATAATCAGCAAGCTCATAAAGAACACTACCCATAGCATCAGGGTAATGGGCAGCTGTCGCCCGACGAACAGCTGGCGAATGCTGCCTTTAGCAATTGCGGCGCCCTCGTTGAGATAAAAATGGGTATTGTCATAACGTTCCCGGGTGATGGCGCTAACGGTTCTGGCAATCACGTTTTGCGGCAGCTGACGACGAACCTGCCAGCGTGGGGATTCCGGTAGCGCAAACAGCAGGGCCACAAACAGCATCAGCGGTAGAACGCCTCCCAGCACCAGGATGCCGTGCCAGCCAATCACCGGCACCAGCTGCGCGCTGACGATGCCGCCCATTGCCGATCCCAGGGTGAATCCGCAGAACATCATGGTGACCAGTGCCCCACGCCGACGCGCTGGCAGGTATTCAGACGTCATGGTGATGGTATTTGGCATTGCGCCGCCCAGACCTAAACCGGTCAGGAAGCGCAAAATAACCAGCGTTTGTAGATCGGGTGAAAAAGCCGAGATCAGACTTAGCGCACCGAACAATGCCACGCAGAGTTCTATCACTCTTTTGCGGCCAAAACGGTCGGACAGCGGGCCACAGAGCAGCGCGCCAGCGGTCAGTCCCAGCAGACCTGCGCCAAACAGCGGGGCCAGATCGCCGGCAGTCAGCTGCCAGTGAGTGCGAATGTCGGGTGCGATAAAACCAATCGCCGCGGTATCAAATCCGTCGAGCATGACAACCAGAAAACAGCAGATGATAACGCGCCACTGGGTCTTACCGACGGGGGCGGAATCGATCAGCGCTTGTAGATCACGTTGTTGAGTCATAGTGAATGCCTCAGTGCAGGTAGAGTAGATGTCTGTTTTGTTTTAGGTATGTTGCGACTTTGTATGTTTGGAGATGAAATGTACAATGGCTTTTCATGCAGAGGTATAACCTGGAGGTTATAGCAAATGGCAAACTGGGCGCAGAAACTGAAGTTGCACCACCTGCAAACGCTTATTGCACTGGGCGAACAGGGAAATCTGACTCACGTCGCCCGGATGATGAATATCACCCAGCCCGCGTTGTCGAAATGGTTATCACAACTCGAAGATGAGATTGGCATCACGCTCTTTGAACGTCATAGCAAAGGCTTGCGTCCTTCCGAAGGCGGCAAACTGCTACTGCAGCATGCCCAACGCCTGATCAATGATATGGAACGTTCGCAGTATGAGATCGCCCGTTTTAAGCAAGGCGGCCTTGTAGGGAGTCTGAAGATTGGCTGCTCGCCAGTAGCGACCGACTGTGTTTCTCAGGCAATACTGGAGTTGCTTAAAGAGTTACCAACCCTGCATCTTAATATTGAAGAGAAAGTGATGACCCCGCTGCTGCACGATCTGCTCGCGGGTTCGGTGGATGTCGTCGTCGGTCGCGTCGGTGGCCGGGCGCTTCAGTTGCCGCTCAATTACCAGGTGCTGTATACCGAGCCGGTCTGTTTCGTCGCCCGTCCCGACCATCCCTTAGCAAAATATCCCCTGCTCACCTGGCACGATCTGGCGAACTGGCGTTGGATTGTCTGGCCGACAGGAACCCCTATCCGGATAAGCATTGATAACGCACTGGTTGATAACGGCGTCATGTTGCCGGAAAACATCATTGAATCAGCATCGATCAACGTCAGTACCAACCTGCTGCAAAGTAGCGACATGATCTCTATTCTTTCTTTGCGTCTGGCACAAAGGTATGCCGCCCAGGGACAGCTGGCTATCCTGAATCTGCCGAAGATTGAACAAAAAGGCAGCGTCGGCGTATTCTGGCGCAACAACGAAACGCCGACTACCGCCCTGAATCGTTTTTTGTATTATCTGGCACAGGTTTAGCGCGGAGAGTTAGGGCCATCGCCCGATGTTCCAGATATCTATTTCCTCTATGCTTAGAATTCATGATGTGATCGGTAGCACGTTTTTAAGTTTAATTGTATGATGAATGAGTCTCGTCAAGGGTTTCAACTATGAGCAAAGCACTGAACGTTATCTGGCAATATTTGCGCGCATTCGTCCTGATTTATGCCTGCCTCTATGCAGGTATTTTTCTTGCATCGCTACTCCCTATCACCATTCCGGGCAGCATTATCGGCATGCTGATCCTATTTGTCTTACTGGCTTTGCAGGTGTTACCGGCAAAATGGGTTAACCCTGGCTGCTACGTGCTGATTCGTTATATGGCCCTGTTGTTTGTCCCGATTGGCGTGGGGATCATGCAGTACTTTGACCTGCTCCGCGCACAATTTGGTCCGGTGGTGGTGTCTTGTACCATCAGTACGCTGGTCGTTTTCCTGGTGGTGAGCTGGAGCTCGCACATTGTGCACGGTGAGCGCAAAATCGTTGGGCAAAAAGAGGCTAAGGCAAAAAAATGATGTCGTATATATGGTGGTCGTTACCTCTTACGCTGGCGGTATTTTTTGGCGCACGTAAGCTGGCAGCTCGCTTTAAAATGCCTTTGCTGAACCCTCTGCTGGTGGCCATGGTGGTAATTATTCCCATTCTGCTGCTGACCGGTATTCCCTACGATCACTATTTCAAAGGCAGCGAAGTGCTGAACGATTTGCTGCAACCTGCCGTGGTCGCACTGGCTTATCCGTTATACGAACAGCTGCACCAGATTCGCGCCCGCTGGAAATCAATCATTGCTATCTGTTTTGCCGGGAGCGTTGTGGCGATGGTAACAGGTACAACAATCGCCTTGTTGATGGGCGCATCGCCGCAAATTGCCGCGTCTATCATGCCAAAATCGGTCACCACACCTATCGCTATGGCCGTGGGTGGCAGTATTGGCGGTATTCCGGCTATCAGCGCCGTTTGCGTCATTTTTGTCGGCATTCTCGGGGCAGTATTTGGTCATACGTTGCTTAATGCGATGCGTATTCGCACCAAGGCCGCTCGTGGGCTGGCAATGGGCACCGCGTCGCACGCCCTGGGAACCGCACGCTGTGCGGAACTGGACTATCAGGAAGGTGCGTTTAGCTCACTGGCGCTGGTCATTTGCGGCATTATTACCTCGCTGGTAGCCCCGTTCCTGTTCCCGATTATTCTGGCAGTGGTGGGTTAACCTTCATTTTTTAGCTATTTATTTGCGATGCGTTGCACATTTTTCATTTAAGTTTCATAAGTTGCACACACAATGAGATTTGGATCACATATAAAGCCATAACAGGCCCGTAAACTACGATTCCATTACATTGTTATGAGGCATCGCCATGCATCCACGTTTTCAAACTGCTTTTGCCCAACTCGCGGATAACTTGCAATCAGCCCTGGCCCCTGTTCTGGCGGATGCACATTTCCCCGCCATGCTGACTGCTGAGCAGGTCTCTTTGCTGAAACGCGAATCGGGACTGGACGAAGACGCGCTGGCATTCGCTCTGCTGCCGCTGGCTGCGGCCTGCGCACGTACTCCGCTATCCAACTTCAACGTTGGGGCAATTTCTCGCGGCATCAGCGGCAACTGGTACTTCGGTGGGAACATGGAGTTCCTGGGCGCGACCATGCAGCAAACCGTTCATGCCGAGCAAAGCGCCATCAGCCACGCCTGGCTGCGCGGTGAAAAAGGGCTCGCCGCCATCACCGTCAACTACACGCCGTGCGGCCATTGTCGCCAGTTTATGAACGAACTGAACAGCGGACTGGATTTACGTATTCATCTGCCGGGACGTGCACCACACGTGCTGCGCGATTACCTGCCAGATGCCTTCGGCCCGAAAGATCTGGAGATTAAAACGCTGCTGATGGACGATCAGGATCACGGTTTCGCGCTGCAGGGCGATACGTTGACTCAGGCGGCAATCACCGCTGCCAACAGATGCCATATGCCGTACAGCAAATCCCCAAGCGGCGTGGCGCTGGAGTGTAAAGATGGTCGTATTTTTAGCGGCAGCTATGCTGAAAATGCCGCCTTTAACCCGACCCTGCCACCGCTGCAGGGCGCGTTAAACCTGTTGAATCTCAACGGTTATGATTATCCAGATATCCAACGTGCTGTACTGGCTGAAAAAGCCGACGCGCCATTGATTCAGTGGGATGCAACCTCCGCCACGCTGAAAGCACTGGGCTGCGACAATATAGAGCGCGTACTTCTGGGTTAATCGACTCAATAACGCCAGTTCGTAGGCCGGATAAGGTGTTTACACCGCTATCCGGCACTATGCGCAATGCCTAAAATCCCCTCAATCAGACTGCTGTTTCTTGCGCTACGTCTTCCGGTACAGTAGCCTGATTGAAATTCCATCCAAATAACGAGTTTTCTGCATGTTAAAGCGCGTGTTTTACAGCCTGTTAGTCCTGCTAGGCTTGCTGCTTTTGACTGTGCTTGGACTCGATCGCTGGATGAGTTGGAAGACGGCTCCCTACATTTACGACGAACTGCAGGATTTACCCTACCGCCAGGTAGGTGTGGTTCTGGGCACGGCGAAGTATTACCGCACCGGCGTCATCAACCAATATTACCGTTACCGCATTCAGGGCGCATTGAACGCCTATAACAGCGGGAAGGTAAACTATCTGCTGTTAAGCGGCGATAATGCCCAGCAAAGCTACAACGAACCCATGACGATGCGTAAGGATCTGATTGCCGCAGGCGTCGATCCCGCTGACATCGTGCTTGATTACGCAGGGTTCCGGACACTCGACTCCATCGTGCGTACCCGCAAGGTCTTTGATACCAACGATTTCATCATTATTACTCAACGATTCCACTGTGAGCGCGCCTTGTTTATTGCGCTGCATATGGGTATTCAGGCCCAGTGCTACGCCGTACCTTCGCCAAAAGATATGCTCACCGTGCGGGTACGTGAATTTGGCGCCCGTTTTGGCGCACTCGCCGATCTCTACATTTTCAAACGTGAGCCCCGTTTTTTAGGCCCACTGGTGCCCATCCCTACTATGCATCAGGTACCGGACGATGCGCAGGGGTATCCGGCGGTCACGCCTGAACAATTACTCGAATTACAAAAGAAACAAGGAAAATAAGCATGGAAGGAAAAACGATCTTTATCGTTATTGGCGTACTGATGATTGTTCTCTGGACGTGCAGAGAAGGCCTGAAGGGACTGCGTTCCGGTATCGTCGAGAAAACAGTGAAAGGTTCGCAGACGCCAATGATCATTTCTCGCGCTAAAGAACCCAGCACTTACTGGAGCTATATCATCGTTTATTTCGGTATGGCCATTGGTGCACTGTTCACTGGTATCTGGTTACTCTTTATCAAATAAAAAAACCGATGCAGAACGCCTCTGCACCGGTTTTATTTTTCTCTTCCCAGATTACTTCTTACGCGCGTACTTCAGTGAGTCCAGCGCGACCGCGAAGATAATAATGCCGCCCTTGATAATATACTGCCAGTAAGGGTTCACGCCGATGTAGGTCAAACCGTAGTTGATGACGGTGAAGATGATCACACCGGTTACTACGCCAAACACGGTACCTACCCCGCCGCTGAACGACACGCCGCCAACCACGCACGCCGCAATCGCATCCAGCTCATACATAAAGCCGAGGTTGTTGGTCGCCGAGCCGATACGCCCGGCTTCGAGCAAACCGCCGAAGGCATAGAACACGCCAGACAACGCATAGATAATCAGCAGGTTCAGCGCAACGTTTACCCCGGACACTTTCGCAGCTTCCGGGTTTCCGCCGATGGCGAAAATGTTTTTACCGAAGCGGGTCTTGTTCCACAGCACCCACACAAAAGCCACCGCAATCAGCGCATAGAAAGTGATGTAGGAGAGTCGGAAACTGCCCAGTGCAATAAAGCCCTGCGCAAAGGTTGAGAATCCGCTGTCAAAGCCAGAAATTGGCGATGCGCCGACGAAGTCGTAGTACAGGGAGTTGATCCCGTAAACGATAATCATCGTACCCAGAGTGGTAATAAACGGCGTTACGTTCAGATAAGCAATGATAATACCGTTCACCAGACCGATAATGGCACCAATCACGCAGACAATCAGCACCACTACAATGATCGGCATCGTCGCCATTTCCGGGAATACCTTGTTGGCATTCTCCATCGACTGCAACAGAGTTGCCGCCACCACTGCCGCCAGGCCAACCTGACGCCCCGCCGACAGGTCGGTCCCTTGGGTAACAATCAGTCCAGCCACACCCAATGCGATAATAATACGCACCGAGGATTGCGTGAGAATATTACTCAGGTTCAGTAAGCTTAAGAAAGTGGGATCCTGGAAAATAATAATCGCCAGCAAAACCAAAAGAACAACGTAAATTCCGCCTTCTTTCAGGTAAGTAAGAAAACTTTTCTTATTTAACGCACTCATGAGGAGCCCCTAATCTTAAAGGTGCAAAGACGCAAGACGGAGGATTTCGTTTTGCGTTGTTGTTTTAGTGTCAACAATTCCAGCAACGAGACCATTGCTCATCACCAGAATACGATCGGTAATACCCAGCAGCTCCGGCATTTCAGAGGAAATAATAATAATCCCCTTATCCTTTTTCGCGAGTTCGGCAATCAACTGATAAATTTCAAATTTCGCGCCAACATCGATTCCACGCGTCGGTTCATCCAGCATCAGAATTTCTGGCTGGGTTAATAACCAACGACCAATAACCACCTTTTGCTGATTACCGCCAGAAAGTGAACCGATTTGCGTACGATGACCCGGTGTTTTTACTCTCATGGAGTCAATTACCCACTGGGTATCACTCTTCATGCGGGAATTATCCAACAGACCAACTTTGTTTTTATAGTTTTGGATATTGGAGATTAACGAGTTAAAACCAATGTCCAGATATGCATAAATACCGGTTGAGCGGCGCTCTTCCGTGACCAGTGCAAAACCATGGTTGATGGCTTCATTTGCACTGTGGTTATTAATTTTTTTGCCGTGTAGCGTAATCGTACCTGATGATTTCTCACGAATACCAAAAAGCGTTTCAACGATATCCGTGCGTTTTGCGCCTACCAGACCTGCAATCCCAAGAATCTCCCCTTTGTGCAAATCAAACGAGATATCACGAATCGACGGCTGGCGCAGCGAGGTCAGGTTACGCACTTGCAGAATGACTTCACCAGGTTTGTTTTCTTTATCCGGAAAACGTTGGTTCAGTGAACGTCCGACCATCATGGCGATGATCTTATCCATATCCAGCCCTTCCAGCGGCTGGGTCGCAATCCACTGACCGTCGCGTAGTACGGTAATTTCATCGCACAGCTGGAAGATTTCTTCCATTTTGTGAGAGATATAAACAATACCGCATCCACGCTCTTTCAGCTTACGGATGATGGTGAACAGATGGTTAACTTCTTTTTCAGTTAACGATGAAGTTGGTTCATCCATGATGACGATTTTGGCGTCATAGGAGAATGCTTTCGCAATTTCAATCATCTGCATTTGTGAAACGGATAATGTACCGACGCGCGCACGCGGATCGATATCAATATCCAGTTCATCAAATATCGCTTTGGTATCGCGGTACATTTTTTCCTGATCGACAAACATGCCTTTGGTGGGATAGCGTCCCAGCCACATGTTGTCCATTACAGAACGTTGTAATACCAGGTTTAATTCCTGGTGTACCATCGAAATACCATTTTCAAGCGCTTCTTTAGCAGAATGAAAATCGATTTCTTTACCCTGAAATAAAATACTGCCGGAATCTTTTTGATAGATGCCGAAAAGACATTTCAATAATGTTGATTTCCCCGCTCCATTCTCTCCCATTAGGGCGTGAATAGAATGCGGGCGAACTTTTAAATTGACATTATCAAGCGCCTTAACGCCGGGGAAGGACTTGTTGATGCCGGTCATTTCCAACAAGTATTCGCCTGACGACTGAGTATGTGTGCTGACCATAATTATACCTTGTTGGCCTTGCAGAGTGCATTATTAAGGGCGCAATGAAATTGCGCCCACATACGGAGTATTTATTTGTTGGTGAACTCTGCCAGATTATCTTTATCGACACCTACGTACGGAACGCGAACAATCTTGTTCTCAATTTTCCAGTTAGTGCCATCTGCCGCACCTTTGCCA
Organism: Citrobacter sp. Cpo142; assembly: GCF_030332425.1. Lineage (NCBI taxonomy): Bacteria > Pseudomonadati > Pseudomonadota > Gammaproteobacteria > Enterobacterales > Enterobacteriaceae > Citrobacter > Citrobacter sp. Cpo142. The sequence goes on from NZ_JAOWHW010000113.1 coordinate 14,140, forward strand.
TCAGCCAGGTTTCTCGCCAGATCGAAGGTGGCTTTCGCCTGGTTGTTAGCATCGTTCAGCACGGTACCGGCCATGGCGCCAGATTTCACCAGAGCCAGCGCTTCAGGCAGCGCATCCACACCAAATACTGGTACGCTGGTTTTGTTGTGCGCTTTCAGCGCTTCAACTGCACCCATTGCCATCGCATCGTTGTTAGCGATAACCACTTCAATTTTGTTCGCGTTTGGACCAGACATCCACGCATCCATCTTATCTTTCGCCTGAGCGGTATCCCACATTGCAGTATCTAACTGCAGCTGCTCAGTTTTAATGCCCTTGTCGTTCAGCTCTTTAATCACGTAAGTAGTACGCGCTTCAGCATCCGGGTGTCCCGGCTCGCCTTTCAGCAGAACAAACTGAATTTTGCCGTCTTTGTTCAGGTCCCAGTTCGGGTTAGCTGCCCAGTGTTTGGCAATCAAATCACCCTGAATAATGCCGGACTCTTTAGAGTCGGTACCGACGTAATACGCTTTGTCATAGCTGTCCAGCGCTTTACGAGAAGGTTCTTTGTTGAAGAACACGATCGGTACGTTCTGTCCGCGTGCTTTTTCAATGACCGTGCCTGCAGCTGCCGGGTCAACCAGGTTAATCGCCAGTGCTTTAACGCCTTTAGCCAGCAGCACGTCGATCTGATCGTTTTGTTTGGACTGGTCGTTCTGCGAGTCGTTCATCAGCAGCTGTACATCTGGTGCCGCTTTGGCATCTTTTTCAATAGCCTTACGTACTACAGACATAAAGTTATCGTCATACTTATAGATAGTCACACCAATGCGGGTATCAGCAGCGTGCGCAGCCGCGCCGAATAACATGCTTGCCATTACAGCAGACAGGGTCAACACCTTCTTATTCATGGTATCTCCGGTTTTATTATGCAGGGTAGTACTTGAGATAAATGCTCGGCAGGCAGAACGTTACTGAAGTGTTACTGAACGCCGAAGCTCACTTTTAAAAAATATTTCTTCCGTGTCTGGCAACGCTCCAAAAACAGGCTTTAATTTTTGTTTAAGGCACCTATACCTCGATGAAAGTGATTATTCACCGTTACATAGTAGTTACAGCGCAACAAACAGTGTCATCATAGCTATCGCATTGTTAATATACTGTGAATTTACTCACATATTGAAAGCGGTTACATCGCGCAACGTTATGAGTTAGTGATCGGTGCCGCATTCTGCCGCAGCGCTACTGAATGGCGACGCACCAGCGTTGGCATAAAACAATGCGACGCCTGCGGATCCAACGTGCCAGCCGCCCCCTGTAGCGCAAGCTCCGTCGCCATTTTTGCCATTGAAGCAATGGGATAGCGCACAGTGGTTAGCTGCGGATCGGTGTAACGCGCGATGGGAATATCATCGAAGCCAATGATAGAAAGGTGTAATGGAATAGCGATGCCGTTATCTTTTAGCGCGGTCAGCGCGCCGGCTGCCATATTGTCGTTATAAGCGAAGACCGCCGTCAGTTGTAAGTTACGCCCCAGCAGTTCCACCATCGCGGACTCTCCGCCCTGCATATCGGGCGAACCGGTGCCGACCCAGCTTTCTGCCGCAACAATCCCCTGCTCTTTCAGAGCAGTTAACCACCCTTCTTTGCGCATGGCGTCATCTTCAATGCGGTGGCTTGATGCCAGATAACCGATGCGTTGATGACCATTATTTAGCAGCATTCGGGTAGCCATTTTGGCACCGCTGATGTTATCCAGGCAGACGCAACGGTGGGCGTAGCCAGGAACAAGGCGGTTGATCAGTACCATGCCGGGGATTTGATCCATAAACTCGGCCAGTTCCCGATCGCTCAGCGCTTTAGAGTGTACAATCAGCGCGTTACAGCGTTGGCGAATCAACACCTCAATGGCATGACGTTCTTTTTCCGCCTCATGGTAGCTGTTGCCAATCAGGACATACTTCTGATGCTGCTGAGCAACCATATCCACGGCTTTTACCAGCGCGCCAAAAAACGCATCTGATACATCCATGACGACAACACCAATCGTGTCGCTTACCTGCGTCGCCAGCGCTTGTGCGTTGGCATTAGGTCGATAGCCAAGCTGAGTGACTGCCTTCATTACCGCTTCACGCGTATCGGGACTCACCAGCGCACTGTTGTTCAGTACACGGGAAACGGTCGCTACAGAAACGCCAGACTGCCGTGCCACATCACGAATGGTTACCATATTCACTGCCCTGTTTTAGATTGCGGCTGCCCGCAGACACCCCAGGCTGGGTATTTTGTCAGCACAATGAAACGGACTGCGTGAGTGATGTCACAGGAATGAAAGCGCTTACATCCATTTTGTTAATGAATGTGATCCAGATCGTTATCTGGATGTTCGTGGTAATGATGTCCCCGAAGCACGCAGGGTTAATTGACGCCACAGCCATTCCACCGGGCCCTGCCGGTAGAAACGCAGCCATATGACAGAGAAAAGTAAGTTAATCGCCCAGACCGGGATGACGAAAAGCAGCAGCTCCAGCCGGTCAAATTTCATAAATAAACCGGCCTGATAAAACAACGTGGTGCAGATTAAGGTCTGTAACAGATAGTTGGTTAATGCCATGCGACCCACACAGGCGACGGCAATGACCCATTTTAAGCGACTAAGCTGTGGCCAGAAACCAAACATCAGCGCGGCATAACCAATGGTCTGCAACGGCGCCCCCAGTTCTCGCGGAGCTTGCAACAGGAAGGCACACCAGCGGTAGGCCCAGTCCAGTTGCCACTGGGCGATGATAGCAGGCAGGTTAATCGCCATGCCGATAATAACCAGCAGAACGCCAGTGCGTCGATAATGCTGCAAACTGTACTGCCCTTTTAGCCAGCCGCTACGCATTAATGCCGCGCCGAGCAGCATCATCCCCGCCAGTTGCCAGCCATATTGCGCACCTAACGCCAGCAAGCTATTGGACATCATATCCACGCGATTGCTGATTGCTTCCATTCCGCCGTTCACTTTCCAGTATTTTTCATACAGCAACGCTGAAGCATCCGGCGTCCAGGCCCGGCTGGTTTCGCTCCCGGAGATCACACCCAACAGCAGCAATACACCAACGCCCGCCAAATAAAGCACCACGCCGGTGTTAAACAAGCTTTTCACCGACGGCGCATCCCGGATCAGCCGCCAGCAAATCAGGCCGATCAAGCCATATGCCAGCAGGATATCGCCATCCCAGAAGAGTAAACCGTGAATGAATCCCAATAGCACCAGCAACGTAAGCCGCGACTGGATCCAGCGTTTACCACGCGGGAGCAGCATTTGCAGACCAGCACCAAACAGCAGAGCAAACAGGGTAAGGAATTTTACCTGCGCAAAGAGATCGAGCAGCGCCCAGGTCCAGGCGTCAGATAAGGTAATGTCGCCATACCAGGCGGGGTTGAGGTATGCCGCCTTCGGCAGGCCAAAGGCGCTAATATTGAGAAGCAGGATACCAAGAATGGCAACGCCACGAATAAAATCCAGCGTGACATTACGCTCCATGGTTCCTGCCCTAATCAGTTGTGATGACGTACTGCGCGCAGGAATTCCTGACGCGTGTTCTGGCTGGACTTAAACAATCCGCCAAGAGAAGTGGTGGTGGTCGCACTGGTCGCATCGCGAATGCCGCGCGCTTTCACACAGTAATGCACCGCATCAATCGATACCGCCACATTATTCGTCCCGAGCAGCGTTTGCAGCGCGGTGAGAATTTGCTGGGTCAGACGTTCCTGTACCTGCGGACGCTGTGCAAAGAACTGCACAATGCGGTTAATCTTCGACAGACCAATGACCGAATCTTTCGGAATATACGCCACCGTCGCTTTGCCATCGATAGTGACAAAGTGGTGTTCGCAGGTGCTGGTCAGCGTGATATCGCGGACCGTGACCATCTCGTCCACCTTCATTTTGTTTTCAATGACGGTGATTTTCGGGAAGTTGGCGTAATCGAGACCAGAGAAAATCTCATCGACATACATTTTCGCAATGCGATGCGGAGTTTCCATCAGACTGTCATCGCTCAAATCGAGATTGAGCAATTGCATAATCTCGGTCATATGGCCAGAGATAAGACGTTTGCGTGTTTCGTTATCCATCTCTTGCACAGGTGGGCGCAGCGGGGTTTCGAGACCACGCGCAACCAGCGCTTCATGAACCAGTGCCGCTTCTTTACTGAGTGATGACATTTCTTCTTCTCCTGCAGGTGGGGCGCCTCTGCCCTGCATGGGGCAAAGTTTTTAGGCTGTATCACAGCCAGAACATTGTGCGTGAGGCGGCGCACATAATCCAGTATTCACCGCGATAATTATTGAAATTGGCACAGCCTTTCAGCTGTAGCAATTTCACCTTCTATTCAGCCCGGTGACGTCGAGTGTTAATGTAAAGTTATATAGATGATGAAGTATGTTTGCTCAATGCGGAAGTGAAAGTTACTCACAGTGCTATGAATAATCTGTATTATGATGAGTTCGCAAACACATTCAGGTTCAACACAACAAGGAGCCACGCATGGAAATGCTTGAAGAGCACCGCTGTTTTGAAGGCTGGCAGCAACGCTGGCGTCACGACTCCACCACGTTAAATTGCGCCATGACCTTCAGTATTTTTCTTCCACCACCCCGTGATAACGCCGCGCCTCCGGTGCTGTACTGGCTGTCGGGCCTGACCTGTAATGATGAAAACTTCACCACCAAAGCAGGCGCGCAGCGCATTGCAGCTGAGCTGGGTATTGTTCTCGTGATGCCGGACACCAGCCCGCGCGGCGAGCAGGTTGCCAACGATGATGGCTACGATTTAGGTCAAGGGGCAGGATTTTACCTCAATGCCACCCAGCAGCCGTGGGCAACGCATTTTCGTATGTATGACTATCTGCGTGATGAGCTTCCGGCACTGATTCAGTCGCAGTTTAACGTCAGCGATCGCTGCGCCATCAGCGGACACTCCATGGGCGGCCACGGCGCATTGATTATGGCGCTGAAAAATCCCGGGAGATACACCAGCGTTTCCGCCTTTGCGCCGATCGTAAACCCTTGTCGTGTTCCGTGGGGTGAGAAGGCTTTTAGCGCTTATCTGGGCGAAGATAAAACACAGTGGGCAGAGTGGGATAGCTGCGCGTTGATGCTGGCCAGCAAACCCGCAGACGCGATCCCGACGCTAATCGATCAGGGAGACAGCGATCAGTTTCTTGCCGATCAGTTGCAGCCCGCGGTACTGGCCGAAACTGCCCGTCAGACCGCTTGGCCAATGACGCTACGCATCCAGCCTGGTTACGACCACAGCTATTACTTTATTGCGTCGTTTATTGAGGATCACCTGCGCTTCCACGCCCAGTATTTGCTGAAGTAATTTCTTAGTTGAGGGCGGAAGCCCTCTTCATTTCTCCATCATTCCTTCACTTTTTCTCCTTTTTTCTTCCCCAACTATCTTATTGATTAAAAAAGAATTTCACTCCAAATCACATCAAACACAAATGATTTCTATTATCATTTGTGTTTACAAATATTCATACTTTTGTACAATCCACTCGCTTCTTTACTGAAAAGAGTCCTTAAAAGACAAATACATACAATTGTCATGGCCTTTCACATGACGCGCAGTTTGATTCATTTAAATGGAATGATACAAATGACTATACCTCACGTTAAGGCTGTAGCTGCCGCAGTATGCGTCGCCTGCCTCCCATCACTCGGCCATGCCGCTGAACAAGACACCGTGGTCGTTACCGCTACCGGTTTCGAGCAGAAAATTCAGGATGCCCCGGCTTCAATATCTGTTATTACCAAGCAGCAGATTGAGGACAAAGCCTATCGAGATGTCACCGATGCGCTAAAAGATGTCCCTGGCGTCGTCGTCACTGGCGGGGGGAGCAGTAGCGATATCAGTATTCGCGGTATGGCTTCGCAATACACACTCTTCCTGGTCAACGGTAAACGCATCAGCACCCGCGGTACACGTCCTAACAGCGACAACTCAGGTATTGAGCAAGGTTGGCTGCCGCCGCTGGAATCCATCGAGCGTATCGAGGTAATCCGTGGCCCGATGTCATCCCTGTACGGCTCCGACGCGATGGGCGGCGTCATTAACGTCATCACCAAGAAAGTGTCGAATACTAAAGCCTGGACTGGTTCTCTGCACGGCGATGCCACTTTCCAGGAAGACAGAGACTCCGGCGATATTTACCAGACCAACGCCTATGCGTCTGGGCCACTGATTGACGGATTACTTGGTGCGAAGGTGACCGGATTATTCTCCCACCGCGCGGAAGATGAAATCGTTAATGGCTACAATGAACAGCGTATGCGTAGCGGGGGATTAACCCTGAACTTTACGCCAGATGATAAAAACGACATCGATTTCGATTACGCACGTGAATTGCAGGATCGCGACAGTACGCCGGGCAAATCCATGGCCGAGGAAAACTGCCGCAACGGAAGCTGTAAGCCCAACAGTAAAAGCGAAAACAAGTATGTGCACACGACGTATTCCCTGACCCACAGCGGTTATTACGACGACTTCAACTCCACCAGCTATGTCCAGCAGGAAGAGACCGACAACCCCGGTCGCCAGATGAAGTCCTACAACACGATTTTCAATAACCAGAACCAGGTATTCCTTGGGGCGCACACCCTGACGTTGGGCGGGCAATACCGTTATGAAAAACTGCGCGATAATGGCAACCAGCTGCAAGCGGCTGATGGACTGAACAAACTGACCCGCTGGAGCTGGGCGCTGTTTGCTGAAGATGAATGGGCCGTTACCGATACCTTCACGCTGACCGGCGGTCTGCGTATGGATAAGGATGAAAACTACGGTGACAACTGGACGCCGCGCGGCTATGGCGTATGGCATCTGAGCGATCAGTGGACCTTAAAAGGCGGCGTTTCCGCGGGCTATCGCGCACCGGATCTGCGCCAGTCTTCTGCCAGTTGGGGACAGGTCACCGGCGGCGGTCGTCTGAACGGAATCATTGTCGGCAACCCGGACCTGAAACCGGAGAAAAGCCTCAGCGAAGAGATCGGTTTACTGTGGGATAACGGCAACGATCTCAACGCAGGCGTTACGTTGTTCAATACCGACTTTAAAAACAAAATCACCGAAGTTCGCCGTTGTAACAGCAGTTCCGATCCGGCCTGCACCATCGGCGGCACCCATTATGACTTCGTCAGCGATCGCGTTAACGTCGATAAAGCCAATATGCGCGGCGTAGAATCCACCTTCGGCTGGAAAATAACCTCTGACGTCAACTGGACCGCGAACTACACCTACACAGAATCTGAGCAGAAAAGCGGTCAGTTCTCAGGCCAACCGTTGAACAAAATGCCGAAGCATATGTTTAACACGACACTGGACTGGCAGGCTACGCAGGATCTCGGTTTCTGGAGCCGTCTGAATCTGCGCGGGAAAACGTCTGAATACCTGAGCCGTACCTCCATGGCACAGGGCACCCCGTCCTATACTCAGGTCGACGTTGGTTTACGTTACTATGCTACCAAGGATCTGTTGATGACCGCTGGCGTGTATAACGTGCTGGATAAACAAATCGATTACGATACCTACGACACCGTCCTTGATGGACGTCGTTACACGGTTGGCATGACTTACAGCTTCTAAGTTAGGCGCAATAAAAAACCCCGGCACTCATCATGCCGGGGTTTTTGTTATGCTTTTTTATACTGTTACTTCTTTACGCGGCCCGGGAATTTCATTTCGCTGTAGCGAACAAAACGGGTTCCTTTGGTCAGCTTATAGCCAAACCAGATAATCAGGAACAGCGGGATACCGATATAGGTAGCCATCACGCCGCCCCAGTCAATGCTGTCTTTCAGGAACGCTTCGTAGTTCTGACCCAGGGTGATAATCAGGCACAGCACAAAGGCGAAGATCGGACCCAGCGGGAAGAAGCCAGAACGGTACGGCAGGTCCTTCACATCGTGACCCTGCAGCACATAACCGCGACGGAAGCGATAGTGGCTAATAGCAATCCCCAGCCAGGCGATAAAGCCCGTCATCCCGGAAGTATTCAGCAGCCACAGGTACACGGTCTGGTTGCCAAACATCGAGGTCAGGAAGCACAGCCCCGCCACCACGGTGGTCGCATACAGCGCGTTACGCGGTACGCCGCCACGAGACAGTTTACCGAAAATACGCGGCGCTTTACCGTCACATGCCAGGGTGTAAAGCATACGCGTGGAGGCGTACATCCCGGAGTTACCTGCAGACAGCACCGCCGTCAGGATAACCGCGTTCATCACCGCCGCCGCAGACAGCAGACCCGCATGTTGGAATACCAGCGTGAACGGGCTAACACTGATGTCTTTTACATCGTTGCGCAGCAGGCTTGGATCGGTATACGGAATGATCAGGCTGATAATCAAAATTGCGAACACATAGAACAGCAGGATTCGCCAGAATACCTGACGTACCGCACGTGGAATGTTCTTTTCAGGATCTTCAGATTCGCCAGCCGCGATACCGATAAGCTCTGTCCCCTGGAAGGAGAAGCCGACTATCATCGCCACGCCAATCATCGCAGCAAAACCACCGGCAAACGGTGCATCACCGGTCGTCCAGTTGCTCCAGCCCACCGGCTGAGCGCCTTTGAAGATACCGAAAATCATCATCACACCAACCACGATGAAGATAATGACGGTGGTAACTTTGATCAGTGAGAACCAATATTCCGCTTCACCAAATCCACGAACGGAAATGTAGTTCAGCAGGAAGATAACGCCGAGGAACAGCGCACTCCAGATCCAGCCCGGCGTGTCCGGGAACCACCAGCTCATCACCAGCTGTGCGGCCACCAGGTCAACGGCAATCGTTACCGCCCAGTTGTACCAGTAGTTCCAGCCCAGCGCGAAGCCAAAGCCTTCTTCTACGTAGTTCTGACCGTAGGTGGAAAACGAGCCGGAAACCGGCATATAGGCAGCCAGTTCACCGAGGCTGGTCATCAGGAAGTACACCATCAGACCGATCAGAATATAAGAGAACAACGCGCCACCTGGACCCGCTGCAGAAATAGTTGCACCAGATGCAACGAAAAGACCTGTACCGATGGAGCCTCCAATGGCAATCATCGTCAGGTGACGCGCCTTCAGTTCACGACGTAGCGTGGGCGCTTCTGTGGTTTTAGTTTCGGAAACCATGTGAAAATGCTATCCATCCAAAAAATGAGGCGCGATTGTAGCAGACGAAATGGCATTCTTCCGGCACAAATACGCTGTTATAAGAGACCTTCATGACTGGCCGCGGATTATAAGTAAAGCAGAAAATATGCTGTGTAAGGCGGTTAAATTCTAACCGCCTTACACAGAGGTGACATTACGACAGTAAGCGCCCTATTCGCCCAGCTCGACCTGATCGCTGTAATGTAAAAAACGCGTAATGGCATTGGAGATGTGTTTTTGCCTGTGATGCACGCGCCAGAGAGTACGGACTAAACGCGGCAGCGGCACGGGAACTTCGCTCAGCGTTCCCGCCTGCAACTGCTCCGCAATAACCCGACGCGACAAGCAGCTGATCCCGAGACCATGACGCACCGCATGCTTAATGGCCTCGGAGTTACCCAACTCCATTGCCATCTGAAATCTCGGCAGATGAGACAGCAGCAGGTAATCCACCAGTTCGCGCGTACCCGATCCTCGTTCACGCAGGATCCACGGCGAAGCAGCCAGCTGTTCCAGCGTAACAGGCCCCTTTGTGAGCGGTGACGACGGTGCGGCAAACACCACCAGCTCGTCTTCCAGCCACGGTTCAGAAATAATTTCAGTACTGTGACAAGGCCCTTCGATCAGTCCGATATCTACCCTAAAATCCAGCACCGCATTAATCACATCCTGACTGTTACCCACGCTCAGCTCGAGCGGCAAATCAGGGAAATCCTGCCGATAGCGGGCGATCATAGCAGGCAAGATATAGTTACCAATGGTGCTACTGGCATAGACCCGAATGGCACCATTATCTTCGCGAAAAAGCTGTTCGATTTCGGTTGTTTGCTCAAGTAACGCCAACGCTCGTGGGTAGAGCAAACGCCCGTGCTCGTTGACCACCAGTCGTTTACCGACACGGTCAAACAGTTGCACGCCGAGTTGCCCTTCCAGATCGGTAAGTGCCGCACTCACCGCCGACTGCGACAATGCCAGCATGACAGACGCCTGGGTCGTTGAACCGCTTTTTAGTACCTCAGCAAACACTTCAAGTTGTCGCAGGGTGATATGCATAGTCGTTTTCCACCGGATATCCGTTACTTATACCCTAAATAATTCGAGTTGCAGGAAGGCGGTAAGAGAGAGCATCCCCGGGAGCGTACTTAAGTACGTGACTGGGGTGAACGAGCGCAGCCAACGCACATGCAACTTGAAGTATGACGGGTATACCACTTATATAGATTAATTATAAATATATAATCAATTTTATTTTTAAACCACTTCGCCGTACTCTTTTACCCAGATAAAGGAGAAGGATATGACAGAACTCACCTTGCAGACACATCGTCGTACAGCGTGGCATTTTATTCCGGGGCTTGCCCTGAGTGCAGTTATCACTGGGGTTGCCTTATGGGGTGGATCTATTCCCGCCGTCGCAGGTGCCGGGTTCAGCGCCCTCACCTTAGCAATCTTGTTGGGAATGGTCCTCGGCAACACCGTCTATCCGCACATCTGGAAAAGCTGTGACGGCGGCGTGCTGTTTGCTAAACAACATTTATTACGTCTGGGGATCATCCTCTACGGCTTCCGCCTCACCTTCGCGCAAATTGCTGACGTCGGCGTCAGCGGTATCGTGATTGATGTGTTAACGCTGAGCAGTACCTTTATGATTGCCTGCTTCCTGGGGCAGAAAGTGTTTGGTCTGGACCGCCATACCAGCTGGCTGATTGGCGCGGGGAGCAGTATTTGCGGTGCCGCCGCCGTGCTTGCAACCGAACCGGTGGTGAAAGCGGAAGCCAGTAAGGTAACCGTCGCTGTCGCCACCGTGGTGATCTTCGGTACCATCGCTATCTTCCTGTATCCGGCAATGTATCCGCTGCTGGCACACTGGTTTAGCCCAGAAACCTACGGCATTTACATTGGTTCCACCATGCATGAAGTGGCGCAGGTAGTGGCTGCCGGGCACGCCATTAACCCGGATGCAGAAAACGCCGCGGTTATTGCCAAAATGCTGCGCGTCATGATGCTGGCACCGTTCCTCATCCTGCTGGCAGCTCGCGTTAAACAACTGTCTCCGGTTACGGGTGGTGAGAAAAGCAAAATCACTATTCCATGGTTTGCCATCCTGTTCATTGTGGTCGCGATTTTTAACTCGTTCCACCTGCTGCCGCAGTCGGTTGTGAATATGCTGGTAACGCTGGACACCATTTTGCTGGCAATGGCAATGGCTGCACTGGGGTTAACCACTCACGTTAGCGCACTGAAAAAAGCCGGTGCCAAACCGTTACTGATGGCCCTGCTGCTGTTTGTCTGGTTGATTGTCGGTGGTGCTGCGATTAACGTCGCTGTCCACGCCCTGATGGCATAAACGATCACGACTCACCTCCATTAACCCGCTATACTCTCCCTTTTTGTATTTGAGTATGGCGGGTTAAATTTATGAAATACATCGGAGCGCACGTAAGCGCCGCTGGCGGTCTGGCTAACGCTGCTATTCGAGCCGCAGAAATCGAAGCGACCGCATTCGCCCTGTTCACCAAGAATCAGCGCCAGTGGCGTGCCGCGCCGCTGACCACCGAAATCATTGATGATTTCAAATCTGCCTGTGAGAAGTACCACTACACCTCTGCACAAATCCTGCCTCACGACAGTTACCTGATTAACCTCGGTCACCCGGTCAGCGATGCGCTGGAAAAATCGCGTGATGCGTTTCTTGATGAAATGCAACGCTGTGAACTGCTTGGCTTATCTCTGCTGAACTTTCACCCGGGTAGCCATTTGATGCAGATCCCGGAAGATGAGTGTCTGGCGCGCATTGCAGAATCCATCAACATCGTCCTCGCTCAGACCCAGGGCGTTACGGCAGTAATCGAAAATACCGCCGGACAAGGCAGTAATCTGGGATTCAAGTTTGAGCACCTGGCCGCCATTATCGACGGCGTCGAAGATAAGTCCCGTGTTGGCGTTTGTATTGATACCTGCCACGCTTTCGCGGCGGGTTACGATTTGCGTTCCGCAGAAGAGTGCGAAAAAACGTTTGCGGAATTTGAACGTATTGTCGGTTTCAAGTATCTACGCGGTATGCACCTGAACGACGCCAAGAGCGCGTTTGGCAGTCGCGTTGACCGTCATCACAGCCTGGGTGAAGGCAATATTGGCCATGATGCCTTCCGTTGGATTATGCAGGATAATCGTTTTGACGGTATTCCAATGGTGCTGGAAACCATTAATCCGGATATCTGGGCCGAAGAGATTGCCTGGCTGAAAGCCCAGCAAACAGAAAAAGCGGTGGCGTAACGATCTCCGCGCGCCAGACAAGCTGGCGCGTATCAAGTGAGCGTAACCAGATCCTCTGGCATATGGTTGTACAAAATCCGCCAGAAATGCTCAGCCGTTTTATTCAAACGGGTATCCATTCGGTAAATATAGGCCTGAATTGGCACCATCAACTCCGGCGTGTCCAGACAAACCAGGCGCTTATCGCGCAATTCGTTCACGATCGTCCACGCTGGCAGCCAGGCGATACCATGACCATCTAATGCCATATTCTTCAATAGCTCACTCATCGAAGACATAAACAGCGTACGCGCCGAAATACTGCCCACCTCCGCCAGGTGACGGTTAACCAATCTTCCCATGTAGGAAGTGCTGGTATAGTTCAGAATCGGCACCTGCGGCTGATAGATATCAAACAACGCCTTACCCTGTGCATCCGCAGCACAGACGGGATACAGCTCAGACTCAAAAACCTTCAAGCCGCAGAAAGGTGACTGCATTAAGTCTTCATCGCGAAAGGAGATAATAAAATCACTTTTCCCCTCGCGCAGCGTATTCACCGCCTGGACTACGTCAATCGCTTCGACGTGGTAAACAAACTCCTCGCCCCATGCCGACATTGAATGTACTAATCTGGGCAACATCGTCAGCGACAAAGAATGTGCCGCCGCTATTTTGATATTGGGAACGCCAAGCAGGTTGTGACCACTTAGCTCATCTAAATTGCATTCCAGTTGTTGCAGCAGGCTACGGGTCTGCGAATGGAATAACTTACCCTCCTCCGTCAGCTGCAGTGGACTCGTCGTACGGTCAAACAGCAGCACCCCAACAGCGGATTCGAGCGCCTTGATCCGCCGGCTAAATGCCGGTTGGGATAGGTTGCGCTCCTCCGCGGCCTGGGAAAAATGACGACACGCTTCCAGCGTCAGAAAATCATATAACCATTTTGTCTCGATATTTTTCATGCCTGTCACGCGGATGTTTAAATATGTCGATTAGTCTTAAGCATCATGCCTGAATATTCCCGGAGATGATATTCAACATCAGTATCTGGTGATTCGTTTTTTGCATAATGCCTTCGTTTTTGACATTAACATGTTTCTTTACTCATCGACCACGACCGCTCACCCACCGCGTAACGTCGGGCCTCTGGCTGATTACCGGCCTGCTGAGGTGGTAAAAGACATCACACTCATGCGTTTTTTGCATTGAACCAAACATTATTGCATTTCTCCTCACGACACTCTGCTGTTAAACATAAGCACCAGATAGACACCAGCTCTGAATATTAAATATCGGTAAATAGAGGTATATATCGTGAAAGGTTTAATTGGCGTACTTGGTGGTATGGGGCCTGCTGCAACCGTCGATCTTTTTAATAAATTCGTCACCTTTACCGCAGCGCAACGCGATCAGGAACATATCCCATTAATTATTTCATCCATCCCTGATATTCCAGACCGAACTGATGCGTTAATGCATCATGGTCATTCCCCACTTCCGGCAATGCGTGATTATATGCACAAACTGGAAGATGCTGGTGCGGAGTGTATTGTGATCCCCTGTAATACCGCCCATTTTTGGTTTAATGAATTAAAAGAGTGCTGTCATACAGAGTTACTCAGTATCGTTGAAACAACCATGAATGAGGTCAAAAACTGCGGAAAATCACGTATCGGTTTACTTGCTACTAACGCCACCCTTTACATGGGACTCTACCAAAAAGGCATAGAATCTCTTGGTTTAACCTGCATCAGTCCTGATTCATCCGATCAGGAAAAGGTCATGGAAAGTATTTATTGCTTAAAAGCCGGCGACCTTAAGCGGGCACAAACGCTGATGAATGAACAGGCTGAAGTGCTCTTCTCACGCGGCGCACAAATCATTGTACTGGGATGTACTGAAGTCCCCGTCATTCTTGCCGACACAGTCAGAAAGTCTCCAGATAAATATATTGACTCAACCGGATCATTAGTTCGCGCTGGTATTAAATGGTACGAAAAACGAGTTGGCAAACATCATCTTCTGGCGCAATAACAGCCATTACCAGATTAATAAAGCATTAAACAACCACTTATTTTAATAACAAATTATTCTCTGGCGGAGGCCATTATGGTTTGGTTAGAAATTATCGTCGTGTTGGGTGCAATATTTTTTGGTATCCGCCTCGGCGGAATAGGTATCGGTTTATGCGGTGGTCTGGGGCTGGCTATTTTAACGTTGGGATTTGATCTGCAAATTGGCTCGCCACCCGTTGACGTTATCCTTATTATTATGACAGTTGTCGTGGCAGCATCGGCGCTACAGGCCGCAGGAGGTATGGATTATCTGGTTCGTGTTGCCGGTAATTTCATGCGGCGTAACCCTAAATATATCAATATTATTGCACCGATTATCACCTGGTCGATGACCATAATGGCCGGAACAGGGTTCATTGTATTTTCTACCCTGCCAGTGATTGCCGAAGTCGCCAAAGAGTCCGGTATCCGCCCTTCTCGTACGCTCGCCGGATCCGTAGTCGCCTCCCAGGTGGCGATATCCGGTTCGCCGATCAGTGCCGCAATGGCGGCGATGCTGACCATTATGGAGGGCAACGGTATCACCTTTATTCAGGTCATGGCGGTATGTCTACCAGCTTCGTTTGTCGCCGCGATGGTTGCCGCTTTTATCGCCTCACGTCAGGGATGCGAGCTTCAGGATGATGAAGTCTATCTGGAACGCCTGCAAAAAGGATTAGTGCGTAAATATGAAGGGCAAAACAGCACCACGCCGGGTGCCAAACTCTCGGTCGCCCTGTTTATGCTGGCAACGGTCGTCATCGTTATTCTTGCCGCCTGCCCGCAGCTACGCCCTGGATTCGATGCAGGTAACCCAATGAATACCCGGGATATCATCATTATCTGTATGTTGGCTGCCGCTTGCCTGATGGTGGTGTTATGCAAAACATCAACCGATGCTATTGTCCTGACATCCACGTTTAGATCAGGGATGAGTTCACTGGCGGTCATTCTCGGGATTGTTACACTGGGAACGACCTTCATTGATGCCCACTTAGCGGAGATTAAGGATATCGCAGGCGATATTCTACGGGCTTATCCCATGCTGTTGGCACTGGTGCTGTTTGGTACCTGTGCGCTTCTCTACTCGCAAGGCGCCACCACGCCGCTGATCATCCCTCTGGCCGTTGCGCTCGGCGTGCCTACATGGGCAATTCTGGCCTCCTATGTGGCGGTAACCGGGGTGTTTGTTCTACCAACATACCCGACTTCGCTGGCGGCAATGGAGTTCGACACCACAGGGACAACGCGCGTGGGCAAGTATGTCTTAAACCATCCGTTTATGCTGCCAGGACTGGGTGGGATCATTGCTGGCGTTGCCTTTGGTTTTATCATCGCGCCAATGATTACCTGACCCGTTTTATTAAGGCTGGATGGATTATTGTGGCGATGCTGCAACGGTATAGGTAAAAGCATAAAAAAGGGGCAGAGAATTCTCTGCCCCTGGTATTGACGTTAAATCAGGCCGCCTTTGCCACAACCTCAGCTTCCGGGCGCTTCAGCACCGCGTAGGAGAGACCGGCTACCAGCGTACCGGCAATAATTGCCAGCAGGTATCCCAACACCGGCGTGATTGCACCTGGGATTAACAGGACAAACAGCCCGCCGTGTGGCGCCATCAGCTTCGCACCCACCGCCATCGAGATAGCCCCGGTAATCGCACCACCAACGATACAGCAAGGCAGAACGCGCATTGGGTCACGGGCAGCGAACGGGATTGCCCCTTCGGTGATAAAGCACAGGCCCAGTACCAGGGCAGCTTTGCCGCCTTCCTGCTGCGCTTTGTCGAACTTACGACGCGCAACCAGCGTTGCCAGACCCAGAGCCAGCGGAGGTACCATACCCGCAGCCATGATGGCCGCCATCGGCGCATAAGTTTGTGTACTCAGCAGACCCACACCGAAAGCATACGCCGCCTTGTTAACCGGACCACCCATGTCGGTACACATCATGCCGCCAAGAATCGCGCCAAGCAGCACCGCATTGGCCGTACCCATGGTTTGCAGCCAGTGAGTCAAACCTTCCAGAATACCCGCCACCGGTTTGCCGATCAGGTAAATCATGGCCAGGCCAACCACCAGGCTTGAGAACAGCGGAATGATCAGGATCGGTTTCAGCGCTTCCATACTCTGCGGGAGTTTCAGCTTCGTGCTGATAAGCTTCGCCACATAACCGGCAAGGAAACCAGCAATAATCCCGCCAATAAAGCCGGAACCGGTGCTTACCGCCAGCATACCGCCGATAAGACCCGGCGTCAGACCCGGACGGTCAGCGATGGAAAACGCGATATAACCTGCCAGTACCGGCACCATCAGCGCGAAGGCTGAACCACCGCCAATCTGCATCAGCGCCGCCGCCAGCGTACCCTGCTCTTTAAACGCTTCGATACCAAAAGCGAACGAAAGTGCAATACACAGGCCGCCAGCAACTACCATCGGCAGCATATAAGAGACGCCCGTCAGCAGGTGACGATACGCCCCCGCGCTCTCTTTCTTACTTTCGGTTGCTGAAGTCTGCGCTTTACCGGTTGGCTGGTACGGTGTTGCTTCTTCCAGCGCTTTGTCCAGCTCCTGCTTTGTTTTCTTCAACGCAAGACCGGTAGAGGTGCGATACATCGGTTTGCCGGCAAACTTCGCCAGATCAACTTCAATGTCAGCTGCCACAATCACCAGATCAGCCTGAGCCACCTCTTCCGGCGTAATAGCGTTACCTGCGCCAACAGAACCTCGGGTTTCAACCTTCACCCACCAGCCACGTTTTTTCGCTTCAGTTTCAATCGCTTCAGCGGCCATAAACGTATGAGCAACACCGGTCGGACACGCCGTCACCGCCACCACGCGTTTTGGACCACTGCTGGCCACAGCTGCTGTTGCAACCGGGGCACTGTAAGGTTTTGCATGGCCTTTAGCTTCGCTGAGGAAGAGTTCAGGATGCGCAACCGCACGACCAATGTCGCCCAGCCAGACTTTTTTGCCATTCAGCGAACTGTCGGCAGGAAGCGTATCGCCCAGAACAATTGCCAGTTCGGCATCATTCGGATTATCAATAATTTCCAGATGTGCTTTCTGTGCCGCCGCTCCAAGCAGGGTTTTCGCCATGTAAGCGCGAGCCTGGCCGAGATTAGCGTCAATAATCAGCAGCGTTTTCATTATGCCTCTCCTGCTGTCAGTTAAACGGTTTTAAGTCGACACGCGCCATCATTGCGGCCAACTGAGGACGATCGGTAATGCCTACATTACTTTGGCTTACCGCCAGGGCGGCAACAGCCGTCGCCAGACGCAGGGTATGTTCGCTGGACTCACGCATCAGCAGGCCGTAAATCAGACCGCCAACCATTGAATCACCCGCGCCGACGGTGCTGACCACCTCAACTGACGGCGGTTTAGCAATCCACTCGCCTGAGGCGTTAACCCACAGCGCACCTTCCGCGCCGAGTGAAATCACCACATGAGCGATCCCCTGCTCGCGAAGCGCATGCGCCGCTTCAATCACATCTTTCATTTCCGGCAGCTTACGACCGGCCCAGATTTCCAGTTCGCGACGGTTTGGCTTCACCAGCCATGGCGCCGCTTTCAGACCTGCTACCAACGCTTCACGACTACTATCAAAGATAATGCAAGGACACTGACTACGCAGGCGCGTCATCCAGTCGGTGAAGGCTTCCGGGCTCACGCCGGTTGGCAAACTGCCGCTGACGCACACCATGTCGAACTGGCCCAGCCAGCTCAGCGAATCATTTACAAAGCGTTCCCAGTCAGCCGGGGTGACTTCAAAGCCGGAGAAGTTGAAGTCAGATACTTCACCGTCTTTTTCGGTCAGCTTGACGTTAATACGGGTACGGCCCTGCACGACCTGAAAACGGTTGGCAATGCCCAGCTCGCTGAACAACTGCTGAAAACCATCCTGGTTGTCTTTACCCAGGAAGCCACCCACTGTGACATCGATACCTAAATCCTTCAAAACCTTAGCGACGTTGATCCCTTTCCCTGCCGCATGCAGACCGGTGGTTTTAACCAGGTTCACTTCACCGCGTTCAATTTCCGGGCAGAAACCCACCAGGTCGTAGGCCGGGTTAAGGGTGATAGTAGCAACACGTCTGCTCATTACGCGCCCTCCCCAAGACCTGCTGCGATGGCTTCGCCAATCGCCTTCAGCGCCTGTTCAGCATCTTCGCCCTGTGCAGTAAAGCGCAGGTGATGTCCTTTCTTCACGCCTAACGCCACAACTTTCATCAGACTGCGTCCATTCGCCGGCTTGCCGGTTCCATCAAGATTTGTCACGGTAATTTCACTGTTAAATTGTTTAATCGTATTCACCAGCATGGTGCCCGGGCGGGCATGTAAACCATGCTCATTGCGCACAATAAATTCGGCGCTCAGTACATCATCAGTTAAGGCGTCATCGCTGGTCAGCAGCGCCAGCACCGTTGCCGCATCAGCTTTCAACAAACGGTCAGCTTTATTATTCAGCAGGAGATCGCCAAGGCGCTTCAGCACCGCAACCGGTTGATCGTCATTCATGGCGACGGTCACCAGCAAGGCTGCCGCTTCACCTTGTACATCGAACGCTGTTGCTGCACGACTAACCGCAACGGCGCTACGCACGTTACCTTCAGCACAGTCATTCAGCCAGATCCCCTGACCGAGATTCATCGGTTGCTCATTGATTGCTCTGGCCACAAAGGTGGCGTCAACCGCACCGACTTCTTTCAGCCGTGCCGCGTTGAGTGCCTGCAGCGTCACCAGCGAGTTGGCCACGACATCCAGCGACAGCGTTTCGTTATCAAGCTTCAGCTGTTCACTTTGCTTTTCACCCATCAGCAGCGCACGCAGTTCTTCCGCCGTGGTCGCAGATTTCAGCTGTTCAGCGACGGAGTCATCGCTCAGCACGTGTGTCAGCTGACGCAGTAAACCGAGGTGTTCATCAGAACTTGCGGCGATGCCGATTGCCACATAAGCAACCTGCCCTTCGCCCCAGGTCACGCCCTGCGGAAACTGAAATACCTGCACACCGGTTTTCAGTACCTGATCGCGCGTGTCCGTCGTACCGTGAGGAATCGCAATACCGTTGCCGAGGAACGTGGACGTCTGTTGTTCGCGCGCCAGCATGCCATCGACGTAGCCTTCCGCGACGTTACCCGCCTGCACTAAGGCAGCGGCAACCTGGCGAATAGCCTCTTCTTTATTCCCGGCCTGTTCGCCCGGGTGAATATCCTGAACAGATAACTGGAACATGATTCTCCTCTCCCGCCGAATTGAAACGATTCAGCCAACATGAGAAAAAAGGCGTCACCCGACTCCATCAGTTAAGGCAAGATGACGCTGAAACGTTTCAAGAAGTCTTGCTCTTTTTTCTTCAGCACACAAGTAAAGTTGACAAATTACTTGCTGAATTTAGAGATAACGCACATTTTCTCTGCGGAGGAGAAAAAATTGCTGACGCAAAAACGCCGTCAGCTTGTCAGATTCAGCAACGTCAGCAAGCAGCATTCTTTGACTGAAATGCTATTTTGATTTTTGATGCCGATTTTGATTTGGCTCCCTGTTTATTTTCTGACAAGCGGCGTAAACTCCGCGTCTCTTCACATCATTGATATCAAAACATGCATAACACCCCCGTAGCCGCCACACCCAAGGCGTTTGATTTAACGTCTTCGGCGTTCCTGCTTGTCGCATTTCTGACGGGTATCGCCGGTGCGTTGCAGACGCCAACGCTCAGCCTTTTTCTGACGGATGAAGTCCACGCCCGTCCCGGCATGGTCGGGTTCTTTTTTACCGGTAGCGCTGTGATCGGTATTCTGGTAAGTCAGTTTCTGGCCGGACGTTCAGATAGAAAAGGCGATCGCAAGAACCTGATTGTGTTTTGCTGCGTGCTGGGGATGCTGGCCTGCGTGCTGTTTGCCTGGAATCGTAATTATTTTATCTTGCTGTTTGTCGGGGTATTCCTCAGCAGCTTTGGATCGACCGCCAACCCGCAAATGTTTGCTCTCGCCCGTGAACACGCCGACCGCACAGGTCGGGAAGCCGTCATGTTCAGCTCAATATTACGTGCGCAGGTTTCGCTAGCCTGGGTAATTGGCCCGCCGCTGGCCTACGCGCTGGCCATGGGATTCAGCTTTACAGTGATGTATCTCAGCGCGGCGGTGGCGTTTGTTGTCTGCGGCGTAATGGTCTGGCTGTTTTTACCCTCAATGAGTAAAAACGTGCCTCTCGCGACAGGCGCAGTTGAGGCCCCGCGCCGCAATCGACGCGACACGTTGCTGCTGTTTGTTATCTGCACATTAATGTGGGGAACCAATAGTCTCTATATCATTAATATGCCGCTGTTTATCATCAACGAACTGCATCTGCCGGAAAAGCTGGCTGGCATCATGATGGGCACCGCAGCTGGTCTGGAAATCCCGACCATGTTGATTGCTGGCTATTTTGCAAAGCGTCTGGGTAAACGTCTGTTGATGAGAATTGCCGTCGTTGCCGGATTCTTCTTTTATGCCGGTATGCTGCTGGCTCACTCTCCGGCGATATTGCTTGGCTTACAGCTGCTGAACGCGATTTACATCGGTATTCTCGGCGGGATTGGTATGCTCTATTTCCAGGACCTGATGCCGGGACAGGCGGGTTCAGCCACCACCCTCTATACGAATACCATTCGCGTGGGCTGGATTATTGCCGGATCGCTGGCGGGAATTGCCGCTGAAATTTGGAACTATCACGCGGTGTTCTGGTTTGCGCTGGTGATGATCGTCGCCACCGTCGTATGCCTGGCGCGCATCAAGGACGTTTAAGGCGCGGTCAGCGCTTCAAGCTCGATGAGATAAACCATGGCCTGGTGCGTCGTCTGTCCGCACATTTCCGCACTGGGCTGTAAACCGGCGCACACCTTTGGTCGTAGCGGCGACGCAAAAATTTTGCAACGCAGGGATTCATCCAACTGAACGCAGGGCGTATTAGCGGGCTTGCCATCAGGCATACCGGGGATGGGACTGGAGATTGAAGGCGCGGTGCAGCATGCACCACAATCCGGACGGCATTCCATACAGTACTCTCTTTATCGTAAACCATCGGATTGTGCGGGAAGGGCACAGTACCACCTTTTTTGCACCAGCAAAAGCATGAATTCCGCTTGCCTGAATGCCCCGGCGCGAGTAGTTTTACGCGATATTTTAGACACTCCTCACTACAGGATTTTTTCGATGCCAAGAGCGAACGAAATTAAAAAAGGTATGGTACTGAACTACAACGGCAAACTGCTGATTGTAAAAGATATCGATATTCAATCACCGTCCGCACGTGGTGCTGCCACGCTGTACAAAATGCGTTTTTCTGATGTGCGTACCGGTCTGAAAGTTGAAGAGCGCTTCAAAGGCGACGATATCGTGGATACCGTCACTCTGAGCCGTCGTGGTGTTGATTTCTCCTACGTCGATGGCAACGAATACATCTTTATGGATAAAGAAGACTATACCCCATATACCTTCACCAAAGACCAGATTGAAGAAGAGCTGCTGTTCATGCCGGAAGGCGGTATGCCGGACATGCAGGTACTGACCTGGGACGGCCAACTGCTGGCGCTTGAACTGCCGCAGACTGTAGACCTGGAAATCGTTGAAACCTCACCGGGTATTAAAGGCGCTTCAGCGAGCGCGCGCAACAAGCCAGCAACCCTGAGCACCGGTCTGGTGATCCAGGTTCCTGAGTACCTAAGTGCGGGTGAAAAAATCCGTATTCATATCGAAGAACGTCGCTATATGGGCCGTGCAGATTAATTTTCTGCTGCGCAGTGACGGCAAGGGACAGCGCAGGCTGTCCCTTTTTTCATTTTCAGCGCTGGCTGCTGAGATAAAAATCATCCATCAGCAATGACTCCAGATACTGTTCATCCTCTTGCATAAAACGCACTATCAGATTAACTGCCTGAGGATAAAACCCCTCGTTATCCCGCACCAGACAAGCGTCGCGAAATAACGGTGCCCAGCACAGAATATGATGATGCAAAAAGTAATATTGCGCCGATACCCTCTCCTCTTTAGCAACCATCCTCGCCATTAATGCCAACTGCACGGCAATATGATCGGAGGGCTCATTCTCTCTCGCTGCCAGACCTTGCTCAATCAGCAACACATTCATTTGCCGACGTTCTTCTGCCGCTGTCGTGTGTGGATAGTGCCCTGCATAGGGAGAAACACTAGCCGGCGGGGCCAGCAGAAACAGCGAAGCAAAATCTGCTGCCAGCTCCAGCTGTCGGGAGTCGCGCCGCAAAACCCGGCCCAGGCTACGCTCAAAACGTTTAACCTCGGCAGACACTCCAGGAACCGCCGCCAGTGAGGCAATCCAAGCCTGGCTATCGCCGTTTTCCAGACTGGCGAGCTGTTTTTCATCCAGCTCACGAAATAACAGTTGCGAAAACCACTGGTACACAGCCGCCCGCTGCTGATGAATTTGCTTATGCTGCACTGGTCCCCTCCTCTTTCACAATCTGCGGACCACCGAAAGCCGTCACTTGCGGGGCTTTCTGCTGATAACGCTCGACCTCCACCAGCACGGTATGCGCTGAAGGCCCCTGGGCCAATTGTGAAGTACCGATATCCGCGCTCAGCACGTTCGGGTCGCCATAGGTGCATAATGTCCCGGCTTTCCCCCCTTCCTGCGGGGAATACCACGCGCCTTCATGAATACGAATCACGCCAGGGGAAAAATCCGGACTGACAACCACGCCAGCCAGTACCTGACCACGAGCGTTATAAACGCGGGCGATATCACCGGCTTTTAAGCCACGAGCGGTGGCATCCTGATCACTGATATAAAGCGGCTCTCTTCCGGCAACCGCATAGGTGTTGCGAAACGCCTCGCTAGAGCACAGTTGGGAATGCAGACGTTTATCCGGATGGCAGGATTGCAGATGCAGCGGGTATTTATCTTTTTTGCCGCTATGGGTACGCTCAAAGGGTTCCATCCACACGGGATGCCCTGGACAATCCTCATAGGCAAAGCCCGCGATGGTTTTGCTGTAGATTTCAATCAGACCTGACGGCGTTCCCAGCGGATTCAGGTCTGGCTGGTCGCGAAACTCACCGTGCCGTACCCACGGCTGACCCGGCGGATATTCAATATATCCGTCACCCTGCCAGAACGTTGTGAAATCCGGTAATGAGACACCGAGCGACGCTCCCATCTTCACGCCTTCATCATAAAGCACCTGTATCCACTGCATTTCATCACGGTTTTCACGGTACACCGCTTCCTTGTCAAAGCGCTTACACAGCCCGGCAAACACATCAAAATCATGTCGCGCTTCATATTGCGGTTTGACGATCTGATGCAACGCCATCAACCCTTTATTCGAATGCGTACCGAACTGCTCAATATCGTTACGTTCAAAGCGGGTGGTAACGGGCAGGACGATATCGGCGAATCGGCACGACGCGGTCCATTGATGATCCAACACCACCACGGTTTCCAGCTTCTTCCACGCGTCGATCATGCGATTCCTGTCCTGCTGCGCATGAAATGGATTTGCCGCACTGTAGATCGCCATTTTGATGTCAGGCCATGTTAACGTCTCGCCGTTAAAGGCAACCTTTTTGCCCGGCTCAAGCAGGCAGTCAACGATACGTGAAGTGGGGATATGCTCCGATGCGCCGCGAAAATCCGCGTTGTACTTTGCCTGCGGGGGATTCGTGATCCCTCCCAGTCCAGAGAGCACAGGCCCGGCGGATGTTACCGTACCTCCACCGTTGTAGTGCCAGCCAAATCCTACCCCGCCGCCGGGCAAACCAATTTGACCGACCATGCTGGCCAGCACCACCAGCATCCACGGATACTGCTCACCATGGTGCATGCGTTGTACGCACCAACCGCCCATAAACTGTGTCCTGCCTTTCACCAACAGGCGGGCGAAGTCTCGGATCTGCTCTGCCGTCAGGCCGCAGATTTCTGCCGCCCATTCGGCATTTTTCGGCTGTTTATCGGCTTCGCCCAGCAGATACGGCAAAAACTGCTCAAAGCCGACGGTGTAATCGGTAATAAACGCCGTGTCGTACAATTTTTCTTCGTACAAGGTATGCGCCAGCGCCAGCATTAACGCCACATCGGTTTGTGGCCGCAACGCCAACTGCTCGCAGCCAAGAAAGTTTTGCGACTTGCTACGCACCGGATCAACACTGATAACGCGCATCTTACCCTGCGCTACCGCCTCTTTAATCTGCTGCCAGTAGCCAAACGCATCGTGATCGGGAACCAAAAACTCGATCTGCAGGTTCTTGATCGGATCGCAGCCCCACAGCACGATGGTATTGCTGTTTTGAATCACCAGCGGAAGCGACGTCTGCTGCTCATAAACTTCCAGCGAACCAATCACATGCGGTAAAATGACTTGTGCCGCTGCCGCAGAATAGTCGCCGACGGTTGTCACATAGCTACCATGCAGGCCAAGTCCCCGGTCCATCGCCCCGCCCGCTTTATGGTATTTGCCCACCATCTGCCAGTCGGCAAGCCCGGTAAATACGCCTGATGAGCCATAGGTTTTTTGCACCCGCTCCAGCTCTTCGTAAAACAAATCCAGCGCCTGATCCCAACTAACCCGTACAAAACGGTTATCTCCGCGCTGGCTGCGATCCGACTTCTCACGCTTACGCAACCAGTCCAGACGCACCATTGGGTAGCGCACCCGCGACGGGTTGTAAACCACTTCACGCACCGCGTTCAGCATATCGCAGGGGTATTTGTCATGTTTGAACGGACGGGTTTCGGTCCACTCACCGTTGACCACTTTGGCTTCAAAAGCGCCATAGTGCGAACCAGATTGGATCCACTGTTCGGGATTTTCCCCCGCCGCCCACACTTTTGATATCAGCGGATTAGGCGCCAGTGCGCTGGCAGCACCCACCGCCAACATACCGCTAAGAAAACGGCGGCGGGACGGATTAAAGTCATGAATATCCATACATTATCCTTACTTTTTGTTGGTTTCAGACACATCGCTGGCGTGGGTCTGGAGGTATTTCAACAACGTACGTTCCTCCACCGGATTAAGCCGGTAATAGGTCGACATGGCTTTCAGTCCGGCGATCCAGCCGTTAGCGGTATATCGGGTTGTAGGAGGAGTGCTATGACAGGCGCTACAGGTGGATTGCAGCATTTGATCTGAGTACTCCCAGATTGGCGCGAGCGTGTTGATAAAGTCCTGATCGGTGGTCCAGGCGGTGACGCTCACCTGCTGCCATTCCTGATGTGAGTCAGGATCGACCTGGGTTTGTAGCACTTTTACGTTCGCCATCAGGGGCTCATCGAGAACGGCGGAGAAAACGCGTTTCCCCATATACTGGGTGATCACCCGTCCGCGTCCTTTGCTTTCACGCCAGCCCGTGATTTCGAGCTGCACGTTACGGCCTTCTTTTTTCAGCACCTTGACCTCGGTGGCGGGAAATAACAGCGCCTTCCCGGCCGGACTCCCTGCCGTTGCCGCTAGTGATTTTTCGCTTAATGAGAACAGCGTGGTCGCATCCGTTGGCGTATCTCCCTGACGCTGTAGTTGCTTATAGCGATCGCGAAAACCGCTGCTCATATCGGGTTTGTGATGGGCTATTCCTTTGTGACAATCGATACAGTTACTGTCTTTTGCTGCCGCTGCGGTCATTTGCGCCGCTGCATTTGCCGATTGCTTGCCATGATCCATTGCCTCATAGCTATGGCAGGATTTACACGCCGCTGAATTATTCGCGCTCATGCGCGCCCACTCCCGCTGGGCCAGCTCCGGGCGTTTGGCAGCAAACTTTTCAGGAGTATCGATAGAAGGAGAAATAAAGGTGTGATAGAGGTCGTTTAAGGCTTCAGTTTTACGAATAAGCGTTGGAATAACGCCCGGTGGAATATGACAATCCTTACACTCAGCCCGCACGCCAGATGCGTTGCGAAAATGCACGCTGGTTTTATATTCCTCTCCAGCCGTGCGCATCGAGTGACACGATAAACAAAATTCGGTGGTACTGGTGTAATGAACGCCTTGCCACGTTCCCCAAATAGCCAGGGCCATTGCCACCGCCCCAGCCAATACGCACCACAATGCGTTCTTTCTTATCCACGACATGCTTGCCTCCATTTTTTTAATAGCGACACGCTAAGGGATAATAAAAACCAAAAATAGAGACAGCGATAGCAAGTTATAGGAACAGCCACTACTCCATGAGGTGTATCAAATAGTAAAAACGAGAAATTCGTAATATAGTGGCCATATATTAATAAGGAATTCCTCATGCTTACATTAACGCTCAATAGAGAACTCCGCACTCCGCTGCAATTGCAAATTTTTCAATTTTATTTCCAGGCTATTCAGCGGGGAGATTTGCTTTGTGGCGATAAGCTTCCCTCTATTCGCGAGCAGGCTCAGGTATTGAGCGTAGCCAAAATAACGGTAGTGATGGCCTATGATAAGCTTATGGCTGCAGGGTTAATCAAGAGCCGACACGGTATTGGCTATGAAGTGATATTCACAACGCCTGTACGTATAACACCAACACTTGTGCCCGTTACCCAGGGTTCTCCGCCCACAAAACCTAAAGCTGCCGGGGTCTCTACCGATGTTTACGCCGAGCCTGGACGAGAGTGCTACTGCCGGATGGGCGTCCCCGATCCCAACGCTTTTCCCTGGTCAAGCTGGCGGAAATGGAATAATGCTCCAAGCATACTTAAAGAACAATTATTTACCCGATATCATTCACCAAATGGATTATTTTCATTGCGTGAGCAATTGGTCAGATACCTTAATTTATCCCGCGGAATTAATACCCGAGCAGAGAACATCATCATTACCAACGGGATTCAGGAGGGATTATCACTGCTCAGCCAAATATTTATTATTCATCATGCTGTCAGTCAGCAAAAAAAGTGCCATATTGTGACCGAATCCCCTTGTTATTCTGGCGCATGGCATCTTTTCAATTATTACGGTGCAGACATTACGTCAATCGCCGTAGATAACCTCGGGCTGCAAACAGATAATTTACCCGAGTATGAAACCCAGCTTTGTTATGTTACTCCAGCGCATCAGTATCCGATGGGAAGTGTACTTTCGCTGGAGCGCCGTCAGTCATTATTAACGTGGGCGCAACGCGTCGGCGCTTACATCATTGAAGATGATTACGATGCCGTTTTTACCTATGGGGAAAATCCCCTTCCCGCGCTGAAAGCCATGGATTATCACAACCGGGTTATCTACATGGGGACATTTTCTAAAACGCTGGGGCCAGGCGCACGGCTTGGCTATCTTATTTGCCCTGATGAACTGCTTCCGGCGGTACAGAATATGAAAGCGCTCAATAACAACGGCAGTCAGTGGTTGTTGCAGCAATTTTTAGCCGAACTGATGCAAAATCAGGTGTTTTATACGCATATCAGCAAGCTGGCCTGCAGCTATGCGACGCGCCTCGCCCTGTTACGCGATGGCCTTTCCACTCTGTTTCCCGAAGGGAAAATCGCTGGCGCAACGGCAGGTCTGCACCTCTCGTTACGCATTGCCAGACATACCGAATTCATAGCCAGGCTGCAACAAAGCTGCCTGTTGGCCGGGATCCGTTTCGACACTCTGCCGGATATAGAAAATGGATCAGAAGCCACATGGCGCAAAGAGAACAGCGATGCTGTTATGTTTTTTGGATTTGGTGGATTGCAGATACAGCAGATCAATAAAGTGCTGACAGTGCTGGAGCAGGCGCTTGCGCAGCCTTGATGAATAACAGGGATCGCGCCTGTCGCGCAATCCCTGTGGTTAGACTTACAGCAGGTCGCGGAACTGCGTTTGTTTCAGCGCCAGCTCAACGCCGCGGACTTCTGCCAGGCCTTTCAGGCGACCAATCGCAGAGTAGCCCGGATTAGTTTTCTTGTGCAGATCGTCAAGCATCTGGTGTCCATGATCCGGGCGCATCGGGATAGGACGCAGGTCGCCCGCCTTTTTACGCCGCTGCTCTTCGCTCAAAATGGCAGCCACCACCGATACCATATCCACATCGCCCTGCAGGTGCGCACCTTCATGGAAGGTTTTCGGGTTATCTTCACGACAGGTTGAGCGCAAGTGTGTGAAGTGGATTCGATCGCCAAAGGTTTCGATCATTTTCACCAGATCGTTATCAGCGCGCACGCCGTAAGAACCGGTGCACATGGTAAAACCGTTATTAATGCTATCGACCGTTTCTTTCAGCCACTGCATATCTTCGATAGTCGAAACGATACGCGGCAGGCCGAGGATCGGGCGCGGCGGATCGTCAGGATGCACGGCCAGACGCACGCCGACTTCTTCTGCCACTGGCACAATCGCCCGCAGGAATACCGCCATATTATCACGCAGATCGTCCTTGCTGATGCCGTCATATTCAGCGAGACGCGCACGGAACTGATCCAGCGTATAGCCCTCTTCTGCACCTGGCAGCCCAGCAATGATATTGCGGGTCAGCTTTTCAATTTCTGCATCACTCATGGCATTGAAGTAGTCCAGCGCCTGGCGTTGTTCTTCGGCGGTATAATCCGCTTCAGCTCCCGGGCGTTGCAGAATGTGAAGTTCGAAGGCCGCAAAAGCAATCTGGTCAAAACGCAGCGCTTTGGAACCATCCGGCAGCTGATATTCGAGGTCGGTACGCGTCCAGTCGAGGATCGGCATGAAGTTATAGCACACCGTATCGATACCACAGTTCGCCAGATTACGGATACTCTGCTGATAGTTGGCAATCCACGTTTGAAATTGACCTGAACGCGTTTTGATATCTTCGTGGACAGGGATACTTTCCACCACCGACCAGGTCAGCCCTTTTTCAGCCAGAATGGCCTGACGCTGTTGAATTTCTTCTACCGGCCACACTTCACCGTTAGGAATATGGTGCAAGGCGGTCACAACACCCGTTGCGCCAGCCTGACGCACATCATCAAGCGATACCGGATCGTTAGGTCCGTACCAACGCCAGGTTTGTTCCATTGTTTCACCTCACAAGTTGTTATACCAAATTAAATCATCTTAATGACGACTACCATACAGG
The DNA here is from genome assembly GCF_030332425.1 of Citrobacter sp. Cpo142. Taxonomy (NCBI): domain Bacteria; kingdom Pseudomonadati; phylum Pseudomonadota; class Gammaproteobacteria; order Enterobacterales; family Enterobacteriaceae; genus Citrobacter; species Citrobacter sp. Cpo142. The sequence continues at coordinate 43,645 of NZ_JAOWHW010000113.1, forward strand.
CATCCGTCAACTGATCAACACATTGCCGATGATTGGTTGATCAAGCTCACATTCCCCGGATAAATGAGGCACACCAATTCAATTTGTTGTCATATAACTTTATACTGCCATTGTTAATTTATGGTTAATCAGGTGTATTAAATGAAAACTATTGCCTCAGCGCCACTGGCGGAAAATGTCATGATCCCGCAATACGACCGCCAGCAATTAAAAACGCGGATTGTGCATTTTGGTTTCGGTGCTTTTCACCGCGCCCATCAGGCGTTACTAACCGACAGGGTGCTGAATGCGCAGGGTGGAGACTGGGGTATTTGTGAGATCAGTCTGTTCAGCGGCGATCGACTGATGAGCCAACTGCGCGAACAGGATCATTTATTTACCGTGCTGGAAAAAGGGGCCAACGGCAACCAGCCAATTGTTATCGGCGCCGTCAACGAATGTCTCAACGCCAGGCTGGATTCGCTGGCGGCCATTATCGAAAAATTCTGCGAACCTCAGGTGGCTATTGTCTCGCTAACCATCACAGAAAAAGGCTACTGCATCGATCCGGCGACAGGCTCGTTAGACCTCAGTAATCCACGTATTGCTCACGATCTGCAAACACCGACTGAGCCGCACTCTGCCCCCGGAATTATTGTTGAAGCCCTACACCGCCGACGTGAACGCGGGCTACAGCCGTTTACCGTCCTCTCTTGCGATAACATCCCGGACAATGGTCATGTGGTAAAAAACGCCGTCCTTGGAATGGCGGAGAAACGTTCACCAGAACTGGCAACCTGGATTCAGGAACATGTCAGTTTCCCAGGCACCATGGTCGACCGCATTGTCCCTGCCGCCACTGAAGAGTCACTGGCCGAAATTGCCCGCGAGCTGGGGGTTGCCGATCCTTGCGCAATTAGCTGCGAACCGTTTATCCAGTGGGTGATTGAAGATAATTTTGTGTGTGGCCGCCCACAATGGGAAACGGCGGGCGTCCAGATGGTCGAAAATGTGTTGCCGTGGGAACAAATGAAACTGCGGATGCTGAACGGCAGTCATTCGTTTCTTGCTTATCTCGGCTATCTGGCCGGGTTCCAGCACATCAGCGACTGTATGCAGGACAGCGCTTTTCGTGAAGCCGCTTACCGCCTGATGCTCAACGAACAGGCACCCACGCTGCAAATTACCGATGTGGATTTAGACCAGTATGCCCTAAGCCTGTTGGAGCGTTTTGCCAACCCAGCGTTGAAACATAAAACCTGGCAAATCGCGATGGACGGTAGCCAGAAATTACCCCAGCGCATGTTGGAAGGGATCCGCGTACATTTAGCCCGCCAAAGTGAGTGGCCACTGCTGGCGCTCGGCGTCGCAGGCTGGATGCGTTATGTGAGCGGCGTGGATGATTCAGGCACCGCTATTGATGTTCGTGACCCGTTGAGTGAGAAAATTGCCGCTCTGGTTAAACAGAGCACAGAGTCAGAACGCGTCAACGCCCTGCTTTCGCTGCGCGAGATTTTCGCCACCGATCTCGTACAGAATCCGCAGTTTGTCGCGGCCATTCAGCAGGCCTGGCAACGCATTGCCCAATACGGTGCGCATCAGGCTGTCATTGAGACGTTAAAAAGTTAACGATTTCTGCCATTAAGCAGGACGAAGCGCCTCTTCGTCCTCTCCCCCCTTCTCTTTTTCCCCGTTTTTCGCCAGGATTGTTAAATGCCATTACGGTAATTTATGATTCTGGAGTAAATGTGACTAAAACCAATCTCATCACCGGTTTTCTCGGCAGTGGCAAAACCACCTCTATTCTTCATTTATTGGCAAACAAAGATCCTGCTGAAAAGTGGGCCGTGCTGGTTAATGAGTTTGGCGAAGTTGGCATTGATGGCGCGTTGCTGGCCGACAGCGGTGCGCTGCTAAAAGAGATCCCCGGCGGCTGTATGTGCTGTGTTAACGGCCTGCCAATGCAGGTTGGCCTCAATACGCTGCTGCGTCAGGGAAAACCCGACCGTCTGCTGATTGAGCCCACCGGCCTCGGGCATCCCAAACAGATTCTGGATTTACTCACTGCACCGGTTTATGAGCCGTGGATCGATCTGCGCGCAACCCTCTGTATCCTTGATCCTCGCCTGTTACTGGATGAGAAAAGCGTCGCCAATGACAATTTCCGCGATCAGCTGGCCGCCGCTGATATCATTGTTGCCAACAAAACCGACCGTGCCACGACGGAAAGCGAAAACGCCCTGCAAAGCTGGTGGCAACACTACGGCGGTAATCGCCAGTTAGTTCATGCCGACCATGGGCAAATTGACGGACAGCTACTGAATTTGCCCCGACTAAACCTGGCGGAGCTTCCTGCAAGCGCGGAGCACGCCCATAGCCATGCCAACAAAAAGGGGCTGGCAGCGTTGAGCTTACCCGCACAGCAGCGCTGGCGTCGTAGCCTGAACAGCGGTCAGGGCCATCAGGCCTGCGGTTGGATTTTTGACGCCGATACAGTGTTCGATACCATCGGTCTGCTGGAATGGTCGCGTCTTGCTCCTGTTGGACGCGTGAAGGGGGTAATGCGTATTAAAGAAGGACTGGTACGCATTAACCGCCAGGGAGACGACTGGCATATAGAGACGCAAAACGTCGCACCACCCGATAGCCGTATTGAACTCATCGCCGATACCGAGACCGACTGGAATGCGTTACAGAGCGCGTTGTTGAGACTTCGTTTAGACGCTAGCGCGTAAGGTTGCCTTCGTTTTTAGCAATGGTAAACGACGATGAAAACCCGATACCCTTCAATCCTCCTGCTAAATATTGCGGGCCTGGCACTGTTTATGTCCTGGTATATTCCAGTCGGGCATGGGTTCTGGTCTTCACTGGATACGGGCGTTTTCCGCTTCTTTAATCATAAACTGGTGGAAAGCCCACTGTTCTTATGGGTTGTTGCTATTACCAATAATCGGGCATTTGATGGCTGCTCATTGCTGGCTATGGGCGCATTGATGCTGCACTTTTGGCTCAAAGAGACGTCGGAAGGTCGCCGACGTATTGTAGCTATCGGTTTGGTTATGCTGCTCACCGCAGTGGTATTAAATCAGCTGGGCCAGGCGCTTATTCCCGTTAAACGCGCCAGCCCGACCCTGATGCTGGATAATATTTATCGCGTCAGCGAACTGCTGCATATTCCGACCAAAGATGCGTCGAGAGACAGTTTTCCTGGCGATCACGGCATGATGCTGCTTATTTTTTCCGCATTTATGCTGCGTTATTTCGGAAAAGTCGCAGGAATAATCGGCCTTATTATTGCTGTGGTTTTTGCCTTTCCACGCGTAATGATTGGCGCTCACTGGCTCACTGATATCGTGGTTGGTTCCATGACGGTGGTCTTGATTGGCCTTCCCTGGTGGCTAATGACGCCATTAAGTGACCGATTAGTCACTCTGTTCGTGAATTATCTCCCCGGCAAAAACAAACAATTTTTAAACAAATAACGCAGAGTAATTAACATCATCAGGGATGCTTCTGATTCCCTGATGATGCCGGGCAATATTTCATCATTCTGATTGTCATTCCCCTGTCATCTTATTCATGTTTAAAATGAGTAGGTTGCGTATTTTTTACCCTGATTGTTCTTAATTTAGACAATGCCGTTTATTCACTTTCTGTATCAATTTTTCTTATAAGAAATCACGTAAAATCACTCGCATTGACCGGAACGATCGGGTAATCTCGAACTCGTTTTGCCTCGCGGGATAATTATTCCCTTTCAGAATAAATTTGTGCGTTCTGCCACAGATTTGACCTTAAGGAATTGTCTCATCGTGCGATGGTAATTAGTCTCGTCACGTTTGGCATTTTTTATAACGATATTTATCGTTAAGGACTTCAAGGGAAAACAAACAAAATGGTCAAATCTCAACCGATTTTGAGATATATCTTGCGGGGCATCCCCGCGATAGCAGTTGCGGTTCTGCTTTCTGCATGTAGCACAACGAACACCGCCAAGAATATGCATTCTGAGACGCATGCTGTGGGCAATGGAGATAACTCTTCACTGCAAGCCTCTCAGGATGAATTTGAAAATATGGTACGTAATATCGATGTTAAATCACGTATTATGGACCAGTATGCTGACTGGAAAGGCGTGCGTTACCGCCTTGGCGGCAGCACCAAAAAAGGTATTGATTGCTCAAGCTTCGTGCAGCGTACATTCCGCGAGCAATTTGGTTTAGAGCTTCCGCGCTCAACCTATGAACAACAGGAAACGGGAAAATCCGTTTCGCGCACTAATCTGCGCACAGGCGATCTGGTTCTGTTCCGTGCTGGCTCTACCGGCCGTCACGTCGGTATTTATATCGGTAACAACCAGTTTGTACATGCCTCGACCAGCAGTGGCGTTATCATTTCCAGCATGAACGAGCCTTACTGGAAAAAACGCTACAACGAAGCTCGCCGGGTTCTGAGCCGCAGTTAGTTTCGTTTGGCAGCTATCCCTTGGCTATCCTGATGAGACATTCCAAAAGCACTGCTTCGGCGGTGCTTTTTTGTTTCACCCTGCGACTAAGAAAAATCTCACAACATGAGTCATTTCAGGTTATATTCATACAGAGTAAGCGGTTAAATCAGGTAAAATAAGGATCTATGTTCAGACGCTCTTCTTCATCCGGTCGGAAAATCCTGCTTTCCTGTATGTTAACGGGGCTTATCGTCGCAATACTCGTGAGTACCCTGCAGTTTTTCGTCACCTGGCATAAACGAGAAGTTAAGTACGACACGCTCCTTGCCGATATCCAGAATTACGTCAGCAGCTACTTCACCGACCTCAAAACCAACACCGATGCCCTTCAGCCGCTGGTTGCCAACAGTTGCCAACAAGTCAGCGCTAAACTGACCTCCAGTGCAGCCTTTAGCCTGAACGTTCGCGCTTTTTTACTGGTAAAAGACGGCATCGCTTTCTGCTCTTCCGCAACAGGTTCCATGTTCACTCCGATTTTAGATTTGATCCCGAACCTCGATATCAGCAGAAATATTGATGTGGAATTACTTCCCGGTACGCCCATGATGCCGGACAAACCAGCGATCATGATTTGGCACCGAAACGCGTCGTTCAATGATAGCGGCGTATTTACCTCACTGAATATCAATCTGGCGCCTTACCTACTCTATACCGCCCGGCAGGATGATTTTGACGGTATTGCTATTATCGTCGGTAATACCGCAATTTCGACATTCTCATCGCGAATCATCGATGTCTCCGCTCTTCCTCATACCTCCTGGCGGCAGGCCACTCTTGAAGGGATCCCGCTTAAAATTCGCTTATACGCACAAGAGTGGAACTATACCGACGTCTGGTATTCTATTTTGTTGGGATGTATGGCCGGGATTATTGCCTCCCTTCTCCTCTGGTACTACATCTACAGCATCCGTTTACGCCCAGGCAAAGATATCCTCAACGCCATCAAACATAACCAGTTTTATGTGGTGTACCAGCCCGTCGTAGAGATGCAAACGCTGGAAGTGAAAGGCGTCGAGGTCCTGTTACGTTGGAATCACCCAACAACGGGCGAGATCCCACCGGATGCCTTTATTCATTACGCTGAATCACAGAAAATGATTGTCCCGCTGACTCAGCATCTCTTTAAGTTGATCGCCCAGGATGCCCCGACGCTGCAAAAGGTATTTCCCGCTGGCGCAAAATTGGGGATCAATATCGCGCCATCACATCTGCATGGCGAGACGTTTAAAGACGACATTCGGCACCTGCACGCTTCGCTTCCCGCAGACTATTTTCAGATAGTACTGGAAATCACTGAACGAGATATGCTCAATCAGCACGAGGCCACAAAGCTATTTGAATGGCTGCATTCCGCAGGTTTTGAAATTGCGATTGATGATTTTGGCACCGGTCATAGTGCGCTTATTTACCTGGAACGGTTTACCGTTGACTACCTGAAAATCGATCGCGGGTTTATTAACGCCATTGGGACGGAAACACTGACTTCTCCGGTACTGGACGCCGTGTTGACACTTTCTAAACGTCTTAATATGCTGACGGTTGCGGAAGGGGTAGAAACTCCTGAGCAAGCCCGTTGGCTGCGCGATCGTGGGGTGCATTTTTTCCAGGGGTACTGGATTAGCCGACCATTACAGCTTGCTGATTTTGTGCGTTGGATGGCACAGCCCAATAAGCCGACGTGGTGATCGCAGTATGCGATTCATATACTCTCACTCGCCGCTACATCCCTTATCTTTCAGGCATGATGCCCGTCGGGTTGTGGCAGGAAAAGGAAATCGCTTTTATATGATCCCTCGCCTACTGCTGCTGTTTATCGCCCTCATCGGGTTTAGCGTCCAGGCGCAATCCATCAAAGAAAGCTATGCGTTTGCCGTACTGGGTGAACCGAAGTACGCGTTTAACTTTAACCACTTTGATTACGTCAACCCAGCCGCCCCCAAAGGCGGGCAAATCACCCTCTCCGCGATTGGTACGTTCGATAACTTCAACCGCTATGCGATGCGTGGCAATCCCGGCGCACGTACCGAAACGCTTTACGATACGCTATTTACCACCTCTGACGATGAACCTGGTAGCTATTACCCGCTCATTGCCGAAAGCGCACGCTATGCTGACGACTATTCCTGGGTAGAAATTGCCATTAATCCACGCGCGCGTTTTCACGATGGCTCACCCATTACCGCCCGCGACGTCGCATTCACCTTCCACAAATTTATGACTGAAGGCGTGCCGCAGTTTCGTCTGGTCTACAAAGGAACAACGGTAAAAGCCATCGCGCCATTAACCGTACGCATTGAATTAGCCAAACCGGGTAAAGAGGACATGCTCAGCCTGTTTTCATTACCCGTGATGCCAGAGAAGTACTGGAAAGATCATAAGCTCAGCGATCCCTTATCATCGCCACCGCTCGCCAGCGGCCCTTATCGCATTACCAAATGGAAGATGGGCCAGTATATTGTCTATTCGCGCGTCAAAGATTATTGGGCCGCTAATCTGCCCGTCAATCGTGGACGCTGGAACTTTGATACCATCCGCTACGACTACTATCTGGATGATAACGTCGCCTTTGAAGCGTTTAAGGCCGGTGCGTTTGATCTGCGTCTTGAAAATGATGCTAAAAACTGGGCGACGCGTTATACCGGGAAAAATTTCGCGAATCATTACATCATCAAAGATGAGCAAAAAAACGAGTCCGCGCAGGATACCCGCTGGCTGGCATTTAATATTCAGCGTCCGGTATTCAGCGACCGACGGGTGCGGGAAGCCATCACGCTGGCCTTTGATTTTGAATGGATGAATAAAGCGCTGTTCTATAACGCCTGGAGCCGGACCAACAGCTATTTTCAGAATACCGAATATGCCGCGACAAAATACCCCGACGCGGATGAGTTGGTGATACTCGCGCCCTTGAAAAAGGATCTTCCCCCTGAGGTCTTTAGCCAAATCTATCAGCCGCCAAAATCAAAAGGCGATGGCTACGATCGCGACAATCTGTTGAAAGCCGATACCTTACTGGAACAGGCCGGGTGGATACTAAAGGGTCAGCAGCGCGTAAACAGCGCCAGCGGTAAACCTCTGAGCTTTGAACTGTTGCTCCCTGCGGGCAGCAACAGTCAGTGGGTGCTGCCGTTCCAGCACAACCTACAGCGCTTAGGCATTACCATGAATATCCGCCAGGTGGATAACTCACAAATCACGAACCGCCTGCGCAGTCGCGACTATGACATGATGCCGAGGTTGTATCGTGCGATGCCGTGGCCGAGTTCGGACCTGCAAATTCTGTGGGCCTCTCAATATATTGATTCCAGCTACAACGCCCCCGGCGTACAAAGCCCGGTGATTGATAAACTGATCGACCAAATCATCGCGGCGCAAGGCGATAAAGCCAAATTGATCCCACTGGGCCGGGTGCTGGACAGGGTATTAACCTGGAACTACTACATGTTGCCTATGTGGTTTATGGCAGAGGATCGCATTGCATGGTGGGATAAATTTTCACATCCTGCTATTCGCCCAATTTATACTATTGGCCTCGACAACTGGTGGTATGACGTCAACAAAGCGGCGAAGCTGCCCGCAGCCAGGCGGCAGGGAGAATAAATGGGCGCTTATCTGATTCGACGTCTGCTGCTGGTGATCCCAACGCTTTGGGCCATCATCACCATCAACTTTTTTATCGTGCAGATAGCCCCCGGCGGTCCAGTTGAACAGGCCGTCGCCGCCATTGAGTTCGGGCAAAGCGGAGCATTACCCGGCGCAGGTAGCGAAGGCGTTCGTGCCAGCCACGCGCAAACCGGCGTGGGTAACATCAGCGACAGTAATTATCGAGGCGGCCGGGGTCTGGACCCGGAAGTGATCGCCGAAATCACTCGCCGCTATGGGTTCGATAAGCCCATTCATGAGCGTTACTTCAAAATGCTCTGGGATTACATTCGTTTCGATTTCGGTGACAGCCTGTTTCGTAGCGCCTCGGTGCTGACGCTTATCAAAGACAGCCTGCCTGTTTCCGTCACGCTGGGGCTGTGGAGTACGCTCATCATCTACCTGGTGTCGATACCGCTTGGGATCCGCAAAGCGGTGCATAACGGCAGCCGGTTTGATGTCTGGAGCAGCGCATTTATTATTATCGGCTATGCCATACCGGCCTTTCTGTTTGCCATTTTGCTGATCGTCTTTTTTGCCGGGGGAAGCTACTACGACCTGTTCCCGCTTCGCGGGCTGGTATCCGCCAATTTTGACTCCCTGCCCTGGTATCAGAAAGTGACCGACTATCTGTGGCATATTACCCTGCCGGTGCTTGCGACGGTGGTTGGTGGGTTTGCCGCGCTGACTATGCTGACCAAGAACTCATTTCTGGATGAGGTGCGCAAACAGTATGTCGTCACCGCACGCGCTAAAGGGGTCAGCGAGAAAAATATTCTGTGGAAACATGTGTTTCGCAATGCCATGTTGCTGGTGATCGCTGGCTTCCCGGCAACGTTTATCAGCATGTTTTTTACCGGCTCACTGCTGATTGAAGTGATGTTCTCACTTAACGGCCTGGGATTGCTGGGTTATGAATCTACCGTATCACGCGACTACCCGGTAATGTTTGGCACGCTTTATATCTTCACCCTGATCGGTCTGCTGCTGAATATCCTCAGCGACATCAGCTATACGCTGGTCGATCCTCGTATTGATTTTGAGGGACGCTAATGTCGCGATTAAGCCCCGTCAATCAGGCCCGCTGGGCGCGCTTTCGCCACAACCGTCGCGGCTACTGGTCGCTGTGGATTTTTCTGGTGCTGTTCGGCCTTAGCCTGTGTTCAGAACTGATTGCCAATGATAAGCCGCTACTGGTGCGCTACGACAATAGCTGGTATTTCCCCCTGTTCAAAAACTACAGTGAAAGCGACTTCGGCGGACCGCTGGCGACTCAGGCTGATTATCAGGACCCGTGGCTACAACAGCGCCTGGAAAACCAGGGCTGGATCCTGTGGGCACCAATACGCTTTGGGGCCACCAGCATTAACTTTGCCACCGATAAGCCCTTCCCTTCCCCGCCTTCCGCACAAAACTGGTTGGGAACAGACGCTAACGGCGGTGATGTACTGGCACGCATCCTCTACGGCACACGTATATCTGTCTTGTTTGGTCTAATGCTCACCCTCTGTTCGAGCGTGATGGGCATTATGGCTGGCGCAATTCAGGGCTATTATGGCGGCAAGGTGGATCTGTGGGGGCAACGATTCATTGAAGTTTGGTCAGGAATGCCAACGCTGTTTCTCATCATTCTGCTATCGAGCGTGGTCCAGCCTAACTTCTGGTGGCTGCTGGGCATTACCGTACTGTTTGGCTGGATGAGTCTGGTTGGCGTGGTGCGCGCGGAATTTTTACGTACCCGAAACTTTGATTACATTCGAGCCGCTCAGGCGCTCGGCGTAAGCGATCGCAGTATTATTCTGCGTCATATGCTGCCCAACGCGATGGTCGCGGCCCTGACTTTTTTACCGTTTATTTTATGCGCCTCGATAACTACTCTGACCTCACTGGATTTTCTTGGGTTCGGTTTACCGCTTGGCTCGCCATCACTGGGAGAACTCCTGTTGCAGGGTAAAAACAACCTGCAGGCACCGTGGCTTGGCATCACCGCGTTCATCTCCGTTGCCCTGCTACTATCGCTACTGATCTTTATTGGTGAAGCGGTACGCGATGCGTTTGATCCCAACAAGGCGATTTAAAATGACACAACCTCTGTTAGCCATTGAGAATTTATCGGTAGGTTTTCGTCAACAAGAGACCGTGCGCACCGTAGTCAATGCCCTCTCACTACGGGTTGATGCCGGACAAACGCTGGCGCTGGTGGGTGAATCTGGCTCGGGTAAAAGCGTGACCGCGCTTTCTATCCTACGGTTGTTACCGTCCCCTCCGGTAGTTTACCCTTCCGGGGACATCCGTTTTCATGGTGAATCATTACTTCACGCCAACGAGCAGACGCTTCGCGGCGTACGGGGGAATAAAATCGCCATGATTTTCCAGGAGCCGATGGTGTCACTGAACCCGCTCCACAATCTGGAAAAACAGCTTTATGAAGTGCTGTCGCTGCATAGGGGAATGCGTCGGGAGGCGGCGCGGGCAGAAATCCTGACCTGCCTGGATCGCGTTGGCATCCGTCAGGCAGCCAAACGTCTCGCAGACTACCCGCACCAGCTTTCCGGCGGTGAACGCCAGCGTGTGATGATCGCCATGGCGTTGCTGACACGACCAGAGCTGCTTATTGCTGATGAACCGACTACCGCGCTGGACGTTTCCGTACAGGCGCAGATCCTGCAGCTGTTGCGGGAGTTACAGCGTGAGCTGAACATGGGATTACTGTTCATCACCCACAACCTGAGCATTGTGAAAAAGCTAGCCGATACCGTGGCGGTCATGCAAAACGGTCAGTGTGTAGAGCAAAATAAAGCGGTACAACTGCTCGCTGCGCCAACGCATCCCTACACGCAGAAGTTGCTAAACAGTGAACCTTCCGGCGACCCGGTACCTTTGCCTGTCGGACAAGCCCCGCTGTTGGAAGTAGAAAAGCTTCGCGTCGCCTTTCCTATCCGCAAAGGTATCCTGAAACGCGTGGTGGACCACAACGTCGTCGTTAACGATGTCAGTTTTTCCCTTCGGCCCGGTGAAACGCTGGGGCTGGTTGGAGAGTCAGGCTCCGGAAAAAGCACCACCGGGCTGGCGTTACTGAGGTTAATCACCTCACAGGGAAGCATTGTGTTCGATGGTCTGGCGCTGCATACCTTAAATCGTCGCCAGCTGTTACCGGTCCGGCACCGCATTCAGGTAGTGTTTCAGGATCCCAACTCCTCGCTGAACCCACGCCTGAGCGTGCTACAGATTATCGAGGAGGGGTTGCGCGTTCATCAGCCTACCCTGTCAGCTGAACAGCGCGAGGCACAGGTGAAAGCGGTGATGGCGGAAGTGGGACTGGATAGCGAAACACGGCATCGTTATCCTGCGGAGTTTTCTGGCGGGCAACGCCAACGCATTGCTATTGCCAGGGCATTGATTCTTAAACCTTCCCTGATCATTCTGGATGAACCAACATCGTCGCTCGACAGGACCGTACAGGCGCAAATCCTGACGTTGTTAAAGTCCTTACAGGAAAAGCATCGGCTAGCTTATATTTTTATCAGCCATGATTTGCACGTAGTACGCGCGTTATGCCATCAGGTTATTGTGCTACGTCAGGGAGAGGTCGTGGAGCAAGGGCAATGCGAGCACGTATTTAACGCGCCACAGCAAGCCTATACGCGTCAGCTGCTCGCGCTAAGCTGACGCTCAAAAAGGATTGTTGTTTGAAAACGGTTCTGCGATAGCCACGCCGAAGTTTTTCAGTCTGCAGGTCGCGGCAAATTCGTCCTGGCGATTCACAAACAGGCACGGCTCCCCTTCACATTCCAGTACGGAACAAGGAACCTCGATATCACTGAGGGCCTGGCTGAGCTTATGCATGACTGACCACGCGCTGTCACCATCAGGGCTGAGCAATTTGAGTGCCACCAGGCTGTTCTCATTACTCTGACCGTTTTGCGGAATCGGTTCAACTTTCGAACCTGCGAAACCCACCGACCAACGATAGCTCTGCGGCAGACGATGAACGATTGAGAGTTGTAATGTCATCACTTTCTTTCCCTGGAAGCACAATCACTTCACAATTATTTTACATCAATATTAACACATCATTGACAATACGTCTTTAGACAGTTGGTAAACGTTTACATCCAGTACTTATGCTGCTTACAGAACCCAGTAATTAAATTTATTCAACGGTTCTGGCATATTTCCGGGCTATATGTACTCGTTTCTGCGATCTAACTCAACCTTTTTAACTACAATGATGTGACTTTTTACATAAATTGATTTTACATAAAATAAACATAAGCAGGGGAAATGATAGATTTGCGGTTGATGTACATCAACTCTGGAGACCTTATGGCCCCCAGGTTGTGTAATAGATCACCGTTTTTGAGCGCGACTGGCGTAAAGATAGAAGAGAATTGAGCAGGTAGCGCAAAATGCGATCGACCATATCATTGGCCAGGCCGAGTTAAAGGTCGCCAGAGACAACAGGGCCCCGACAATGGCGCCAATGCCGAAGCGGAATGTCCCAGCCAGCGATGACGCCGTTCCTGCCATATGCGGAAATTCATCCAGGATAACCGCCATGGCGTTTGATGACACCATCGATACACAGCCAACAAACGCCGCAACGCCAACGACCAGAGCCCAGAACCCCAGCCCAAACAGTGCACTAAAGACCATCCATCCCGCCATCACGAACTGGATCCACAGACCAGTACGGAACATATTCAATGCCCCAACCCGACGCACAAAGCGGCTGTTGATGATAGTCATCACGAACAGGAATACGATGTTAAGTGCGAAGTAATAACCGAAATGCTGCGGTGAAACGTGGTTAATCTCAATGTAAACAAAGGGTCCGGCGCTCAGAAACGAGAACATCCCGGCAAAGCTGAACCCGCTGGCCAGCATATAGCTCAGCACTCGTTTATGACGAAACAGCGAGGCAAAGTTGCCAATAGTGGTACGCAGGCGAAACGGCTGGCGACGCTCTACAGGCAGGGTCTCTTTGATTAGCGTAAAGATCATCACCGACGCCAGAACAGCCGCCATGGCGAGGATCCAAAAGATATAGTGCCAGCTCAGCCATACCAGCACCCAACCACCCACGATAGGTGCCAACAAAGGCGCAATTGTGGTCACCAGCATGACGAATGACATCATGCGCGAGAACTCTTCCTTCGGATAGATATCGCGCATCAGGGCGTTGATAACCACGCTCGCCGCCGCGGCAGCCAGACCGTGGAAGAAACGCATCACGATCAGTTGATCGATAGTTTGCGCCAGGGCGCAGGCCACTGCCGCCGCCGCAAACACCAGCGTTCCGCCCAGAATCACCGGCTTGCGCCCAATGCTGTCAGCCATTGGGCCATAGAGCAACTGCCCCACTGCAAACCCCAGAATATAGGTACTGAGGGTCATCTGCGCGCTACCCGCAGGCACACCAAACTGTTCTGAGATAACAGGTAGCGCCGGAAGATACATATCAATCGACAACGGCATCAGCATGGCTAACAAGCCAAGGATAAAGACTATGGCAATTGACGAGTTCTGCCGGGTGGTCACATTTAGCTCCTGAAATTAACGCGGGGTTAAGTTAACGCTGGCGATTTCTTCTTCGGTCAATGGACGGTATTCACCCGGCTCCAGATCGTCATCAAGCCTGATGTCACCAATTCGTTCACGGTGCAGTTCCACAACGTGGTTACCCACCGCGGCAAACATACGTTTTACCTGATGATAGCGCCCTTCGCTGATGGTCAATCGCACCTGAGTTGGCGTAATGACCTCCAGAACAGCCGGTTTGGTCAGGTCTTTTTCATTATGCAACTGTACGCCACGGGCAAACTGCTCGGCGGTATCGTCTGCCACTGGCGACTCCAGCGTCACCAGATAGGTTTTCTCACAATGGTGACGAGGAGAGGTGATACGATGCGACCACTGTCCGTCATCGGTCATCAGTACCAGTCCGGTGGTGTCGATATCCAGACGCCCTGCCGCATGCAGTTTGTAGGCAACCGGTTCATCAAGGAAATAGAGCACCGTCGGATGATCCGGGTCATCCGTTGAGCAAACATAACCCTGAGGCTTATTCAGCATAAAATAGCGCGGGCCATTTTGTTGAACCAGGGAATTACCGTCATATTCGACGTCGTGTTCTGGTAGCAGCTTAAAGGCACTGTTTTTAACGATTTCACCGTCGACGGTAACGCGGTTAGCACGGATCTCACGCCCGGCAATAGCGCGGCTGACGCCGAGTTGCTGAGCGATAAATTTATCAAGTCGCATGAGTGTGATTTTTGCCTGTAAAAAAACGAGAAGCGGGTTTACGCCCGAAAAGTGGGACTGTTATCCGCCCAGTATAGCGGTGTTACACCATCCCTCAAGGGAAATGATTCATGGCATACTATACATTGTTGCTGTTTACCTTAATGAGCTCATGATTTTTACTCTTCGCCCGTACCAAAAAGAAGCCGTGGACGCCACGCTCAACCATTTTCGCCACCACCGCACGCCAGCGGTTATCGTCCTGCCAACCGGCGCGGGCAAAAGTCTGGTGATTGCAGAACTGGCCCGCGTAGCACGTGGTCGCGTACTGGTACTGGCGCACGTCAAAGAACTGGTCGCACAAAACCATGCCAAATATTGTGCACTGGGGCTGGAAGCCGATATTTTTGCCGCAGGCCTGAAGCGTAAAGAGAGCCACGGGAAAGTAGTCTTTGGCAGCGTACAGTCGGTAGCGCGTAATCTGGACGCCTTTCAGGGTGAATTCTCCCTGCTGATCGTCGATGAATGTCATCGTATTGGCGATGATGAAGAGAGTCAGTATCAGCAAATCCTCACTCACCTGACTAAAGTAAATCCCCACTTACGTCTGCTCGGGCTTACCGCCACACCTTTTCGTTTGGGTAAGGGCTGGGTATATCATTTTCATTATCATGGAATGGTGCGCGGCGATGAAAAAGCGCTGTTTCGCGACTGCATTTATGAATTACCGCTGCGCTACATGATTAAACACGGCTACCTGACGCCGCCAGAACGCCTCGACATGCCGGTCGTGCAGTATGACTTTAGCCGCCTGCAGGCACAGAGTAACGGCCTGTTTAGCGAAGCGGATCTGAATCAGGAGCTGAAAAAGCAGCAGCGAATAACGCCGCATATCATCAGCCAGATTATCGAGTTTGCCCAAACCCGCAAAGGGGTGATGATTTTCGCCGCCACCGTTGAGCACGCCAAAGAAATTCTGGGCCTGCTGCCCGCTGACGACGCCGCGCTAATCACTGGAGATACGCCAGGCGCTGAGCGAGACGTGCTGATTGAAGAGTTCAAAGCCCAGCGCTTTCGCTATCTGGTGAATGTGTCGGTCCTGACCACCGGCTTCGATGCCCCGCACGTCGACCTTATCGCTATTCTGCGCCCAACAGAGTCAGTTAGCCTTTACCAACAAATTGTCGGTCGTGGGTTGCGCCTTGCACCGGGTAAAACCGACTGTCTGATCCTCGATTATGCCGGCAACCCGCACGATTTGTACGCACCGGAAGTGGGTGCTCCGAAAGGAAAAAGCGACAACGTTCCGGTACAGGTGTTCTGTCCTGCCTGCGGATTTGCAAACACCTTCTGGGGCAAAACCACGGCAGACGGCACGCTGATTGAACATTTTGGCCGCCGCTGCCAGGGATGGTTTGAAGATGATGACGGCCATCGCGAACAGTGCGATTTTCGTTTCCGTTTTAAAAACTGCCCACAGTGCAACGCGGAAAATGACATCGCCGCCCGCCGTTGTCGGGAGTGCGACGCGGTGCTGGTTGACCCGGATGACATGCTGAAAGCCGCGCTCAGGCTCAAAGATGCGCTGGTCCTGCGCTGTAGCGGTATGGTGTTACAAAACGGGCAGGATGATAAAGGCGAATGGCTGAAAATCACCTATTACGATGAAGATGGCGCTGACGTCAGCGAACGCTTTCGCCTGCACACTCCCGCGCAGCGTACGGCCTTCGAACAACTGTTTATTCGCCCGCACACCCGAACACCCGGTATACCCTTACGCTGGATAACCGCCGCCGATATCCTCAATCAGCAGGCGTTGTTACGGCATCCTGATTTCGTGGTGGCGCGTATGAAAGGTCAGTACTGGCAGGTCCGTGAAAAGGTCTTCGATTATGAAGGACGCTTTCGTCGGGCACATGAATTACGCGGTTAATCGTACTTTTGATTGATGTACCAGCCGTTTGAGTATAGAATCTCGCCCGCTTTTGCATACGCAAAGCAGATCACTTACCTGTTGCTGGGTCGCCTGTAGCAGGAATTATTAAAGAGAGATTTAAATGTTTACTATCAACGCTGAAGTACGTAAAGAGCAGGGTAAGGGTGCGAGCCGCCGCCTGCGTGCCGCTAACAAGTTCCCGGCAATCATCTACGGTGGCGCAGAAGCCCCGATTGCTATCGAACTGGATCACGATGCAGTTATGAACATGCAAGCTAAAGCTGAATTCTACAGCGAAGTTCTGACCATCGTTGTTGACGGTAAAGAAGTTAAAGTTAAAGCTCAGGCTGTACAGCGTCACCCGTTCAAGCCGAAGCTGTCTCACATCGACTTCGTTCGCGCGTAATCGCCAACAAGTTGAAGAAAAACCCCGCCTTGGCGGGGTTTTTTTATGGGATTTTGTCATCGATACTGATGGTTCTCGTCGACCGGATAAGGCATTAACGCTCTCACCCGGCAAACGGTTTTATTTCCCGCCCGACGTGCGGCGCTGCAGCTGGTCGCGCAGGTTCGGCGGCGTACCTTTGATGGTCAACGTATCTGTAGCCGGATCCCAGAAAATACGCTCACCCAATAACATAGCGTCGAAGTTAATGGTTAACCCACCGCCGCTGCCGGCAAATTTGGTTAACTGACGCAGCGTACTGCGATCCGCAGGGAAGCTCTCTTCCAGCTCGTAACCTTTATCAGCGGTAAATTCGCTGAAGCTAACTTCACTGACGCCGGAAAGCTCTTTAGACAGCGACTCCAGTTCGATCTCTTCACCAGCCTGCAGCTGCTCGTTACAGTAGCTATACACCTGCTGACGCACGTTCTGGCGTTCGGCTTTATCGAGTTGCGCCTCGGCAGTAAAGTCATCGACCGCCTGCAGCAGGCCACGGTTTTGCGCTTTGGCATTCAGACCTTCGCTGGCACCGAGGAAGTCCATAAAGAAATCGGCGACTTTGCGCCCTACCCGCCCTTTCAGGAACGTCAGATAGCGCGTGGACTCCGGGTTGGTTTCCCACTCGGTTAAATCAATGCGCGCCACGATGTCCGCATGATTGATATCCAGATAGTGCGTCGGATTGATATCCAGATTTTCATTGACGCGCATGCTGCTTAAATTGTTCAGCACAGCAACTAACAGATACTCTACCGCCAGATAGCGATAATGGCAGAACAGAACAATACCACCGTCGGCAAAAGGATATTTCGCCAGTTCGTCCCGCAAGCGTCCGGTCGCGGCACGACTAAATGCCAGAAAATCCTCTTCACCCTGACGCTGTAAACGCAGCGTTTGCGCCAGTTCACTCTCTTCGCTAAACAGG
This sequence comes from Citrobacter sp. Cpo142, assembly GCF_030332425.1. NCBI lineage: Bacteria > Pseudomonadati > Pseudomonadota > Gammaproteobacteria > Enterobacterales > Enterobacteriaceae > Citrobacter > Citrobacter sp. Cpo142. The sequence continues at coordinate 61,322 of NZ_JAOWHW010000113.1, forward strand.
CCATAGGCTTTATTCTTGGCGCTATACACCCGATGCAACTCAGCCATCATATCGACAACCGTCGCTGTCGGTTCCAGTAATGAATCGCGCAAGACCAGCTCAAGGTTCTGCTCGTCACGTTTGATAAGCTGGTGCAGGGCAATCTGGTTGATATCCAGACTCATGATAAACTCTCCTTTTAGACCGGGCGGTATTCAACCACCTGCCGGGCAGTGACGCAATAGAAGATAAAAAAGCAGAAAAAAAACTGTCTGTACGGTAATATGTTGCCCTTTCATGAACAGACTGATTTCGATTTATGCCACAAATTTCCCGCTATAGTGACGAACACGTTGAACAACTGCTGAATGAGATGCTCAACGTACTGGAAAAACATAAGGCGCCGACCGACCTTTCCCTGATGGTACTGGGAAATATGGTGACTAACCTTATCAATACAAGCATCGCACCGGCCCAGCGCCAGGCGATTGCCAACTCTTTTGCCCGCGCATTGCAGTCTTCGGTAAACGACGACCAAGCGCATTAAGAGCCTGCTCCGGGGAAACGAACAACAGTTTATGGTAACTCATCGTCAGCGCTACCGTGAGAAAGTCTCCCAGATGGTTAGCTGGGGGCACTGGTTTGCCTTGTTCAACATTCTGTTGGCCATGGTTCTCGGTAGCCGTTACCTGTTTGTTGCCGACTGGCCGACAACCCTTGCAGGTCGTGTATATTCCTACCTGAGCGTTGTCGGGCATTTTAGCTTTCTGGTGTTTGCCACCTATCTGCTAATCCTGTTTCCCCTGACGTTTATCGTCATGTCCCAGAGGCTGATGCGATTCTTATCGGCTATTCTGGCGACGGCTGGCATGACGCTGTTGTTAATCGACAGCGAGGTTTTCACCCGCTTCCACCTGCACCTCAACCCGATCGTCTGGGAACTGGTCATTAACCCTGACCAGAACGAAGCGGCGCGTGACTGGCAACTGTTGTTTATCAGCGTGCCGGTTATCCTGTTAATAGAAATGTTGTTTGCGACCTGGAGCTGGCAAAAGCTGCGCAGCCTGACGCGTCGTCGCCATTTCGCCAAACCGTTAGCGGCATTCTTTTTCGTTTCTTTTATCGCCTCGCATGTGGTGTATATCTGGGCTGATGCCAATTTCTATCGCCCGATTACCATGCAGCGCGCAAACCTGCCACTCTCTTACCCGATGACGGCGCGTAAGTTTCTGGAAAAACATGGCCTGCTGGATGCGCAAGAGTATCAGCGTCGCCTGATCGAACAGGGCAATCCGGAAGCGGTTTCCGTGCAGTACCCGCTCAGCGAACTGCACTATCGCGATATGGGCACCGGCCAGAACGTTCTGCTAATCACCGTAGACGGCCTGAACTACTCACGCTTTGAAAAGCAGATGCCTGCGCTGGCTGAGTTCGCCGGGCAGAATATCTCCTTTACGCGTCACATGAGCTCAGGCAACACCACGGATAACGGAATCTTTGGCCTGTTCTACGGCGTTTCGCCAAGCTACATGGACGGCATTTTATCGACCCGAACGCCTGCGGCGCTGATCTCTGCACTGAACCAGCAGGGTTATCAGTTAGGGCTATTCTCCTCGGATGGCTTTACCAGCCCGCTTTATCGTCAGGCGCTGCTGTCAGATTTCTCTATGCCGAGCGTGCAAACGCAATCAGACGAACAAACCGCAAGCCAATGGATTAACTGGCTGGGACGCTACGCGCAGGAAGATAATCGCTGGTTCTCCTGGGTCTCCTTTAACGGGACAAACCTTGATGACAGTAACCAGAAGAACTTTGCCAAACGCTACGCCAGCGCCGCTCAGGATGTGGATGCCAATATTAACCGTGTTCTTAGCGCCCTGCGCGACTCGGGTAAACTGGACAACACGGTGGTAATTATTACCGCTGGTCGAGGCGTGCCGCTGACGCAGGAAGAGAACAACTTTGCCTGGTCGCGCGGTCATCTGCAGGTTCCTCTGGTTATTCACTGGCCGGGAACACCTGCCCAGCGCATCAATAGCCTGACCGATCATACAGACCTGATGACGACGCTGATGCAGCGCCTGCTGCATGTCAGCACGCCGGCTAACGAATACTCGCAGGGGCAGGATTTGTTCAATGCTACACGCCGCCATTACTGGGTGACCGCCGCTGACGGCAGCACGATGGCAGTGACCACACCAGAGATGACGCTGGTACTGAACAACAACGGTAATTACCAGACCTATGATTTACGTGGCGAGAAAATTAAAGATCAGAAACCGCAGCTCAGCCTGCTGCTACAGGTTCTGACGGATGAGAAACGATTTATTGCTAACTGATTAATTATAAATCAGTTAGTGAGGCATCCTCTTGCATTCGTAGCGGAAAGCAGTAGTATTAGCAGCCATAGCGTCGGCACGTAGCGCAGCCTGGTAGCGCACCGTCATGGGGTGTCGGGGGTCGGAGGTTCAAATCCTCTCGTGCCGACCAAAAATCCCAAAAAAAACCAACCCTTGCGGTTGGTTTTTTTATGCCTGCGATTCTGTATTCCTGAGTATTACCACCACCTTCAGCACAGGTTTTACTACTTACCCATGCATAAATTGGGGTAAAATTTATCTTCTCATCAGCGCGATGAATCTGGACGATTGATGCGCTGAAAACAATAATGATACTAATAAAAGCTCAGGAGAATAGTATGCCTGAAGTAACGCCTTTTCGGGTGCTGATTGTCGACGACCACCCGCTCATGCGGCGGGGAATTAGTCAATTATTGCAACTGGATCCCGCATTTGACGTAGTCGCTGAAGCTGGCGACGGCGCAAGTGCTATCGATCTGGCAAACCGTCTGGACCTTGATGTGATCCTGCTGGATCTCAATATGAAAGGTATGAGCGGGCTGGACACCCTGAATGCGCTGCGTCGGGACGGCGTCACCGCGCAAATTATTATTCTTACCGTATCGGATGCCGCCAGCGATGTGTACGCCTTAATTGATGCCGGCGCGGATGGTTATTTACTGAAAGATAGCGATCCTGAAGTCTTGCTGGAAGCCATTCGTAACGGCGCCAAGGGGGGTAAAGCGTTTAGCGCTCGCGTTAGCGAATATCTGCGCGAACGTGACCTGTTTGGCGCACAAGAAGATCCGTTCAGCATTCTCACCGAACGCGAGCTGGATGTATTGCATGAACTTGCTCAGGGGCTGTCGAACAAACAGATTGCATCAGTGCTGAATATTTCTGAACAGACGGTGAAGGTGCATATTCGCAACCTGCTGCGCAAACTCAATGTGCGTTCTCGCGTTGCTGCCACCATCCTGTTTTTGCAAACGCGCGGCATGCAGTAATCAATGAGATGCCGGATGACGACGCAGCAGCGTCATATCCGGCCTACAAAGCTCGCACAGGCCCGAAAGCAGCACGCCTTCGGGTAATCTGGACTCTTACTTCTCCTGCGGCGTTAGCTGCTCCATCGCCTGCTTAATGCTGCGTTCTATCACCGCCCGACGGGTATCATTGGCCGGTAATAATTTCAGCATCATCTCCCACGCCGCAACCGCCTCACCAAAGCGCTGCTGTTCAAAAGCGTTAAATGCGTACATGCTGAGAACCCGCACGTTGGCATGCTCGCCGCGCACCAGCTGGCGTAACAGCTCCCCGCCCCTGCGATTATCGTCAGGATCGGATGAACGGGTCAGTGCTTCCGCATAACCCAGCGCCGCATCGCTGTTTTTAGGATCCAGTCGATATGCATTGGCATAGGCTTCAGTGGCCGTACTGGCATTACCGAGTACCATGCCAATACGGCCAAGCATGATCCAACCTTCAACGTTTGTAGGATCGGCTTGTAAACGCGTGCGCAGCCCCAGCGCCAGACGTGTCATATCCTCTTCATTGAGCGGGTCAGCTTTCGGATCCAATGCGCGTTCCAGCAGCGCCGGAGCCTGAGCAGTGGCCTGATGCCAGACCTGAACCTGCTTATAGCTGCCGGTTTCATAATAGCTCACCGCGCCAACGATCAGCGCCACCACTATGCCGGGCACAAACAACCCAAATCCACCGCGCTTGCCATCCGGGATAACGTCATCAGGAAACTCTTCCAGCTTCACCCGAACGCGTCGGCGAGTACGGGCAAAAATAATCCAGCCGCCCAAACCAATCGCTACTACCGGCATCACCCACAAAAGCACTGTAAGCGGCGTCAACGGCGGATCGTAGGTGACGAAGTTGCCGTAGCGCGCCACCATGTAGTCGACAATCTCTTTCTGACTTTTTCCTTCCTGCATCAGTTCGTACACTTTCTGGCGCAGGTCGGTGGCAATCATCGAGTTAGAATCGGCGATACTGTTGTTCTGACATTTAGGACAGCGCAGCTGTTCGGTAAGCTGACGGAATTGCTGCTCCTGCGCTTCATCCTTAAACTGCATCACATCGATGGTCGCCAGCGCAGATCCCGAGATAATCAGCATCAGCAGGCCCAGTAAAAATCTCATTGCGCAGCCTCCTTACTGTACTTATCCCACAACGGTTTGATCTCGCTCTCCCACACCCTGGCATTCAAATCACCGGCATGGCGATAGCGAATAATACCTTTACCGTCGATCAGGAACGTCTCCGGCGCGCCGTACACACCAAGATCCAGACCGAGCATACCGTCACCGTCAAACAGGCTTAATGAGTAAGGATTGCCCAGCTCTTTCAGCCAGACAATGGCTTTCTGACGATCGTCTTTATAGTTCAGACCCACCACCCGCACGCCTTGTGCAGACAGCTGGTTCAGATACTGATGTTCGGCGCGACAGGTCGGACACCAGGTCGCCCAGACGTTCAGCAATACCGGTTTGCCCTGGGTCAGCACATCGGCCTGATAATGCTGACCTGGATTCTCCAGCGACTCCAGGCGGAATGTCGGAACGGGCTTGCCGATCAACGCCGATTCCAGATTCGTGGGATCGTCCCCCTGAGCGTTACGCGCCAGCTGCCACAGCAGCGCCGCCGCAATGATCAGAAAAATAATAAACGGAATTAACAGTGCGTTGCGCTTCATACAGCCTCCGACGCATTTTTTTGCACCGCGGCGCGAGGACGCGCGCGCTGACGATAGCGTGGATCAAACAGGCAGAACAATCCGCCCAGCGCCATCAGCAATCCTCCGGCCCAAATCCAGCGAATAAACGGTTTGTAGTACAGACGCACAGCCCATGCGCCGTTATCCAGTTCTTCACCCAGCGCGGCGTACAGATCGCGCGTGAACCCGCCGTCAATTGCCGCTTCGGTCATCATCGAACTGGTGCTGTTATAGAAGCGTTTTTCCGCATGCAGCGTGGCTTCCGGTTTACCATCTCGGGTAACGCCAATAATGGCGACACCGCCCCGGTAGTTAGGTCCGGTAATATCTTTCACTTCGCGGAACGTGAACTGATAGTTATGGATACTGACGCTATCACCCGCTTTCATGCGGACATCGCGTTCAACGCTGTAGTTCTGGCTGAAGGCAATACCGACAATAGTAATCGCCAGCCCAACGTGGCCCGACACCATACCCCAATAGCTTGGTGTTAACTTCGTTCCGCGGGAAACACGCAGGAATGCTTCGGACATCGCCAGCACGAATATCCAGCATGCCATCGCCAGCCCTACCACCGTCATAGCGGCAATGCGATCCTCAAACAACCACGGCAGCAGCAGCGACAGAACAAGCGTGGTGACAAACGCGATAATCAGTAACGTTTTCAGTTTACGCGGTCGGTCACGGCCCCAGCGCACTAATGGCCCAATTCCCAGCAGCAATGCGAACGGCGCCATCAGCCAGGTAAACATGGTGTTGAAGAATGGTTCGCCAATCGAAATGCTGCCCAGCCCCAGCTGTTTGTGCACCAGCGGCAGCAGCGTGCCCAAGAGCACCACCAGCATGGCGGCAATCAGCAGGACGTTGTTGCCCAACAGCAGAGATTCACGCGACCACAGCGCGTTGTTTACCCGTGAGCGGACCTTGTGACCACGCACGGCAAACAGCAGCAGAGAGCCGCCAATCACCAATACCATAAAGGCCAGAATAAACATCCCGCGCGACGGATCGGAGGCGAAAGCATGCACCGATACCAGTACGCCGGAGCGCACCAGGAAAGTCCCCAACAGGCAAAGCGAGAATGCGCAGATTGACAGCAGCAGCGTCCAGGCTTTAAAGCTGGCACGCTGTTCGGTTACTGACAGCGAGTGCATCAGCGCCGTTCCCACCAGCCATGGCATAAACGAGGCGTTCTCAACTGGATCCCAGAACCACCAGCCGCCCCAGCCCAGCTCGTAATAGGCCCAGGCCGAACCGAGCACAATGCCCAGCGTCAGGAACACCCACGCCGCCAGCGTCCACGGGCGCGAAAAACGAGCGAAGGTACTGTCCAGTCGTCCACTCATCAGCGCGGCAATCGCAAACGCGAAGGCCACGGAGAAACCGACATACCCCATGTACAGCAACGGCGGATGGAAAATCAGCCCCGGATCCTGCAACAACGGGTTCAGATCGCGCCCTTCAATAGGGAAGTTGGGCAACGTACGGGCAAACGGGTTGGAGGTAAACAGAATAAACAGCAGGAAGCCAACGCTGACCATCCCCATCACCGCCAGCACGCGGGCAACGATGTCCAGCGGCATACGCTGGCTGAATGCCGCAACGGCGAACGTCCAGCCGCTCATCAGCAGCACCCATAGCAACAGCGAGCCTTCATGAGCCCCCCAGGTTGCTGCCACCCGATACCAGACCGGAAGCTGGGTATTGGAGTTACTGGCTACATAGGTGACGGTAAAGTCATTAACCACGAAGGCGTTGACCAGAATCAGGAACGCCCCCATCACGCAGATAAACAGAACCCAGGCAAAAGGCCGAGCGGAGGCCATCATTCGCACGTCGCCGCGCGCTACGCCCCACAGCGGATAGACCGACAGTAGTAACGCCACGCCTAGCGCAAGGCACAACAGCGCATTGCCAATTTCAGGCATCATGACGTTTTATCCTTATAAACACTTTCCGGGCGACGATGGTTTTCCTGCATCGCTTTTTCGACTTCCGGCGGGGTGTAATTCTCATCATGTTTGGCAAGAACCTCTTTGGCCTGCACATGATTTCCCTCGTCCAGTTCGCCCTGAACAACAACACCCTGCCCTTCGCGGAACAGATCCGGCAGAATGCCTTCATAGGTGACATCCACCACACCTTCGGCGTCATAGATACTGAAATTCACCTTCAACGACTGCGGATCGCGCTTTACGCTACCGGGCATCACCATTCCGCCCACGCGCAGGCGCTGACCGACTTCGGGCATCTGCTGCGTTTCGCGCTTACCGTAGAGTATCTCTCCCGGCGTATAGAACAGGTCAATATTAGAACGCAGCGCATAAAGCACCAGCGTAATGGTCAACGCCAGACCCGCCAGTACCGCACAGGCTATCCATAACCGATTTTTACGTCGAATATTCACGCCGCCTCCCGTTGCACTTGCGCCGCACGCATACGCGCTTCTCTCGCCCGCTGCTGCGCCACACCGCGTAAAATTGCGCGATGTTGTAACGTGGAATGCAGTACCAGCACCACCAGCGGGATAATGCTCATCGCTACGGCAAGCCAGACATACAAGGCGTAGCCGCCCATCGCGAAAAAATCACTCCATGATGCAAATGCAGGGGTCATTGGCGGCCTCTTTTTAAGATCAGTTCGCTCACCCACGGGCGGCGTTTTTCCATCATCAAAATCAGGTTACGCATGCGCATCAGCGCCAGCGTGACAAACAGTAACAGGTAGCCGACGATCGCCAGACGCAGCGGCGTACGCATCGCCGGATCGATGCTTTGCTGCATGCGGGTAGACCCCTGATGCAGCGTATTCCACCACTCAACCGAGTAGTGGATAATCGGTAAGTTGACCACGCCAATCAGCACCAGAATACCGGCGGCACGACCTGCCAGACGGCGGTCGTCAAAGGCATGCCACAGCGCAATGGCGCCCACGTAGAGAAACAGCAGCACCAGTTCAGAGGTGAGTCGGGCATCCCAGACCCACCAGGTTCCCCACATCGGTTTGCCCCATGCGGAGCCGGTCACCAGCGCAATAAAGGTAAACACTGCACCAATCGGCGCCATCGCAGCCAGCGCCAGATTGGCCATTTTCATCTGCCAGACCAGGCCGATAAACGCGGCAACAGCCATCGAGGCATAAATGCCCATCGACCAGATTGCCGCCGGAACGTGCAGATAAATAATGCGATAGCTCTGCCCCTGCTGATAATCCGCAGGCGCAAAACCAAAGCCCCAGACCCATCCCGTTATCAGTACCACCGCGCTGGCAATCGCCAGCCACGGGATAAACCAGCCACAGATCTGATAGAGCCGAGGGGGCATCGCCAATTGATGAAGTGTTTTCCACATAGTTCAGTCACCAGACTCCATAAATTAAAATCCGTTGTGCCAGAGCGCCTTGCCCGGCCTACACATCTAATTCTCGTTACTGCACGCTTATCCGTAACGCAGCGGCTGTGGCAAACGGGCTTAACGTGGCGCTGCCGACCAGCAACGCACCCAGAATTGCCATGTACCCTTCAACCGGTAAGTGCATAGAAGCCGCATCCATCGCGGCGGTTGCAAAAATCAGTAAGGGTATGGTGAGCGGGAGCACCAGCACGCTTAACAGCACGCCGCCGCGCTTTAATCCCACCGTCAACCCCACACCCGGCGCGCCGAGAAAACCCAGCGTCGGAGTACCAAGTAACAAGGTCAGCGCCATAATTTTCCAGCCGTACATATCCATGCCCAGCAGCAGCGCCACCAGCGGCGAGAGGATCAGCAGCGGCAGGCCGGTCACGACCCAGTGCGCCATCACTTTTGCCAGCACCACGGCCGGCAGCGGCAGCGGCAGCAGCATCAGTTGCTCAAGGCTGCCGTCCTGCAGATCATCACGAAACAGGCGCTCCAGCGCCAGCAATGACGCCAGCAGCGCCGCAACCCAGATGATGCCCGGCGCAATGCGCGCCAGCAGCTGTGGCTCCGGCCCAATGCTCAGGGGGAACAGCGTAATAACAATCAGGAAGAACCATAAAGGATTGGCGATTTCCGCACTATGACGAAACGCAACTCGCAGTTCTAAACGGAAGATTCGCCACATCATTGCGTTGCCCTCTCGCTGGTCAGCGCAATACGTCGCACTTTATCGGTTTCGACATTGAGCGGTTGGTGGGTGGTGAGAATAACAATACCACCCTGCTCTGTATGCTGCGCCATACGCTGAGTCAGTCGCTCAACGCCGTTCACATCAATGGCGGTAAAGGGTTCATCGAGGATCCACAGCCGGGCGCGGGTCAGCCACAAACGGGCCAGCGCCACACGCCGCTGTTGTCCGGCGGAGAGCTGGTTCACCGGGATATCTTCATATCCGGCAAGTCCCGCCTGCGCCAGCGCAGCCAGACACTGTGCAATGTCGCCGTCATGATGGAAGAAACGCAGGTTCTCCAACGCCGAAAGCCGGGTTTTTATCCCCGGCTGATGTCCGATCCACAGCAGTTGCTGATGGTAGTTGTCCCGCACGTGATGCAGCGGCTGCTCTTGCCAGCAAACCTCCCCTGCATCGGGACGCGCCAGCCCGGTAAGCAACCGCAGCAGAGTAGTTTTCCCTGCGCCGTTGCTGCCGGTAATTTGTACCCATTCCCCTGCGTTGACGCGAAATGACAGATTGCTGAACAGTATTCTGTCATCCCGCTCGCAAAGTAATTCTCTGGCTTCAAGCATACCTGGTTATCTACATCCTGTTAAAAGCCCGGTTTGACTTCGCGCATATCAGGCAGTTTGTGCGCTATCCCTTTATGACAGTCAATACAGGTTTGCCCGTCTTTCACGGCCTGGTCGTGCATTTTGGCCGCAACGCCTTTCTGGGCGGTTAAATCCATAAACTCGAAGTTGTGACAGTTTCGGCACTCTTGCGAATTATTATCTTTCATACGCCGCCACTCATTTTGCGCCATCGTCAGACGATGATCTTCAAATTTCTGCGGTGTATCTATCAGCCCCAGTGCTTTCGCGTACAGCTCTTTACTGGCCTTGATCTTACGAATCATTTTCGGGCCCCACTCATGCGGGACGTGGCAATCAGGGCAAGTCGCTCGCACACCACTGCGGTTGTTGTAGTGTACGGTTTCCATGTATTCCTGGTATACCGTATTGCGCATTTCGTGACAGCTAATGCAGAACTCTTCTGTATTGGCCTTTTCCATACCGGTATTAAAGCCGCCCCAGAAAATAATGCCGCCCACAAAGCCGATTAACAACAGCGTGCCGAGCGCCAGACGGCTGGGGCGACGCCACCATTGCCAGACGCGCTTAATCCAGCCTGGTTTACGGTTAGAATTTTCCATAATGACCTCTTATTTCCCGTAACCTTTCGAGGGGGTGAAGGTATTTTCAACAATCGGCGCGGCGTCAGCCTGCGGAACGTGACATTGCAGGCAGAAATAACGACGCGGCGCAACTTCAGCCAATACCTTACCGTCGCTGTCCATAAAGTGCGTCGGACTGATTCGCGGCGCACCGGTAGTGCGATAGCTTTCCACACCGTGGCATTGCAGGCAGCGGTTAGTGTTAGTCGTCACCTGATACCCTTCAACGCTATGCGGAACCATCGGCGGCTGATTCACATAGTTCAGCGGCATGCGCTCTTGCTCTTTCGGCATGCGAATCGCCCCTTCCTGTGTTCCTGAGACTTCCGGTGACTGGCTCAGATCCACTCCATTTGCAGCCCAAACGGCCCCACTGACGACCAGGGCAAGCAGGGCCGTCCATTGACACAGCGTCTTAATCAGGTCATGGCTTTTCATGATTTCGCTCCCGAACTCCATCGTGTTGTTATTGTAAAAACATCCTCAGAACAGACATCCACACAGCGACCGCAGGCCATGCAATCGCGGCTGGTTACCTGCACCGGACTTTGCTCATCCAGCACCGGCGCACGTAGCACATGCGGTTCCGGGCAAACATGAAAACAATCCATACAGCGGTTACATCTGTTACGTTCTTTTGCCGAAACGGTTAATACACCTTTACTACCCACCACGCTATACAGCGCACCCAGTGGGCAAAGATGCCCGCACCAGCCATGCTCAACGACCAGTAAATCAAATAAAAACAGCGCGAGGATCAGCAGCGCTCCGCTACCGAATCCCATTACCAGGCTCCGTCCAAGCAGAGAAACTGGGTTTATCCACTCCCAAAGCAGCGTACCGGTCAGGGCGGAACCGACCAGGATAACCACCAGCAGGACGTACCGTATATGGCGCGGCAGGGTTGCGGACTGATTCAGGTCAAACCTTCTGCGCAACCAGCTGGCTAAATCGGTAACCGGGTTCATGGGACAAACCCAACTGCAAAACAGTCGCTTACCGGCCAGGGCATACAGCACCGTGATGATAGCTGCTCCCGTTAACGCCACCGTCGCCGGCAGATGCCCGCTGGCCAGGCTTTGCAGAGTAATCAGCGGATCGGTGAACGGGATAGCGTCCAGCAACAGGCTGCTACTGTAGTTGCCATGCAGGATCCACACGCCAAGCCACGGGCCGCTGAGGAACATCGCCAGTATCAAAAACTGACTCAAACGACGCAGCAGCAGCCAGCGATGACTCTTCCACCATCCTTTTTTTGCCTGCGCTTCACGCCCGGCATCACGTTTACGATTTGCCATTGTTCCCCTCCAGCCAACCGAAGCGGTAATGGTGTCCTAACTCCCCTTTCGCCAACGACAGCGGCAGCACTTTTATTGCTGGCTGTTCCAGTACGCAGACTTTTTCGCATTTCCCACAGCCGGTACAGGCATCGCTGTGCACGGTCGGAATAAAACGCGCATGCTTGCCGGTACGCATGTTGCGGTCCAGCTCCAGGGTGATCGCCTCATCGATTTTCGGGCACTCGCGATAGCAAACGTCGCAGCGTAATCCCTGATAGTTGAGGCAGTTTTCGTGATCCAGCAGTACCGCCAGCCCCATACGCGAATCGTCAATGGATTCAATTTCCCTGTCCAACGCGCCGCTCGGGCAGACTTTGGCACACGGAATGTCCTCACACATTTCGCAGGGAATATCACGGGCGACAAAATACGGCGTACCGGCCGCCAGCCCGGAGGCCAACGTTGCCAGTTTCAGCGTGTCATACGGACACGCCTGAACGCACTGACCGCAACGTACGCAGGCGCTGGCGAATGCCTCCTCGCTCAGTGCACCTGGCGGGCGCAACCGCACGCCGGTTGCGCGTGCGGTTTGTTGTTGCAACCCCAGCGCCACGCCAACGACGGCCAGCCCGCCCGCTGCGCGAACCATATCGCGCAGAAAGCGGCGGCGGCCATTTTGGGGTTTTGCTGACCGGGACATAACGCGTTACACCTTCGCCAGTTTCACGGCGCACTTCTTGAAATCCGTCTCTTTGGAGAGCGGATCCGTCGCATCCAGCGTCAGGTTGTTCACCAGCTGTGCGGCGTCGAAGAACGGCATGTATACCAGCCCCTGTGGCGGACGGTTACGCCCACGTGTTTCAACAATCGAAATCACTTCGCCACGACGGGAAATCACTTTGACCTTATCGCCACGACGCAGATCGCGTGCTTTTGCATCCAACGGATGGATAAACAGCACGGCTTCCGGGAAAGCACGGTGCAGTTCAGGCACACGACGCGTCATACTGCCGGTATGCCAGTGTTCCAGCACACGTCCGGTGGACAGCCACAGGTCATATTCTTTATCCGGCGCTTCAGCAGCAGGTTCAAATGGCAGCGCGAAGATAACCGCTTTACCGTCCGGTTTACCGTAGAACTTGTAGCTTTCACCTGCTTTCACGTAAGGGTCGTTGCCTTCGCTGTAGCGCCACTGGGTCTCTTTACCCTCAACGACCGGCCAGCGTAAACCGCGCGCTTTGTGGTAATCGTCAAATGGCGCAAGGTCGTGCCCGTGGCCGCGGCCAAACCAGGCGTACTCTTCGAACAACCCTTTTTGCAGGTAAAAGCCCAGCTCACGGGATTCATCGTTCAGTTGATCTTCAGCCAGTTCAGTAACTGGGAATTTCGTTACTGCTGGTGTAGCAAACAGCACGTCATACAGCGTTTTACCGCGCAGTTCCGGTTTTTGTGCCAGCAGCTCTTCCGGCCACACTTCTTCTGTTTTGAAGCGACGAGAAAATTGCACCAGTTGCCACAGATCCGATTTCGATTCGCCCGGCGCTTTAATTTGCTGACGCCAGAACTGCGTACGGCGTTCCGCGTTCCCGTAGGCGCCTTCTTTCTCTACCCACATCGCGGTCGGCAGGATCAGGTCAGCCGACAGGGCGCTGATCGTCGGGTACGGATCGGAGACGATGATGAAGTTGCGCGGATCGCGCCAGCCCGGCATACGCTCTTCGTTGATGTTCGGACCAGCTTGCATGTTGTTGGTACACATCGCCCAGTAGACATTGAGCTTGCCATCTTTCAGCGCGCGGTCTTGCGCCACGGCGTGCAGACCAACTTTTGCCGGAATGGTCCCTGACGGAATGTTCCAGTGCTTCTCGCAGATATCGCGGTGTTTTTCGTTCGTCACCACCATGTCCGCAGGCAGACGGTGAGAGAACGTACCGACTTCACGCGCAGTGCCGCACGCGGAAGGCTGGCCGGTCAGAGAGAACGGGCCGCAGCCTGGCTGGGAGATTTTGCCAGTCAGCAGGTGCAGGTTATAGACCAGGTTGTTGGCCCACACGCCGCGGGTGTGCTGGTTAAAGCCCATCGTCCAGTAGGAGATAACTTTTTTCTTCGGATCGGCATACAGCTGCGCCAGCTGTTCCAGCTGATCTTTCGGTACGCCGGTCATTTCGGCCGTTTTATCCAGCGTGTACTCAGCAACGAAGGCTTTGTAATCCTCAAAACTCATCGGTTCAGAGGCATCGGATCCCGGGTTTTTCGCCGCTTTTTCCAGCGGATGGGTTGGACGCAGACCGTAGCCGATGTCCGTCACGCCTTTACGCAGGTTAACGTGCTTGCTAAAGAAATCCTGGTTAATCGCATTGTTTTGAATGATGTAGTTCGCGATGTAGTTGAGGATCACCAGATCGGTTTGCGGTGTGAAGACCATACCGTTATCCGCCAGCTCAAAGCTGCGGTGCTGGAAGGTGGAGAGAACCGCGACGTTAACATTAGGATCGGACAGACGACGGTTGGTGATGCGCGACCACAGGATCGGGTGCATCTCCGCCATATTCGCGCCCCACAAGACGAAGGCATCGGCATGTTCGATATCGTCATAGCAGCCCATCGGTTCATCCATACCGAAGGTACGCATAAAGCCGACTACCGCTGACGCCATGCAGTGACGTGCGTTCGGGTCGATGTTATTGGAACGGAAACCCGCTTTAAACAATTTGGCAGCGGCATAACCTTCCCAAATCGTCCACTGACCAGAGCCGAACATACCGATAGACTCCGGGCCTTTCTCTTTCATCGACGTTTTGAATTTCTCTTCCATCACGTCAAAGGCCTGGTCCCAGCTAATCGGGGTGAACTCGCCTTCTTTGTGATATTTGCCGTCTTTCATGCGCAGCATCGGCTGCGTTAAACGGTCTTTTCCGTACATGATTTTCGGCAGGAAGTAACCTTTGATGCAGTTAAGCCCACGGTTAACCGGCGCATCCGGATCGCCCTGGCATGCCACAACACGCCCTTGCTGCGTTCCGACCAATACGCCACAGCCCGTCCCGCAAAAACGGCACGGGGCTTTGTCCCATTTGATGGCTTCTTGCTGACCGACTACCGCGCGGGCTACGCCCGGCACGCTTAACCCGGCAGCCGCCGCAGCGGCCGCAACGGCGTTAGCTTTCATAAAGCTACGACGACTGAGTTTCATGGTGTTTCCTCACCTTGCTCATCCTGCTGGTGATAAACCAGCGACACCGCCAGCACGCCCGCAACGTTGCGCACTGACTCAATTGTTTTCATTAGCGTTTCACTTTGCTCAGCTTCAACCACCACAATCAGCTGACCGCTTTCCACATCGCTGAGTGCAACTTCGCAACCGGGAAAGGAACGCAACTGCGTGGCGATATCGTTGATATGCTGGCTTTTGGCCTGAACGACCAGGCTGCAGACCTGCCAGTTATTGTCCATGGTTGTACTCCGCGTTAATGGCTGATACCGGGCAGATAGCGACACAGGCGCCACATCCGTTACAGTCCTGATTGTCGAGCTGCGGCTGATAAATGCCGGAAAGCGTGGGGCGAAAGGTTATTGCCATGGGCTCACAGCTATCCTGACAGCGGTGACATTCAACGGACTGATGTGCGAGACAGTTTTCCCCAATCGTAAAATTCAGATCCCATGCCCTGGTGTGGCGCGGAAGAAAAAGTGATTCGGGACAGGCTTCTGCGCAGGCATAGCAAAAGCTGCACTCGCCGTGTTTGAAATTTACGCTCGGGTAACCACCCTGGCCTCGCTGCAGGATGTCGGTTTCGCACGCCTGGATGCAGGCGTCACAACGGAGGCAATGAGCCAGAAAGTGAGAGTCTTCCTTGCTCCACGGCGGACGGATCCCTGCGCTGGCGTTTCGCCAACTGCCTGTCAACATGCCTCGACGGGATAAATCAACCATGACATTGTCCTTCCATAATGACGCCCTCCCTCGGCGGGTTGAACGACATAAAAAACTGCACTATTTATGAGTAGTTATTTTTAGCCGTAAGATATTTCAGGATGTGTTAGAGGTGCATACCCCAATTGGGGTAAATGCTGTTGCCGGATCAAAAGAGTGTTGAGTTGGCGGGAAAAAATGCGCTTTTGCTCACATTTCAATGAGTTATATAACAATGTATATAACGATTTATTTAAAAAGACAAAGATCTCAATATTAGGATAATTCCTGGAATATATCGCTACCTTGATAGTAAACCTCTATCTAATACACTTTAAATATAAGTAAATCCAGATTAATAGATTATCCAAATATGTTAACCTGCTACAGACTCGTTCATAAGACAGAAGAAAGGAAACACTGTGAACAATAAGATGAAGACAATTGTCCCTGCCGTACTTTTCGCCGCCTTTGCCAGCACCTCTGCATGGGCTGCCAGTAACGAAACCGCCGCTCAGCCGCTGGAAAAAGTCGCCCCTTATCCTAAGGCGGAAAAGGGTATGAAGCGCCAGGTTATCCAGCTTACCCCTGAGAAAGATGAATCTACTCTGAAAGTAGAACTGCTGATCGGACAAACGCTAGAAGTTGACTGTAACCAACACCGCCTGGGCGGAGAACTGGACAGCAAAACGCTGGAAGGTTGGGGATATGACTACTATGTCTTTGACAAAGTTACGTCTCCGGTTTCAACCATGATGGCCTGCCCGGACGGTAAGAAAGAGAAGAAATTCATTACTGCGCATCTGGGTGATGACGGTATGCTGCGTTATAACAGCAAGTTGCCGATTGTGGTCTATACCCCGGAAAACGTGGACGTTAAATACCGTATCTGGAAAGCGGAAGACAAAATTCAGGACGCAGTCGCGCGCTAAGTGAGAATGTGCCGGATGGCGGCATACCGCCTTATCCGGCCTACAGACGCATGAACCATGCCGGATAAGCGCAGCAGCGCCATCCGGCATTTTATTTTACAGCGCGATATCCGCGACGGCTTTCTGTTCAGGCTGCGGTTGTGCCTGAGGTTTCAGCTGTGGTTTCGGCGCTTCATCAGCAACCTGCGGCTTGTCATATTTCAGACCCAGAACCTCACTGGTGTACTGCAGCTCTTGTTCCGTAGCCTCAACGTTACCGTTCAGCTTAGTACCATAAGACGGAATAATGGTTTTCAGCTTCGCCTGCCACTCGGGGCTGGCTACTTTATCTTTAAACACTTTTTCCATCAGATGCAGCATAATCGGTGCCGCGGTAGATGCGCCCGGAGAAGCTCCCAGCAGCGCAGCAATCGTGCCTTCTTTATCGCTGACGACTTCAGTGCCCAGACGCAGCACGCCGCCCTTCTCCGCATCGCTTTTGATGATCTGCACACGCTGGCCGGCCTGCCATAAACGCCAGTCTTCTTTTTTCGCCTGCGGATAGTACTCTTGCAGCGCAGCAAAACGGTCGTTGTCGCTGAGCATCACCTGGCTCACCAGATATTTCACCAGATCGAAGTTATCCAGACCCACGTTGACCATCGGCATAAAGTTTGAGGTGGTGGTCGAGCTGAGCAGATCCCACAATGAACCGTTTTTCAGGAACTTGGTGGAGAATGTCGCGAATGGCCCAAACAGCACAACGCGCTTGCCATCAAGGATACGGGTATCGATATGCGGTACAGACATCGGCGGCGCGCCAACGGAGGCCTGGCCGTACACTTTTGCCAGGTGGCGATTGACCACATCCGGGTTTTCTGCAACCAGGAACTGCCCGCCAACCGGGAATCCGGCATAGCCTTTCGCTTCCGGAATGTCGGTTTCCTGCAACAGCTTCAGCGCAGCGCCACCGGCACCGATAAAGACAAACTTCGCCTTGATATCATGTTCCGCTTCGTTATTTTTCAGATCGGCGACTGTGACAGTCCAGCTATTGTCGGCATTACGCTTAAAGCCACGTACTTCGGTGCTCAACTGCAGTGCAAAGTTGGGCTTTTTCTGCAATGAGGTAATCAGTTGGCGGGTGATTTCGCCGTAGTTCACGTCAGTACCAATCTCGGTACGCGTTGCTGCGACTTTCTGCTGCGGATCGCGACCTTCCATGACCAGCGGCGCCCACTCTTTGATCTGCGCGTGGTCTTCGGAATAGCGCATACCACGGAATAGCGTGCTCTGCTGCAGTGCGGTGTAACGGGCACGCAGGAAGTTCACGTTCTCGTCACCCCAGACAAAACTCATGTGCGGAACGGTGGTGATAAACGAGCGTGGTTCATGCATTACGCCATTATTGACCTGATAGGACCAAAACTGGCGGGAAATCTGGAAGGCTTCGTTAATTTCGACTGCCTTTTCAATGCTGATGCTACCGTCGGCCTTTTTAGGCGTGTAGTTCAGCTCCATCAGTGCGGAGTGTCCCGTTCCGGCGTTATTCCAGCCGTTTGAGCTTTCCTGCGCTACACCATCCAGTCGCTCAACCATGGTCATTGACCATTGCGGCTCCAGCTCCTGTAAATAGGTTCCCAGCGTGGCGCTCATGATGCCGCCGCCAATCAACAGTACATCCGTTTCCTGCTCTTCCGCCGCTTTCGCTTTTGCCGCCATTGAGACAACGTTCAGCCCTACAGCCATGGTGAAGAGCATGGCAGTCACTTTTTTCATAATGTTAATGCCTTACTTTTAGTATCGCTTTTTTGCTTTTAATGCAGGTGAAAATCGAGCGGCATCAACGGTAACACTTAAGTAAAAATAATTAAATATTGTTTATAAATTATATTTAATTTTTAAAAATGTTATTAATACGTTGATAGTTTATACGGTTATTGACAATCATTTCTGGAAACCAGTCCATCAGACGGGTACTATGCTGCGCTTTGCTATTCACCGCACGGATGCCTGTCGGTCTGCTGTATCAGGCCATTTTTGACCTGAGTGTAACTATGTCTGCAACTCAACATTCTTCTGCCGCAGTCGCTGAACACGCGACCCGTGCCGTCCTGCGCCAACCCCGTCTGCTGGTTCGCGAAACGCTGGCCGGTGTGGTAACCGCCCTGGCGCTGATCCCGGAAGTGATCTCTTTTTCCGTGATCGCAGGCGTTGATCCTAAAGTCAGTCTGATAGCCTCGGTCGTACTGTGCCTGGCGATGTCTTTTTTAGGTGGTCGTCCGGCAATGGTTACCGCCGCTGCAGGATCGGTCGCGCTGGTGATTGGTCCGATGGTGCATCAACACGGCGTGCAATACATCCTGCCTGCAGTGGTGCTGGCCGGGATGATTCAGATCCTGTTTGGTGTATTGGGAATGGCACGTCTGATGCGATTCATCCCTACGGCCGTGATGACCGGCTTTGTTAACGCGCTGGGTATATTGATTTTCTTTGCCCAGGTCCCGCATTTCTGGGGCAAAAGCCCGCTCATCTGGGGGCTGTTTGTCCTGACGCTGCTGATTGTGCTGTGGGTTCCGCGGTTTATTAAAGCAATTCCCGCACCGCTTATCGCCATCGTGCTGCTAACCGTGTTCACTGTCACCAGCGGGCAACTGTTACCGACCGTCGGTGATGAAGGTTCAATGAGCGGCGGCCTGCCGGGTTTCACCGAGTTGTTGGTTCCGCTCAATCTGCAAACGCTGGCGATTATCTGGCCCTGCGCGCTGAGTATCGCTTTTGTTGGTTTGATGGAGTCGCTGTTAACCGCCCGTCTGGTGGATGACCTGACGATGACGCCGTCGAATAAGAATCGCGAGAGTGCCGGGCTGGGGATAGCCAATATTCTGGCCGGATTTTATGGCGGCATCGCCGGGTGCGCGATGATTGGTCAAACCATCGTTAACGTCGAGATGGGCAAAGGACGCAGCCGCGTCTCGACGGTTGCCGCCGGACTGGTATTGCTCCTGTTAGTCACTGGGTTAAGCGAAGTGATGGCAGAAATACCCATGTCGGTGCTGGCAGGTATTATGGTGATTGTGGCGGTAAAAACCTTCAGCTGGCACAGCATCCAGCCCGCTACGCTGAGGAATCTCCCCGTCACTGAAACGCTGGTGATGCTGGTGACCGTCGCTGCCACGGTCTCAACCGGCAACCTGGCGATTGGCGTGGTTGCCGGGGTGATGACGATGCTCATTCTGCCGCGTATCGTCAGACGCAAACGGGCGACTACATCAGAAACAGCGTTGCCAGACCGAGAAAAATAAAGAAACCACCAGTATCAGTGATAGCGGTTATCATGACGCTCGAGCCGACCGCCGGGTCGCGCCCGAGCTTCACCATCGTCATCGGAATGATAACCCCCATCAACGCCGCCATCAGTAGATTGAGCATCATCGCCAGAGTCATCACACCACCGAGCGCCATATCATCGTACAGCCACCAGGTAATGCCGCCCATAATCCCGCCCCACACGAGGCCATTGATTAGCGCCACGCCCATCTCGCGCAGGATGAGAAACGTCAGGTTCCCCGGCTGAATATTTTGCAGCGCCAGCGCGCGGACGATCATAGTGATAGTTTGATTCCCGGTATTGCCGCCGATACCCGCCACAATCGGCATCAACGAGGCCAGCGCCACCAGTTGCGAAATCGTATGTTCAAAGCCGTCGATCACCCGCGAGGCGATAAAGGCGGTACAGAGGTTAACGGCCAACCATGCCCAGCGGGTTTTTACCGCTTTGGTAACAGGTGCGAACACGTCCTCTTCGGCGCTTAAGCCCCCCATTCGACGCAGATCGGTGTCGGTTTCTTCATAGACCACATCAACGATCTCATCAATGGTTAAACGGCCCATCAGTTTACCGGAAGGGTCAACCACCGCGGCACTAACCAGGTTGTCACGTTCGAAAGTACGCGCAGCGTTTTCGGCGATATCTTCCGGAGAAAAGGTGAGCGGGTCATCTTCCATCACCTCGCTGACTTTTCGCTGCACGTCATTGAGCAAAATGCAGGTTAGCGTCAGTTCGCCAACCAGCACTTTATTGCGATCGGTCACGAAAAGTTTATCGGTGTTCTCCGGCATTTTCCCCAGCCGCCGCAGGTAGCGTTGCACCACTTCCAGCGTCACGTCCGGACGCACGGTGATGACTTCGAACTCCATGATCGCGCCGACGCTATTCTTCTCATAGTGCAGCACCTGGCGGACGCGCGTCCTCTCCTCTGCCGGTAACGTCGCCAGCAGACGACCGGTAAGGTTACGAGGCAAATGTTGAACAAGGTAAATCTGTTCATCAATATCGAGGTATTGCAGCGCATCCAGCAGCTCGCGGTCGCTCATCTCATCGATCAGGTCGTCCCAGACGTTTTCAGACGCCTCAAGCAAGACGTTACCGCGCTTTTCATTTTCGACCAGTCGCCACAGGGCGTGGCGCTCTTCTGAGGGCAAAGCTTCGAGGGTATCGGCAAGGTCAGGCGGTGGCAGGTGAGCCACCAGCGCCCCTACCTCAGCAATATCGTCGGCTAACGTACCGACGTCATATTGCTCAGCCAGGGTAAGCTTGCCCAACAGCGTTGAAATAATGGCTTTATCAGTGGTCAGCAGCCAGATGAGGCGCGCACGCTCTTCATCACGCAGTCTGGCGCTGTTTTTGTTTATTACGGACATTAATCATAAATCCATGATATGAAATATCATTAATCATGATGCCGATTTATGTAAATAACAATAAACAGTGCCGCCGGGTGGCTAAAAAACCGGCGGCACGAAGGTTCAGGCTGTGCGAGCCACCGCGTCGCGCGAGGCGGCGTCACGCTCATCGCCCAGCAGTTCACTCAACTGTCCGTTACGCATTTCCAGCAGGCGATCGGCGTGAATAAAATAGTGATCATCGTGGCTGATGGCGAAAATGGTTTTCCCCATTTCCTGCATCAGCGGTAACAGGACCTGGTAGAACTCGCGGCGGAAATGGGGATCCTGATCGGCAGCCCATTCATCCAGCAGAATGATATCGCGCTCCTCCGCCAGGGCCAGCAGCAGCGCCACGCGTTTCTTCTGCCCTTTCGACAGCTTCAGATTGAGGATACGGCCATCGCTCAGCTCCAGCTTATGACCCATCTTCAGATGTTCCAGCCACTTCGCGACCAGCTGAGGATTAGCCTCTTTACCTTCCGGCCCCAGCAGTTTGTCGAACAGCCAGACGTCGGTAAACACGGCGGAGAATAGCTTGCGATAGTCTTCCGGTTTTTCAACAGCGACGCTCTTGCCATCAAGCAATATCTCGCCTGACTGCGGCTGGTATAGACCGGTCAGTAACATCGCCAGCGTAGATTTCCCGCTACCGTTGCCGCCAATCAGGAAGATCAGTTCACCGCGATGAATCGTCAGATTCACCGGACCTACGGAAAACGCATTATCCTGATAGTGGAAAACCACGTTGCGCAACTCCAGCGTTTGCCAGTTGGGAAACGCGGTTGGGCGTGGGAATTCGGCCTTAAAAGATGCTAGTGCGAATTTATTCAGTTTGTTGAACGCCACCTGCGCGGTAAGCAGCGTCGGCAGCGCGCCAACGGCAGAGAGCAGCGGCGTTCGCAGGAATAACAGCGTCAGAGAATAGGTCGCTGCCACGGCGGTATCAGCCCATCCCAGACTGTTAGCCATCCAGAACACCAGGCCAATGGCACCCAGCATCATAATGTTCGACCAGTTAACCGCGCTCAGGTGGAAGGTATCGGCACGGATAATATGGTGGCGATACTCTTTGGCATCCGGGACGTACATCTGATTAAAGATATGCTCGGCGCGCTCGCGGTTAAGCGTCAGCTCTTTGCGCCCTTCCAGCACCGTCTGATAATCGTTGTACAACTTGTCTTCAGTTTCGCGCAAGGTGGCCATGTGTTTATACACCCGCGCCACCAGCACAAATCCGCCCCAGATGGTGATTGCCATCCAGATTGCCGTTACCAGCAGCATTTTGGTCGACAGCATCGCCAGATACGCCGCCGATCCGATGGTCAGGATAATCCCCTGTACCAGTTCAGGCAGACGAACAAAGGCGATGGTGATGTTGCGGATATCACTGGTTAAACCGGCCAGCAACGAGGCGCTGCCAAGCTGTTCAATACGCTCGACGTGAGTATCCAGAATTCGTTTGATAAATTCGCTACGCAGGCGGTAGACAAAGTGGTGACCCAGCGTGGTCAACGCCAGCTGAGAACCGAGGGTGACAACCATCAACAACAGCAGCAGGCCAAGAAACTCCGGTAGCACCATCAGCGTGGTGTCGACCGTTTCGATCAAGCGCTGGTTGATAAACGCAATCAGCCCAATCCCCAACGCGGCGCTGGCGAGGCTGAGCGCCATCACGCTGATAAATGGCCAGCGATACTGCCGCCAGACAAGAAGTAAAAGTTCCATGCACACAACCCGGACAAGTAATAACAGCCCGCAGTTTAAACATCTCTTCGCTGACAGCAATAATAATTCTTATTTTTATTCTTTTTTACCCGCCAGACGAAACGTCAGGTTGTAACGACAGTCTCCGGTTAATGGGTGATACCCTGTTTTAAGCGGCTGGATCCCATGATAAAACAGCCGCGAATTACCGCCCCACACCACGACATCGCCGTGTTCCAGCAGTAAACGCTTTAAAGGGTCATTACGGCGCAAGCCGCCAAATTGAAAGATGGCTGGTAGCCCCAGCGATACAGAGACAATCGGCGCCCGCAGGTCGGGCTCGTCTTTATCCTGATGTAAGGACAGTTTTGCCCCTGGCGTGTAGCGGTTAATCAGGCAGGCATCGGGTTGAAAATCAGCATAGCCCGCCGCCGTCGCCGCCTGTTGGCACAGATCAGCGAACGCATCCGGCAGCGGCGGCCAGTGCGTGCCGGTGAGTGGATCAAACGGAGAATAAAGATAGCCATGCTGATCCGTCGTCCAGCCCAGATGGCCGCAGTTGGTCATCGCCACCGACATTGTATAGCCGCCGGGCGTCACCATCTGGCGAAACGGCGACTGTCTGGCGACAGCCGCTATCGCCTGCAGTAAAGAGGGCGCAGAGTCAAAAGCGAAACGTCGCAGAATAACCGCACCTGACGCCAGCGGCTCCTGCCAGGGTTTCGCATCCGCAAAGAGATCGAGCATTATGTTTCCTCGCCAGTAGTTTCCCGTTGCAGTAACTGCGCCTTGCGCGCAATACCCCATCGGTAGCCCGAAAGTGCGCCATCGCCACGGATCACCCGGTGACACGGAATAACAATCGCCAGTTTGTTGGCCCCACAGGCACTGGCCACCGCGCGCACCGCCTTCGGTTTGCCGATGGCGCTGGCCAGCTGTTGGTAGCTCACTGTTTCGCCGCACGGAA
Organism: Citrobacter sp. Cpo142; assembly: GCF_030332425.1. Classification (NCBI taxonomy): domain Bacteria; kingdom Pseudomonadati; phylum Pseudomonadota; class Gammaproteobacteria; order Enterobacterales; family Enterobacteriaceae; genus Citrobacter; species Citrobacter sp. Cpo142. Next base: position 85,218 of record NZ_JAOWHW010000113.1, read on the forward strand.
TTGTGCGCAGCGCCTGCCACACCTGCTGCTGAAATGCGGTGCCCCGGATATCCAGGGGTAGCGATAGCGACGCGTCACGCGAGTTGATCGCAACGATCACTTCGCGCACGCGCTGCTGAAAATTGGCCTCTGCAGGAACATCCTGCGCAGCGGGAAACAGCGCATGAAGATCCGCAACCAACGTAGCGTCATCATCGCCAAGCAAGATCGCGCAGATACCCCGCTCGCTTTCCGCCACCAGACAACGGCCCAGAGCGCAATCTGCGAGGGTATAGCGTACAGAAACGTTGTCGCCACCTTTACGAAATTGCTTTGCCGTCATGCCTAATGCTTGATCGGCTTTGCGGTAGTAGCTGCTGCTGTCGGGGAATCCGGCATTGAGAATCGCCTGTGTAACCGGAACACCTTTCGCCAGGGCATCACGCAGACGGCGAGCACGCCATGATTGTTGCCACACTTTCGGGGTCATGCCCGTCGTGGCTTTGAACAGACGATGCAAGTGATACGGGCTCATTGCCACCTGCTGTGCCAGCTCGTCCAACGTAAGAGGTGACTCTTGCTCCAACAACTGACAGGCGCGGGCAATTTTGTCCAGCCGATGCTGTTGCGCGCTGTCTTTATCAGGCTGGCAGCGCTTACAGGGGCGAAACCCGGCATCCTGTGCCTGCTGGGCATCGGCGAAAAAACGGACATTTTTGCGCAGCGCATGTTTTGCCCGACAGGACGGACGGCAGAAAATACCGGTAGTCTGGACGGCAAAAACAAACTGACCGTCGGCGTCAACGTCTCGATCCACAACGGACTGCCAACGGTCATCGTCAGTGATGCGTAAACGATTTTTCATTTCGGACTCCTTTGTTAAGCATAGCGCTTAGCCTCAGTGTGTCCCCATCGTCGGGCATAAAAACCCGCAATCTTGCTTTTTAATTATTTTCGCTGACCAGAAAGCTATTAAACTGCGGCGACATCCAGGTTTTAAACCCCTCACCCTCTTTCACAATCATATAGACCGCCAGCCCTTCACGACGCACGACTTCTTTGGCCTTTTCCGGGCCGAGCACCATCAATCCTGTATCCCAGCCATCGGCTTCCAGCGCCGTTGGCGCAATCACCGTTACGGATACCAGATTATGTTCGATCGGGCGACCGGTTTGCGGGTCGATAACATGGGAAAGGCGCTTACCGTCCAGCTCATAATAGTTCCGGTAGCTGCCGGAGGTGCTAATGCCATGCCCATTAATGTCGACAATCGCCTGCACCGCGTTTTCACGATCGGTGGGTTTCTGGATTGCCACTCGCCACGGATGCCCTTCAGCATTCATTCCCCTGCTGTTTAGCGCACCACCAACGGAAACCAGATAACGGGCGATCCCCTCTTGCTCCATCAATCGAGCCAGATGATCGGCGGCGTACCCTTCGCCAACGGTTGAGAGATCAACATACAGATCCGGCAAGTCTTTTTGCAGGTAGTTCTGATGCGCTTCATTCATGACTTTCAGATGAGAAAGCCCGGTTTGCGCTTTTGCAGCGTCAATTTGCCCCTGGGTGGGAATATGCAACGGTTGCTGATCCGGGCCAAAGCCCCACAGGTTGACTAACGGCCCCACGGTGATATCCATGGCCCCATCGGTTTTTGCACCAATGCGTAGCGCCGAAGTCACGATATCCGCCATGGCGTCATTAACCGGCCACGGCGACAGACTTTTCGACAGGTTAAAGCGCATTAACGCAGAATCGTTTTTATAGGTAGAGAGCAGTTGATCATCGGCATCAAGCTGAGTCTGGATCTTGGCCTGCAGTTCCCTTGCGCGTTTGGCATCTACGCCTACCATACTGACCCGCCAGAAAGTGCCCATCGTTTTACCTTCCAGAACCGTGGCAGGAATTGTGGTCTGAGCAGGTTTCGAGGCCTCATCGCACCCGACAAAAAAGATGGTCACAGCCAGCAGTGCTGCGCGATAAAAATTCATTTCCATACGTAATTATCCTCATGCGAACGGGCGCAAGAGTACACCAAAAATCGTTGTTTGTACGGCGGAAAAACGACATTAAAAAAGGCCCCGCAGGGCCTTTTAACGACATGAGCGCAGATTAGAACTGGTAAACCAGACCCAGCGCTACGATGTCATCGGTAGCAATGCCAGCATCACGGGTGAAGTTGTTGTCATCCAGCAGGTTGATTTTGTAATCAACATAGGTAGACATATTTTTGTTGAAGTAGTAGGTTGCGCCAACATCAACATATTTCACGATATCCTGGTCACCGTAGTTGGTGAAACCATTGCTGATGTCTTTACCTTTTGACTGCAGGTAAGCGACGGATGGACGCAGACCGAAATCGAACTGGTACTGTGCCACAACTTCAAAATTCTGTGCTTTATCCGCGAAGCCATATGCAGCAGTCGGGTTGCTACCATTAGAGGTACCGAAACGGGTTGCGTTATAGGACTGGGAGTACTGTGCTGCCAGGTAAACGTTGTTAGCATCGTATTTCAGACCACCGGTATAAACCGTTGCACGGTCACCGCTACCGTACACGCCAACAGCATTCTGATCAGCAGTACGTTTAGACGTCGTGATAGCACCACCAACACCAAAGCCAGCGCCGATATCATAGGTCACAGATCCGCCATAACCGTCGCCATTCTGGGTCAGCAGGCTACGACCACCTACGTTTTCACCGCTTACGCTGCCGTTTTTACCCTGGTACTGCAGGGCAAAGTTCAGGCCATCAACCAATCCGAAGAAGTCAGTGTTACGGTAGGTCGCATAACCGTTACCACGCTGCTGCATGAAGTTATCAGCACCGTAGGTGTCGCCGCCGAACTCCGGCAGAACGTCGGTCCAGGACGTTACATCATATGTCACGCCATAGTTACGACCGTAGTCGAAAGAACCTGCATCAGCGAATTTAAGACCCGCGAATGCCACACGCGTCCAGGCGTCGTTGCTCGCTTCACTCTGGTTACCCTGAATCTGGTATTCCCACTGGCCGTAACCGGTCAGTTGGTCGTTAACCTGAGTTTCGCCTTTGAAGCCGATACGCATGTAAGTCTTGTCACCATCATCACCTTTGTTGTCGGAGAAATAGTGCAGACCGTCGACTTTACCGTACAGATCTAATTTGTTGCCGTCTTTGTTATAAATTTCAGCCGCATTCGCTGCGCCTGCTACCAGCAGTGCTGGTACCAGGAGGGACAGTACTTTAACTTTCATGTTATTAACCCTCTGTTATATGCCTTTATTGCTATTGCTTTTTTATGCCACTGCATACTGATTAAGGTCATTAACCAGTCGGCAACTTCATTCTCCGCAAAAACACAGAATAATCCAACACGAATATGATACTAAAACTTTTAAGGTGTTTCATTTATCGGTATAGATGTTTCAAAATATTAATATGAGGGAACTTTTTTAAAATCAAAAAACAGAAAAAATAAGCACAAATAATCAAGAATCATTTTAATGATCTTTAAAATCAATGCATTACACAAAAAAATCTTATAGCACTGAATGACAAAACAAAATCTTCACTCGCAACTAAAATAGACCCGCTATCATCATTAACTTTATTTATTACCGTCATTCATTTATGAATGTCTGTTTACCCCTATTTCAGCCGAATGCTCTGCGTTCGGTTTTTTTTTACCCTTCTTTACACAAAACTTACCTTTCCGTGCTACCGATGCAAAACTATAACGACTATTAACTATCTCGGGCGTCACGATCAGATATAAGTTTGATAAATAATTTCTTGTTATTTAATGCTAAATGTATACATTCCGTACGAATATTTGTACCCGCCTTTATCTTCTGTACACCTTTGCATCGTAATGGCTGTAACAAAATCAGGCGCAAAGAATGCAGGCCAGGCGGCGTGGTGTAAGTGTGGTAATTCATACATTACCCTTTATACTGCCCTTTCATCTTTCGCGTCGTTTAACAGGTCATAAACACGAATGAGTCAGTCTGACACAACGGTTTCCACCCGATTCTCCCTGTTACCAGGAAGTATTACCCGTTTCTTCTTATTACTGATCGTTGTGCTGTTGGTGATGATGGGTGTTATGGTCCAGAGCGCCGTCAACACCTGGTTAAAAGATAAGAGCTATCAGATTGTCGATATTACCCATGCCATTCATAAAAGGGTCGATACCTGGCGATACGTGACCTGGCAAATCTATGACAATATTGCCGCCTCAACCAGTTCGCCGGGTGCAGAAGGGCTGCAGGAAACACGTCTGAAACAAGACGTCTATTATCTTGAGAAGCCGCGCAGAAAGACTGAGGCGCTGATTTTCGGCTCGCATGACAGTTCTACATTGGAAATGACCCAGCGCATTTCAACGTATCTGGACACGTTGTGGGGCGCGGAGAATGTCCCATGGTCAATGTATTACCTGAATGGCCAGGACAACAGCCTGATCCTAATCTCAACGTTACCGCTGAAAGATCTGACCTCTGGTTTTAAAGAATCGACGATTGGGAATATTGTCGATTCCCGGCGCGCTGAGATGCTGCAACAGGCTAATGCGCTAGATGAACGTGAAAGCTTCTCTTCACTGCGCCGTCTGGCCTGGCAGAACGGGCATTACTTCACGCTACGCACGACCTTTAATCAGCCAGGACATCTGGCAACGGTTGTCGCCTTTGACCTGCCGATTAATGACTTGATCCCGCCCGGTATGCCGCTGGACAGTTTCCATCTGGAACCTGATGCCACCTCAACGACCGAGCACCTGAATGAAAAAGAGTCGCCTGACAGCGTCAGCATTAATTTCAACAACAGTAAAATTGAGATCTCTTCGGCGCTAAACTCAACGGATATGCGGCTGGTGTGGCAGGTTCCGTTTGGCTCATTGCTGCTCGACACATTGCAAAGCATTCTGCTACCGCTTTTGCTGAACATTGCGTTACTGGCTCTGGCGCTGTTTGGCTATACCACCTTTCGCCACCTCCCTGCCCGTTCCACCCAGGTGGCGCCAAATCTTGCGGCAAATAATGAGTTGCGTGTTCTGCGCGCAATCAATGAAGAGATTGTTTCCCTTCTGCCGCTGGGATTACTGGTACACGATCAGGAAGCAAACCGCACGGTTATCAGCAATAAAATTGCCGACCACCTGCTTCCGCATTTAAATCTGCAAAATATTACCAATATGGCAGAACAGCATCAGGGAGTGATTCAGGCCACCATCAATAATGAACTGTATGAAATCAGACTGTTTCGCAGCCAGATCTCCCCGAGAACGCAGATCTTTATCATTCGTGACCAGGACCGCGAGGTGCTGGTCAATAAGAAGCTGAAACAAGCGCAGCGGCTGTATGAGAAAAACCAGCAGGCCCGCGCGGCCTTTATGCAGAATATTGGCAACGCGCTGAAAGACCCCGCGAAAACGCTGGCTGCTAATGCCGCCGCGCTCAATACACCAGACAGCCAGAAACTGGCCAATCAGGCCGACGTTCTGGTGCGGATGGTGGACGAAATCCAGCTAGCCAACCTGCTGGAGAACGATGCCTGGAAAGGTGAATCCACACTGTTTTCCGTGCAGGCATTAATTGACGACGTGGTTCCGGAAGTTCTGCCGGCCATTAAGCGTAAAGGGCTGCAGCTACTGATTAAAAATCACCTAAGCGCCCATGACGAACGCCGTGGCGATCGCGATGCCTTGCGCCGTATTTTGCTGCTGTTGATCCAATATGCGGTAACCACCACGCAGATAGGTAAAATCACGCTGGAAGTCGACCAGGATGAGTCGGAGGCCGAACGCCTGACCTTCCGCATTCTGGATACCGGGGAAGGCGTCACATTAAATGAAGTTGATAATCTCCATTTCCCATTCATTAATGACACGCAGGGCGATCGGTATGGCAAAGCCAACCCGCTGACGTTCTGGCTGTGCGATCAGTTAGCCCGCAAGCTTAGCGGACACCTGAATATTAAAGCACGGGAAGAACTTGGAACACGTTACATCGTCCATGTTAAAATGCCGCTGCACGATCAACATGCTGATAGTGAAGAGCGCCTGTTGGATGACGTCTGCGTAATGGTTGATGTCACCTCAAATGACGTACGGAGCATTGTATTACGTCAACTGGAAAACTGGGGAGCAACCTGCATCACGCCCGATGAACGGTTGAATAGTCAAGAATATGATCTCTTTTTAACAGATAATCCGTCTAATCTTACTGCCTCGGGCTTGCTTTTAAGCGATGATGAGTCTGGCGTACGGAAAATTGGCCCCGGTCAGCTGCGCGTCAACTTTAATATGAGCAATGCTATGCAGGAAGCTGTCCTTGAGCTGATTGAAGAGCAGCTGGCACAAGAAGAGTTCCAGGAACTCCCCCTCGGCGGAGATGAAAACGCCGAACTTCATGCCAGTGGTTACTACGCTCTCTTTGTAGACACAGTACCGGATGATGTTAAGAGGTTGTATACTGAGGCGGCTATCAGCGATTTCGCTGCTTTAGCCCAAACGGCCCATCGCCTGAAAGGCGTGTTTGCCATGCTTAATCTGGTACCCGGCAAGCAGTTATGTGAAGCGCTGGAACATCTTATTCAAGAGAAAGATGCTCCAGGTATAGAAAAATACATCAGCGACATTGACGTTTACGTCAAGAGCTTGCTGTAGCAAGGTAGCCCAATACATGAACACTATGAACGTAATTATTGCCGATGACCACCCGATTGTACTGTTCGGTATTCGTAAATCACTTGAGCAAATCGAGTGGGTAAATGTTGTCGGCGAATTTGAAGACTCCACTGCACTGATCAACAATTTGCCTAAGTTGGATGCGCATGTGTTGATTACCGACCTCTCCATGCCGGGAGATAAATACGGTGATGGGATCACGTTAATTAAATATATCAAGCGTCATTTCCCGAGCCTGTCGATTATCGTTCTGACCATGAACAACAATCCGGCTATCCTGAGCGCGGTACTGGATCTCGATATTGAAGGGATCGTACTGAAGCAAGGTGCGCCAACCGACCTGCCAAAAGCGCTGGCCGCGCTGCAGAAAGGTAAGAAATTTACCCCGGAAAGCGTGTCTCGTCTGCTGGAGAAAATCAGCGCCAGCGGCTATGGCGACAAACGTCTGTCACCGAAAGAGAGTGAAGTTCTGCGCTTGTTTGCCGAAGGTTTCCTGGTTACTGAGATCGCCAAAAAGCTCAACCGCAGCATTAAAACCATCAGTAGCCAGAAAAAATCGGCAATGATGAAGCTCGGTGTGGAAAACGATATCGCACTGCTGAATTACCTCTCCTCCGTGACGCTGAGTCCGTCAGACAAAGAATAATTCTTTATCACGTCAAAATGCCTGATGGCGCTGCGTTTATCAGGCCTACGAACACACAGCATCGTGCACGTTTCGTAGGCCGGATAAGACTAACGCCGCCATCCGGCTCTTTTATTCCCTATCCCCGCGTTTTTCTCACTCTTTCCGCATAGACCGCCAGCGTTTGCTTCAATACGTCTAAGGTCACCGGCTTGGACAGACAGCTATCCATACCTGATTCCAGACAACGCTGCTTCTCTTCGGCAAGCGCGTTTGCCGTTACCCCCACAACAGGCAGCGTTAACCCTAGCTGGCGGATACGCTGCGTCAGGCGATAACCATCCATATTTGGCATGTTGACGTCACTCAGCACAATGTCGATATGGTTTTTGCTGAGTACATTGAGCGCATCCACACCGTCATTCGCCGTTTTACACTGATATCCCAACGATCCCAACTGATCGGCCAGTAAGCGCCGGTTGATAGGGTGATCGTCAACAACCAGGATCATCATGTCATCGTTCGTCGCACCGGCTTTATCCGGGACTGGCAGCGCCGTGGAGAGATCTTCACTCCCCAGCTCTACACTGTATATATGCGCCAACAGCGCAGGCAGTTCATGCGGTGACGCCACGCTGTGCACCCATTCTCCAGGCTTTCTTTCCAGCGGAATGCCAATATGTCGGCGGCAGAAAATCACCGCTGCTCGTCCCTGCCAGGCCTGTTCCAGCACATCGTCGGCCACCAACAGGTCATCCGCATCGGGCTGTTGTCCCTCATATCGCAGCACCGTCATCCCATTACGCGTCAGGCTGGATTCGAGAAAATGGTACAGTGACGCATTACGTACTGCCAGCCAGCAACGCGTGCCAGCCAATCCTTCTACACCCTTTTTCAGCGGATACTGTGCGCCATAAAGCGGAATACGCAGCGTAAACTGACTCCCCATTCCCGGCTCGGAATCGACGGAAATATCCCCATCCATCATGCTGATCAGTTTTTCACAAATCGCCAAACCGAGTCCCGTTCCCTGGAAATTACGCTGTACGCCAGTCCCCACCTGGAAGAAAGGATCGAACAACCGAACCACCTCTTTGGCAGGGATCCCTACACCGGTATCACGCACTCGAATGCTCAGGTAGTCGCCGCTGCACTGCACGTGCAGCACAATACAACCGGTATCGGTAAACTTGATTGCGTTACTCAGCAGATTAGAAATCACCTGTTGTAAACGCATCGGATCGCCATTCAGCGCCACAGGCACATCCGGGTCGATAAAGCAGTACAACCCCAACTGCTTGCGGACCACCAGCGGCAAATAGTTAGCCGTAATATGGTTCATGACTTCACGCGGTGAAAACTCTCGCGGCTCAATCTTCAGCTGTTCAGATTCAATCTTTGAGAAGTCGAGAATATCGCTGATAATTTTCAGCAGCAGACTGGAAGAGTTATTCATCGCCGTTACCAGACGATCCACCCCACTCGGTAACTCTTTGGTTTGCAACAAATCAAGGTTACCGATAATGCCATATAGAGGTGTACGTAGCTCATGGCTCACCGTCGCAAGGAACATCGATTTGGACTGGCTGGCCTGTTCCGCCGCCTGCGCCATCTCCTGCAACGACTCTTCCATTTTAACGCGCGCACTGACATCAACCAGGACACAAATTGCCACGTTTTCATTGCGATAGCGCGAGTGCACAAAGCTGATTTGCAGATTGGTATTGTTGCTGGTCAGCACATCAACAAAATTGACCTGTTGGCCGCAAATAATTTGCGTTAACCGCTGACGGTCTTCATGCGTCAGCATGTTCAGATAGGTGTGCGCCAGTTCGTTACTCAGGATGTTAATGCCATCCATCGTGCGCAGAATACAAATACCCACCGGCGCAGAAGCTACGATTTTACGGTTAAACTGCTCATGTTCTTCCAGACGCTGAGCATCGCTTTCCGCTGGAATAAAAATGCGCCGTTCATACATGCGCGTGAGCATAAACAATGCCGCCCCGACCAGCACGTTCAACAAGATAGCGTTCAGGATCATCATGCGGATCCGCTCCAGCACCAGATCGACCGGTACGGAGTACACGATGCTCAGGGAGGACGGAGGCAGATTCTTCTTCAATACCAGCTCGCGGAAACCCGGTGTGTAACCAAACCAGGAGCGTTCCTGCATCCAGTGGGGCTCAGCCTTAATATTCCCTTCAGGGCCAGTGAGAGAAATTAGCGCATGCCCATTTTCGTCGAGGATGGTCACGCCCATCGGTAAACTGCCCGGCGTGAAGAAATTCTCCATGCGAATTGGCTGCTCTACGCCCAACAGCGCCTGGAGGCGATTGGCGAGGTAAACCGGCGTCAGCGCATAGAAATACCCTACTCCCGGACGTGGCCCCTGGCTGATCCAGAACAAGTTGTTGCCATTTTCGTCTTGCGTAGCATTACGATACTTAATAATGCGCTCATGCAGCGCCTTCAGGGCCTCGTCACGTTCAACGGGCATATCACGCAAACCGAAATTGGCCATACAGAGGTTGTCGCTGCCGATCAGGAACACTCGATTTAAATCATAGGCGGCGGAAAAGTTGTCGCGCCAGTAGCGCATAAACCATGCCAGTGATTCCAGAGAACCTCGCCAGGCGTTGCCCATGACAGAACAGTCGGAGTCGGCAAACAACGGCTCAAAATTAGGCACGACGGTTTTATCATCTCGCGCCCGCAGCGACATCACACCGTTTTCCGCCGTTAAGCGATTCTCGGCAATATATTTCAGCTCTTTAATGACATCAGATGTGCGCTGAATGTAGCGCTGGGCCTGATCGGAGCTGAGATTAAGCTCCTGATGGATCTCAGACTCTCGCTGGTGCAGCGCATTCACAATGTAGAACACGGAAGCAAACGCAATCAGACACCAGATAACGAGCGCCAACGCTCTGAACAGGTAGCGTGAGACTTTTAGGGTTGAATGAACGGAAGCAAGGTATTTCAAAGGGGCGAAGCTCCGCCTCAGGGCATTAATAGAGTGTGGTTAAGGTAGCGGTAAATGTCTTTTGTCGCAATGCCATTAAAAAAAGGGCCGGATTTCTCCGGCCCTTTTTATAGCGTCTTAATTACTCGTCAGCGTCATCCGCTGCTGCATCGTCATCGCTTTCCGCTTCAGGTGCGATATCCTCGTCACCTTCAGCTGCGCTTCCGTCGATGGAGTCGAGCTCTTCATCATCAACCGGTTCAGCAACGCGTTGCAGACCCACGACGTTTTCGTCTTCCGCAGTACGGATAAGGATCACACCCTGGGTATTACGCCCTACCACGCTGATTTCCGACACGCGAGTACGTACCAGCGTACCTGCGTCGGTGATCATCATGATCTGGTCGGTATCTTCAACCTGCACTGCGCCAACAACGGAACCGTTGCGCTCGGTAACCTTGATGGAGATAACGCCCTGGGTCGCACGAGACTTGGTCGGATACTCTTCCGCCGCCGTACGTTTACCGTAACCGTTCTGAGTAACGGTCAGGATCGCACCTTCACCGCGCGGAACGATCAGCGATACCACGCTATCTTTTTCCGCCAGCTTGATACCGCGTACACCGGTCGCGGTACGACCCATTGCACGGACAGCATCTTCTTTAAAGCGCACTACTTTACCTGCCGCAGAGAACAACATGACTTCGTCACTGCCAGATGTCAGATCTACACCAATCAGTTCGTCGCCTTCGTTCAGGTTAACCGCAATAATACCGGCAGAACGCGGACGGCTGAATTCGGTCAGCGCCGTTTTCTTCACGGTGCCGCTGGCGGTTGCCATGAAGACGTTCACGCCCTCTTCGTACTCACGTACTGGCAGAATTGCGGTAATACGTTCGTTAGCTTCCAGCGGCAGCAGGTTGACGATTGGACGTCCACGCGCGCCACGGCTTGCTTCCGGCAACTGATAGACCTTCATCCAGTACAAACGACCACGGCTGGAGAAGCAGAGGATCGTGTCATGGGTGTTGGCCACCAGCAGGCGGTCAATAAAGTCTTCTTCTTTAATGCGTGCTGCTGATTTACCTTTACCGCCACGACGCTGCGCTTCGTAATCGGTTAACGGCTGATATTTCACGTAGCCCTGATGAGACAAGGTTACGACAACATCTTCCTGGCTAATCAGATCTTCGATGTTGATGTCAGCGCTGTTCGCGGTGATTTCAGTACGACGAGCGTCACCGAATTGTTCACGAATCAGCTCCATCTCTTCACGGATAACTTCCATCAGACGATCGGCGCTGCCCAGAATGTGCAGCAGTTCAGCGATCTGTTCCAGCAGCTCTTTGTATTCGTCGAGCAGTTTTTCGTGCTCAAGGCCGGTCAGTTTCTGCAAACGCAGATCCAGAATAGCCTGGGCCTGCTGTTCAGTCAGATAGTACTGACCGTCACGCACGCCAAATTCCGGCTCCAGCCATTCAGGACGCGCGGCGTCATCACCGGCACGCTCCAGCATGGCGGAAACGTTGCCCAGTTCCCACGAACGCGCAACCAGCGCAGCTTTCGCTTCAGCCGGGGTCGGCGCGCGGCGGATCAGTTCGATGATTGGATCGATGTTCGCCAGCGCAATCGCCAGCGCTTCAAGGATGTGCGCACGGTCGCGGGCTTTACGCAGTTCAAAGATAGTACGACGGGTAACGACTTCACGGCGGTGACGTACGAACGCGGCAATAATATCTTTCAGGTTCATGATCTTCGGCTGGCCATGGTGCAATGCAACCATGTTGATACCGAAGGAAACCTGCAGTTGGGTCTGGGAATAGAGGTTGTTCAGAACCACTTCCCCGACCGCATCGCGTTTCACTTCAATCACGATGCGCATACCGTCTTTGTCAGACTCGTCACGCAGCGCGCTGATGCCTTCAACGCGTTTGTCTTTTACCAGCTCGGCGATTTTCTCAATCAGGCGCGCTTTGTTTACCTGATACGGAATTTCGTGAACGATGATGGTTTCGCGACCCGTTTTGGCATCCGCTTCGACTTCCGCGCGTGCGCGAATATACACTTTGCCACGACCGGTACGGTAGGCTTCTTCGATACCACGACGACCGTTGATGATCGCGGCAGTCGGGAAGTCCGGACCCGGAATATGTTCCATCAGCCCTTCAATGCTGATGTCTTCATCGTCAATATATGCCAGACAGCCGTTGATCACTTCGGTCAGGTTGTGCGGCGGAATGTTGGTCGCCATACCTACCGCGATACCGGACGAACCGTTCACCAGCAGGTTAGGAATTTTGGTCGGCATGACGTCAGGAATTTGTTCGGTGCCGTCATAGTTGTCGACGAAATCAACCGTTTCTTTTTCCAGGTCAGCCATCAGCTCATGGGCGATTTTCGACATACGGATTTCCGTATAACGCATCGCCGCTGCGGAGTCGCCATCGACAGAACCAAAGTTACCCTGACCATCTACCAGCATGTAGCGCAAGGAGAATGGCTGCGCCATACGAACAATGGTGTCGTAAACGGCGGTATCACCATGAGGGTGGTATTTACCGATTACGTCACCAACGACACGGGCAGATTTTTTATAGGCTTTATTCCAGTCGTTGCCCAATACGTTCATGGCGTAAAGTACGCGACGGTGAACCGGTTTCAGGCCATCTCGGACGTCCGGCAGCGCACGGCCAACAATGACCGACATCGCATAATCCAGATAGGAGCTCTTCAGCTCTTCCTCAATGTTGACCGGTGTAATTTCTCTCGCAAGGTCGCTCATCTAACCGCTATCCCTCTACTGTATCCCGGATTCAAAGGTCGCAAATTATAACACATCCGTGCAGATTCAGGTAAATGGATTCCCCCTGACAGAGGCTTTATTCATCCCGTCAGGCTGATATACTCATTTGCATCGCAAATTTAGGAGTAGAAGCCCCAATGAATGCCGAAAAACCTCCGGTAGCTCACAACGTTGACCATGAAGAAATTGCCAAGTTTGAAGCAGTCGCGTCACGCTGGTGGGATCTTGAGGGTGAATTTAAGCCGCTGCACCGCATTAACCCACTGCGTCTGGGCTATATTACTGAGCGCTCAGGCGGCCTGTTTGGTAAAAAGGTACTCGACGTCGGATGCGGCGGCGGTATTCTGGCGGAGAGTATGGCGCGCGAAGGTGCCACCGTCACCGGACTGGACATGGGTTTTGAACCGCTGCAGGTAGCAAAACTACATGCACTGGAAAGCGGTATCCAGGTAGAGTACGTACAAGAAACCGTCGAAGAGCATGCGGAAAAGCATGCACATCAGTATGACGTTGTCACCTGTATGGAAATGCTGGAGCACGTGCCAGACCCACAGTCAGTGGTCAGAGCTTGCGCCAGGCTGGTCAAACCGGGTGGCGAAGTATTTTTCTCCACGCTTAACCGCAACGGTAAATCCTGGCTGATGGCGGTGGTCGGAGCGGAATATATTCTGCGCATGGTGCCGAAAGGCACGCACGATGTGAAAAAGTTTATTAAGCCTGCTGAATTATTAGAGTGGGTTGACCAGACCGTACTGAAAGAGCGTCATATGACCGGCCTGCATTACAACCCCATAACCAACACCTTCAAACTTGGCCCGGGCGTTGATGTGAACTATATGGTACATACCACCGCCAAGGTTGATTAACTGCACCTGTAGGCCGGAAAAAGCGTGCTACGCCGCCATCCGGCCTGCTTACTGGAACCATGCCTGATGACGTTTCGCTTATCAGGCCTACAAATCCTGTGCCAGATCATAAGAACTTTCCTTGCCTTAGATGAAGAAATCAGCACTCGATCAAATTTTCTATTTTTTTTCTCAATTATTGACATCCTCGCCAGGCCTTATAAGACGCGCACTTAGCGATTATCACCCTTTTGCAACCTCAATTTAACCTCAAAATCAACTCTTGTGCTGAAAAGAATCCCTACTAGAATACTCACCATATAGCGTCTATTTTATCAAACAACCCCTACATATAGTATTTATCCACAGACTTAGTCACAACATGACTCTGTGGATAATATGGGGGATATTTTTTCTTTCACGGACAGGTAAAAAACCACATGAATCAGAGTCTGCTGGTGACAAAGCGTGATGGTAGTACAGAGCGCATCAATCTCGACAAAATCCACCGAGTTCTGGATTGGGCGGCAGAAGGACTGAATAACGTATCGATTTCTCAGGTCGAGCTGCGCTCCCACATTCAGTTTTATGACGGAATCAAGACCTCCGACATCCATGAAACAATCATCAAAGCAGCCGCCGACCTGATCTCCCGCGAAGCGCCGGATTATCAGTATCTGGCTGCCCGTCTGGCGATTTTCCACCTGCGTAAAAAAGCCTACGGTGAGTTTGAACCGCCAAAGCTGTTCGACCATGTCGTGAAAATGGTTGAAATGGGCAAATACGACAATCATCTGCTGGAAGACTACACGGAAGAAGAGTTCAAGCAGATGGGCTCGTTCATCGTACACGACCGTGATATGACCTTCTCCTACGCGGCGGTGAAGCAGTTGGAAGGTAAATATCTGGTGCAAAACCGTGTTACCGGTGAGATCTATGAAAGCGCACAGTTCCTCTACATTCTGGTAGCGGCTTGCCTGTTCTCTAACTATCCGCGTGAAACACGTCTGCAATATGTAAAACGTTTCTACGACGCCGTTTCTACGTTCAAAATCTCGCTGCCGACGCCAATTATGTCCGGCGTGCGTACCCCAACGCGTCAGTTCAGCTCCTGCGTACTGATCGAGTGCGGCGACAGCCTGGACTCCATCAACGCAACCTCCAGCGCAATTGTGAAATACGTTTCTCAGCGTGCCGGTATCGGCATTAACGCTGGTCGCATCCGTGCGCTGGGTAGCCCGATTCGCGGCGGTGAAGCGTTCCACACCGGCTGTATCCCGTTCTACAAGCATTTCCAGACTGCGGTGAAATCCTGCTCTCAGGGTGGCGTACGCGGTGGTGCAGCCACGCTGTTCTACCCAATGTGGCACCTGGAAGTTGAAAGCCTGCTGGTCCTGAAAAACAACCGTGGCGTCGAAGGCAACCGCGTTCGTCACATGGACTATGGCGTACAGATCAACAAGCTGATGTACACCCGTCTGCTGAAAGGCGGTGACATCACCCTGTTTAGCCCGTCCGACGTCCCGGGTCTGTATGACGCGTTCTTCGCCGATCAGGATGAGTTCGAGCGTCTGTACACCCAATATGAAAACGACGACAGCATCCGCAAACAGCGCGTGAAAGCGGTTGAGCTGTTCTCACTGATGATGCAGGAACGTGCCTCGACCGGTCGTATCTACATTCAGAACGTTGACCACTGCAACACCCATAGCCCGTTTGATCCGGTTGTCGCGCCGGTACGCCAGTCCAACCTGTGCCTGGAAATTGCTCTGCCGACCAAACCGCTAACCGACGTTAACGATGAAAACGGCGAAATCGCACTGTGTACGCTGTCCGCATTTAACCTGGGCGCTATCGAAAGTCTGGACGAACTGGAAGAGCTGGCTGTACTGGCGGTACGTGCGCTGGATGCGCTGCTCGATTACCAGGATTATCCGATTCCGGCCGCCAAACGCGGTGCGATGGGTCGTCGTACGCTGGGTATTGGCGTGATCAACTACGCTTACTGGCTGGCGAAAAACGGTAAACGCTACTCTGACGGCAGCGCCAATAACCTGACTCACAAAACCTTTGAAGCGATTCAATATTACCTGCTGAAGGCTTCTAACGAGCTGGCAAAAGAGCAAGGCGCATGCCCATGGTTTAACGAAACCACCTATGCGAAAGGTATTCTGCCGATTGATACCTATAAAAAAGATCTTAATGCTATCGCTAACGAACCGCTGCATATGGACTGGGAACAGCTGCGTGAATCTATCAAGACTCACGGCCTGCGTAACTCCACGCTGTCAGCCCTGATGCCGTCCGAGACCTCTTCACAGATCTCCAACGCTACCAACGGCATTGAACCGCCACGCGGTTACGTGAGCATCAAAGCATCGAAAGATGGGATTCTGCGTCAGGTCGTGCCGGACTACGAACACCTGCACGACGCATACGAACTGCTGTGGGAAATGCCAAACAACGACGGCTATCTGCAGCTGGTAGGCATCATGCAGAAATTTATCGATCAGTCGATTTCCGCCAACACCAACTACGATCCGTCGCGCTTCCCGTCCGGAAAAGTACCGATGCAGCAGTTGCTGAAAGACCTGCTCACCGCCTACAAATTTGGTGTTAAAACGCTGTATTATCAGAACACCCGTGACGGTGCGGAAGACTCTCAGGACGATCTGGTACCGTCCATTCAGGACGATGGCTGCGAAAGCGGCGCATGTAAGATTTAATCTTTTGCCGGGTGGCGTAGCGCTTACCCGGCCTACAAATTAATTCGCGGTATTGTAGGCCGGATAAGCAAAGCGCATCCGGCAGTACATTCCAGACAGGATTCACATCAATGGCATACACCACTTTTTCACAGACGAAAAATGATCAGCTTCTGGAACCGATGTTCTTCGGCCAGCCGGTGAACGTCGCCCGCTACGATCAGCAAAAATATGACATCTTTGAAAAACTGATCGAAAAGCAGCTCTCTTTCTTCTGGCGTCCGGAAGAAGTCGATGTTTCTCGCGATCGTATCGACTTCCAGGCATTGCCGGAACATGAAAAACATATCTTCATCAGCAACCTGAAGTATCAGACGCTGCTGGACTCCATTCAGGGACGTAGTCCTAACGTCGCGCTGCTGCCGTTAATCTCGATCCCTGAACTGGAAACCTGGGTGGAAACGTGGGCGTTTTCTGAAACGATCCACTCCCGCTCTTACACCCACATCATCCGTAATATTGTTAACGATCCGGCGGTGGTGTTTGACGATATCGTCACCAACGAGCAAATCCAGAAACGCGCAGAAGGCATCTCCAGCTACTACGACGAATTGATCGAGATGACCAGCTACTGGCATTTGCTCGGTGAAGGTACGCATACCGTTAATGGTAAAACGGTTGTCGTAAACCTGCGTGAGCTGAAGAAGAAGCTGTATCTGTGCCTGATGAGCGTGAACGCGCTGGAAGCGATCCGCTTTTATGTCAGCTTCGCCTGCTCTTTCGCCTTCGCCGAACGTGAACTGATGGAAGGCAACGCGAAAATTATTCGTCTGATCGCCCGCGACGAAGCCCTGCACCTGACCGGTACTCAGCATATGCTGAACCTACTGCGCAGCGGCGTGGACGATCCGGAGATGGCGGAAATTGCCGAAGAGTGCAAACAAGAGTGCTACGACCTGTTCGTACAGGCCGCGCTGCAGGAAAAAGAGTGGGCAGACTATCTGTTCCGTGATGGCTCAATGATTGGCCTGAACAAAGACATTCTGTGCCAGTACGTTGAGTACATCACCAACATCCGTATGCAGGCTGTTGGACTCGATCTGCCATTCCAGACACGTTCTAACCCGATCCCTTGGATCAATACCTGGCTGGTGTCTGACAACGTCCAGGTTGCGCCGCAGGAAGTGGAAGTCAGCTCTTATCTGGTCGGCCAGATCGATGCCGAAGTCGATACTGACGATCTGAGTAACTTCCAGCTCTGATGGGCCGCGTGACTCTGCGCATCTCTGGCACGCAGTTGCTGTGCCAGGATGAACACCCTTCCCTGCTTGCCGCGCTCGAGTCGCACGATGTTGAAGTCGAATATCAGTGTCGTGAAGGCTACTGCGGCTCCTGCCGTACCCGCCTGGTGGCGGGACAGGTTGACTGGATTGCAGAACCGCTGGCCTTCATTCAGCCCGGTGAAATATTGCCGTGCTGTTGCCGGGCAAAAGGCGATATTGAAATAGAGCTGTAGTGTTTAGTGAACTTCATGCGCGGAGACCAGTACCACGTCTCCGCGTTTTTTCATCTGCATGATATACAACGCCCCGGCCAGTACCACCAGCAGCGCCCCCACCAGATAAATCGCCCGATATCCCACACCCTCGACCATCATCCCCATGATAAACGCGCCGATTGCCATTCCTGCATCCATCGCATTGAAAAACAGCGAATTGGCGATACCAATTTTATGGGGTTCCACCGAGCTAATAATCTGTGTCTGAAATACCGGCGTAACCGAACCATAACCAATACCAATTAATCCACCAGAAATAATCATCATGATGCTGCCGTTGGTATAGCCAAGAGCCACCAGCCCGACTGTGAAAGCCAGCAAACACGGATAGACCACGTATTTCGGCCCTTTTTTATCACAAACATTGCCGGTAAAGGTTCGACAGATCATCAGGCAAATGGCGTAACACAACAGGAAATTACTGGCGGCGGCCATCAGATCGAGCTCGCGCGCATACAGTGCGAGAAAAGCGGAAACGCCCGCGTAGGAAAAGGTCATGAAAAACGTCACCATCGCGAAAGGCAGTGCGGCGCGATCAAACATTGCCGCAAATCCCAGCTTCGGTTTTGAGCCGTCAGCATGACGGATAACCGGCGGTACGGCGACAATCAATGACAGGATAATACCCAGTACGGCAACCGCGCTACACAGCCAGAATGCTGTGGTAAAAGCTTCCCAGCGTGCCATGTTCAGCCCTACCCACGGCCCCACAACCATTGCCAGTCCCATGGCTAACGAGAAAAAACTGATGCCCTCTCCACGTCGGGAGGCCGGTATCAACCGCGCGGAAATCGTTCCTTTTACCGTGGTAATAACGCCAAACGTTACACCATGAAGCACCCGAATCAACAGCAGTGATTCAATTGAGTGGCAAACAGGATACAGCGCAGTGACCACCAAAAAGGCCAGAGAAGAGAGCACCAGAATTGTTTTATTCGAATATTTTCCTACCCATTGTCCCGCAAACGGGCGCACAACAATTGCGGCCCCCAAAAAGAAGGTGACTAATAATCCGGCCTTATCTGGAGTGGCATGCAGGCGATCCGAAATATAGATCGGTAACAGCGTGAGCAGGACATAAAAAACAAAAAATATAATAAAGCTGATTATCGTTATTGCCCAAAAATCTTTCGTCCACAGTTTTTCTTTCATATTCGACAACCTGTCCAGACGGCGCACGCAGGCAACGCTCAGCTCAACTGAACTACGGACAGGTGCGTCGAAGTGTGATTTTACGGTAGACCGCAAGTATAAACAGGTCCATTATATTAGAGAAATCAATCGTTTTAATATTGTTGATTAGAAGAAACTAATGACACTAACCCAGATCCACGCCCTGCTTGCCGTACTTGAGTACGGTGGATTTACCGAAGCCAGCAAGCGGCTGTACATGACCCAATCCGCCGTTAGCCAGGCAATTTCAGCGCTAGAGGAAGAGCTAGGGGTTGATATTCTTATCCGAGAACGCCGCAAAGACATTCAACTTAGTCCGGCCGGGAGTCGGATCGTTTCACACCTGCGGACGATCGTGTCTGAAACCAACGCGGTGAAAGAGATTGCCGAGCAGGAGCGACAAAACCCGGCCAGAACCCTGCGTATCGGCTGCTTTCCCAGCGCCTGTGCCTGCATTTTGCCCGGCATCATCCACCACTTCGAACAGCACCACCCGCATATCAAAATTATCCCTTATGAAGAAAACAGCACGGCAATAGTTGATTCCCTGCGCAGTGGGGATATCGATGCGGGATTTGTGCATTTCCCGGTAAATGGCATGTACTGCGTACCGGTGTATCGCGACAAATTTACCGTTGTAGTTCCTGAAAGCCATCCGCTGGCGGCCAATAGCACGATTTCAGTGGAACAACTGGTTGGAGAACCGCTCATTATCAGCAAAGGTCGCTATGAATTAAGCATCATGGCGCTATTTAAAGAGAAGGGGATTGAACCGGTCATTAAATACGAGTTTAACCATCCGGATACCGCGATGAGCTTTATTCGTCAGGGGCTGGGTATAGCATTATTACCGGAATTAACGCTGAAGGCGGTTGGTGGGAAAGTACGCTCAGTCGCGCTGGAACCAACGTTCTATCGACAGATATCCTTACTGGCAAAAGAGCCGCCGGTGGACGGCAGCCCTTTATTTCTCCTGCAGGCATGTATGGAAACGTTGACAGCAGACGGCCTTATCTAGCAGTTAAAACGTTCATCCATTAAGGCCTGTGACCGGAGGTGCATCACAGGCCTTACGCCATCACTCTTTATTCAAGAATTTCACTGCCTTGTCGGGGAAGTCGGTGAACAGCCCGTCAACGCCCGCTTTGTTATAAAGAATGTCATACAGCTGGTTTACGTCAGTGGTGTAATCCGGCAGTTGATCGGCGCGAACGGTATAAGGATGCACTACCATCTTACTCTGATGTGCGTCCTGTACCATGCCAGTTAACGAGATATTGCCCTTCTTCGACTTCTCATCAATCAGCATGTGGTAGTCCGGCCCAATACCGTCAGCATACTGCGCAACCTGCTTCATGGCACCCGGTTTAAACATCCAGTCGTAGTTGTAATTCACCCAACTGCCGTCCGGCTTTTTCTCCTGGGTTTCATTCCAGTCAGTGTACGCAATCAACTGTACCAGATTGAGATCCATCCCCATCTTCGGTTCCAGTTCATTTTTAATGCGCTTCAACTCTGCAACATCAAAACACTGTAGATAGACCTTGTCGTTCTTGTCGGTATACCCGTACTTTTTCAGTACTTCCAGTGTTTTAGCCGCAATGTCCTTCCCTTCCTGGTGATGGAACCACGGTGCTTTCATTTCCGGGTAAATACCGATGTTTTTACCGGTGGAATGATTTAATCCCTGAACAAACTCAATCTCTTCTTCGAACGTGTGCACGCGGAAATCAGATTTACCCATCGGGAAGCGCCCTGGGTAGGTCTGGACCTTTTTGCCATTTTCGATATCGAAGCCTTCGGTAAATTTCAGCGATTTAATTTCATCCAGCGTAAAGTCGATGGCGTAGTAACGCCCATCTTTACGCGCACGATCCGGAAAACGCTCGGCAACATCGGTGACGCGGTCAAGATAGTGGTCATGCAGGACGACCAGATGGTCATCCTTGGTCATAACCAAATCCTGCTCCAGATAATCCGCACCCTGGGCATAGGCCATCGCTTTTGCTGGCAGCGTATGCTCCGGCAGATAACCGCTGGCGCCACGATGCGCAATCACGATTTTATCTGCGGCAACCGCTGCACTGCTGACCACCATACCTGCGAGCATCAGCGCCACGCTGAGACTTTTCAATGTGGTTTTCATCTATTAGCCCCCGTTACGCTTCAGTTCCATCTCTTCGTGATGGCGTTTTTCGCCAATCATGACGACTACCAGCAGAATAACCGCCAGCACGCTACCGCCAATCATCACCATAAAGCCGCCGTCCCAACCGAAGAAGTCAACGGTGTAACCAACAATGGCGCTCGCGGCCACAGAACCACCGAGATAACCGAACAGACCGGTAAAGCCAGCCGCCGTTCCCGCCGCTTTTTTCGGTGCCAGTTCCAGCGCGTGCAGACCAATCAACATTACCGGGCCGTAGATCAGGAAGCCGATGATGATCATACAAGCCATATCCACGTTCGGGTTGCCTGCCGGGTTCATCCAGTAAACGATGGTTGCAATAGTTACCAGCGTCATAAAGAACACGCCGGTCGCGCCACGGTTACCACGGAAGACTTTATCCGACATCCAGCCGCACAGCAGCGTGCCCGGAATACCCGCATACTCATACAGGAAGTAGGCCCAGGATGATTTGTCCAGTGCGAAATGCTTCACTTCTTTCAGGTAGGTCGGTGACCAGTCCAGGATGCCGTAACGCAGCAGATAAACAAACACGTTAGCGATAGCGATGTACCACAAAAGTTTGTTCGGCAGTACGTACTGCATGAAGATCTGCTTCGCAGTCAGCTCTTCTTCCGCTTTCTCGGTGTAATCGTCCGGATAGTCGTTCTTATACTCTTCGATAGGCGGCAGACCACAGGACTGCGGCGTATCACGCATCAGGGCAAAAGCAATCAGCGCGACGACGATCGCACCGAAAGCAGGCATATACAGCGCCGCTTTCCAGTCATTGAACCAGGCCATACCCAGCAGGAACAACAGCGGAGGCAGACCGCCACCCACGTTGTGCGCACAGTTCCAGACGGAAACAATTCCTCCACGCTCTTTCTGCGACCACCAGTGCACCATAGTACGGCCACACGGAGGCCAGCCCATCCCCTGGAACCATCCGCAGAGGAACAGCAGCACAAACATAATAGCAATACTCGATGTCGCCCACGGCACAAAGCCCATGAACAGCATCACTGCGGCGGCCAGAATCAGACCGGCTGGCAGGAAAACGCGCGGATTCGAGCGATCCGAAATGGACCCCATGATGAATTTCGAAAATCCGTAAGCAATGGAGATACCGGACAACGCAAAACCCAGATCGCCACGCGAGAAACCTTGTTCAACCAGATACGGCATCGCAAGGGCAAAGTTCTTACGTACCAGATAGTACGCGGCATAACCAAAGAAAATCCCCAGAAAAATCTGCCAACGTAATCGACGATATGTCGGGTCGATCTCCGCTGCAGGTAAACGCGCCGTGTGTGACGCTGGTTTAAAAATGCTCAACATAGTGTAGCCTCCGTGGCCGTCTTTCATTCGAAGTAAACACTGCAGTTCGTCATTACTACCCTACCGCTCCCAGTGTGGCCGCGATGTTAAGGAAAGATACATAACAAAAATGTGAAACGCAGCACATATTGTTACAGATTTATGACAAATGTTCATAAAGGCGCACGAAATCACGTTTCATTTTCGAATAATGAGCGATTATGCGCGAAATCAAACAATCCATGTTTTTTATGTGGCTAAATGATAAAAAACGAACTGTGAGGAAAAACAATGAAAACTCGCGACTCGCAAACAAGTGACGTGATTATCATTGGTGGAGGAGCAACAGGTGCAGGGATCGCACGTGACTGTGCGCTGCGCGGGTTGCGCGTCATCTTAGTGGAACGCCACGATATCGCCACAGGTGCGACCGGGCGCAACCACGGCCTGCTGCACAGCGGTGCACGCTACGCCGTCACCGACGCTGAATCTGCCCGTGAGTGCATCAGCGAAAACCAAATTCTGAAACGTATCGCCCGCCATTGCGTTGAGCCAACGGACGGTCTGTTTATCACCCTGCCGGAGGATGAGCTGTCCTTCCAGTCAACCTTTATTCGCGCCTGTGAAGAGGCAGGGATTCGCGCAGAAGCGATTGACCCTCAGCAGGCACGTATTATCGAACCTTCTGTGAATCCACAGCTGATTGGTGCAGTAAAAGTACCAGACGGCACGGTCGATCCTTTCCGCTTAACAGCAGCTAACATGCTGGATGCGCGTGAGCATGGCGCGGTTATCTTAACGGCGCATGAAGTGACTGGACTGATCCGCGAAGGCGCAACGGTTTGCGGCGTTAACGTGCGCAATCATCTGACAGGCGAAATGCAGTCCCTGCATGCACCGGTTGTCGTCAACGCCGCTGGGATCTGGGGTCAACGCATTGCGGAATATGCCGATCTGAGCATCCGTATGTTCCCGGCCAAAGGTTCATTGCTGATTATGGATCATCGCATTAACCAGCATGTCATTAACCGCTGCCGTAAGCCTTCTGACGCCGATATTCTGGTGCCTGGCGATACCATTTCACTGATCGGTACCACCTCACAGCACATTGATTACGACGATATCGACAGCAACCGCGTCACCGCAGAAGAGGTCGATATTCTGCTGCGTGAAGGCGAGAAGCTGGCGCCGATTATGGCGAAAACGCGCATTTTACGCGCCTACTCTGGCGTACGCCCGCTGGTGGCTAGCGACGACGACCCAAGCGGTCGTAACGTCAGCCGTGGGATTGTACTGTTCGATCACGCTGAACGTGACGGACTGGAAGGGTTTATCACCATTACCGGCGGCAAACTGATGACCTACCGCCTGATGGCGGAATGGGCCACCGATGCCGTTTGCCGTAAGCTGGGCAATACCCAGCCTTGCACAACGGCAGACACCGCGCTGCCTGGCTCACAGGAATCTACCGAGCATACGCTTAAACGCGTGATCTCATTGCCAGCTCCACTGCGCGGCTCGGCGGTCTACCGTCACGGCGATCGCACCCCTGCGTGGCTTAGCGAAGGCCGCCAGCACCGCAGTCTGGTCTGTGAATGCGAAGCAGTCACCGCAGGCGAAGTGCAATACGCCGTCGAGAATTTAACCGTCAACAGCCTGCTCGATTTGCGTCGCCGTACCCGTGTTGGAATGGGGACCTGCCAGGGCGAATTGTGTGCCTGCCGCGCCGCAGGTTTGCTGCAACGTTTTAATGTCACTACCGCAGCGCAGTCCATTACCCAGCTTTCCGACTTCCTCAACGAACGCTGGAAAGGCGTGCAGCCTATCGCCTGGGGAGATGCGCTGCGCGAGAGCGAATTCACGCGCTGGGTTTATCAAGGGTTGTGTGGTCTGGAAAAGGAGCACCAGGATGAAATTTGATACCGTCATTATCGGCGGCGGCCTCGCCGGACTGCTATGTGGCCTGCAACTGCAAAAAAGCGGACTGCGCTGCACGATTGTTACCCGCGGCCAAAGCGCCCTGCATTTTTCCTCCGGCTCACTGGATTTGCTCAGCAGCTTACCCGATGGTCAACCGGTGACGGATATAGAAGCGGGTTTGAATGCGCTGCGCACTCAGGCACCCGCACATCCGTATAGCACCATCGGAACGCAGAACGTTCTGGAACTGGCCCAGCAGGCGCAAAATTTACTGGAAGAATGCGGAACGCATTTGCAGGGCAAAGTGCATCAGGCGCATCAACGTGTTACCCCGCTGGGCACCCTACGCTCAACCTGGTTAAGTTCCCCGGAAGTGCCGGTCTGGCCGCTGTCCGCACAGCGTATCTGCGTTGTAGGGATTAGCGGGTTACTGGATTTTCAGGCGCATCTCGCCGCAGCGTCATTACGCCAACGCAATCTCAGCGTCGAGACAGCAGAAATCGAGCTACCGGAACTGGATGTCCTGCGTGATAACCCAACCGAGTTTCGCGCCGTTAATATTGCGCGCCTGCTGGATAACGAAGATAAATGGTCGCTGCTCTATGACGCATTGCTGCCAATGGCAAAAACCTGCGACATGATAATCATGCCGGCATGCTTTGGTCTGGCCGATGAGCGGCTCTGGCAGTGGCTTAACGAGCGCCTCCCCTGCTCGCTGACACTGTTACCGACCCTACCACCTTCGGTACTGGGCATGCGTTTGCACAACAAATTACAGCGCCAGTTTGTGCGCCAGGGCGGTGTGTGGATGCCGGGTGATGAAGTGAAAAAAATCACCTGTCAGGATAGCGTGGTCAGCGAAATCTGGACCCGAAATCATGCCGATATCCCCTTGCGGCCACGTTTCGCCGTGCTCGCCAGCGGCAGCTTCTTCAGCAGCGGGCTGGTCGCCACGCGTGAGGCAATCCACGAACCAATCCTGGGACTGGATGTACAGCAAACAGCTACCCGCGCCGAGTGGTATCAGCGTGATGTTTTCGATCCACAACCGTGGCAACAGTTTGGCGTAACAACCGATACCGCATTGCGTCCATCACTGGCGGGAAAAACGATAGAGAACATGTATGCCATCGGTTCCGTCCTCGGCGGATTCGACCCTATCGCCCAGGGTTGCGGAGGCGGCGTGTGCGCAGTTAGCGCCTTACATGCCGCGCATCATATTGCGAAACGTGCAGGAGGACAGCAATGAGCGACACACGTTTTGAAAGTTGTATCAAATGTACGGTGTGCACCACCGCCTGCCCGGTAAGCCGCGTCAATCCGAGCTACCCGGGCCCTAAGCAGGCCGGCCCGGACGGTGAACGTCTGCGCCTGAAAGATGGCGCGCTATATGACGACGCGCTGAAATACTGCATCAACTGTAAACGCTGCGAAGTGGCCTGTCCGTCAGACGTGAAAATCGGCGATATCATCCAGCGCGCGCGTGCCAAATACGACACAACGCGCCCATCGTTGCGTAACTTTGTCTTAAGCCATACCGATTTAATGGGTAGCGTATCCACCCCCTTCGCCCCAATAGTGAATACCGCCACCTCATTAAAACCGGTGCGTCAATTGCTGGATTACGCGTTAAAAATCGATCATCGCCGTACGCTGCCGAAGTACTCCTTTGGCACCTTCCGCCGCTGGTATCGTAGCGTTGCCGCACAGCAGGCGCAGTATCAGGATCAGGTCGCCTTTTTCCACGGCTGTTTTGTGAATTACAACCATCCCCAGCTCGGCAAAGACCTGATCAAGGTTTTGAATGCGATGGGAACCGGCGTGCAACTACTGAGTAAAGAGAAATGCTGCGGCGTGCCGCTGATTGCCAACGGTTTTACCGATAAAGCGCGTAAGCAGGCAGTAAGCAACGTGGCCTCACTCAGAGAGGCAATTGATGGCAAAGGCATTCCGGTGATTGCCACCTCATCAACCTGCACCTTTGCGCTACGTGATGAATATCCGGAAGTGCTGGATGTCGACAACTCAGGCCTGCGTGAACACATTGAACTGGCAACCCGCTGGCTATGGCGCAAGCTGGATGAAGGTAAAACGCTGCCGCTGAAAACGCTGCCGCTGAAGGTGGTCTATCACACGCCATGTCACATGGAGAAAATGGGCTGGACGCTCTATACGCTGGAGCTACTGCGACAAATTCCAGGGCTGGAGCTGACGGTGCTGGATTCTCAGTGTTGCGGGATTGCCGGGACTTACGGCTTTAAAAAGGAAAACTATCCAACTTCACAGTCTATCGGCGCACCGTTATTCCGCCAGATTGAAGAAAGCGGCGCTGATATCGTCGTCACCGACTGCGAAACCTGTAAATGGCAGATTGAGATGTCAACAAGCAAGCGCTGCGAACATCCTATCACCCTGCTTGCCAAAGCGTTGGGTTAACTCTGTTGCCCGGTAGCATTTGCTACCGGGCATTTTTGCGTAGCCCGTTCCGCTTAATTGAATACGTTGCAGTCGGGCGTATTTATCTCTAATTCATCCACGCAAAGAACCCATTTCCCACATGCAGTGCATATTAAAAGTAGATACCGTCACGCCATCTTCTCTTTCTGGTGACGGACTACCATGGCTAAATCCACTACATCTACACCGCATGATGCCGTTTTTAAAAAGATAATGTCTTACCCTGAGATGGCTCGGGATTTTCTGGATATACACCTTCCCATCGCATTACGTGAGATATGTGATTTACAAACGCTGAAGCTGGAGTCCACCAGTTTTATCGAACAGGATCTCCGCGCATACTACTCCGACGTAGTGTGGTCACTAAAAACCCGCGAAGGCCTGGGCTATATTTATTGTGTTATTGAACATCAGAGTACCGCGGTACCGCATATGGCATTTCGCCTGATGCGTTATGCCACCGCGGCGATGCAGCATCATCTTGATGCCGGGAATAAAACGCTGCCGCTGGTGATTCCCATGCTGTTTTATCACGGTCAACAAAGTCCCTATCCCTGGTCGCTCAACTGGCTGGATGAATTTGATAATCCGCAACTGGCACGACAACTGTATTCAGAGGCTTTTCCGCTGGTCGACATTACCGTAATACCTGACGATGAAATCGCGCAGCATCGCAGGGTTGCGCTGCTTGAGTTGATGCAAAAACATATCCGCGATCGTGACTTAATGGGGTTAGTGGATCGACTGGTCTCGCTATTAGTTACAAGCACTGCTAATGACAGCCAGCTACAAACGCTATTTAATTACCTGCTACGGTACGGCGACGTTTCTCGCGTCAGCGAGTTTATCCGCGAAGTTGCCGAACGATCCCCCCATCACAAGGAGAAGCTGATGACAATTGCAGAGAGACTCAGGCAAGAAGGCCACCAAAATGGACTGCAAGAAGGGATACAGCAAGGGTTAGAACAAGGAATGCAAAAAGGGTTAGAACAAGGGGTGCAAAAAGGTACGCAAGAAGAAGCCTTACGTATCGCTCACATAATGCTGGAACAAGGTATTGATCGTGATTTAGTTCAGTTAATTACCGGGCTATTGCCTGGCGATACCACCGCATGAGCCAGATTGGGAAGGCATTTAGCCTTCCCAATCAATAATTAAATCGTCAACGACTCAACCACTTCGATCCAGCCGTGTTCGCTAGCGATATCCTGATTGTTAAGCCAGCGGCGCAGCATATTTAGCGCCATCATCGCGCACACTTCCTGACGAATCGCCAGGCAGTAGCGATTTGCATTCAGCCTTACGCGCAAGGCGTGTGTCCCATCAGGCGTGGCCAGCGCAAAGTTAATATGTTCGTTTTCGAAAGCCGATATCGCGAGTGCCAATCCAGCATAATGTTTGCTGCGTCGTTCGGTTATCCAATGCGCCGTTTGCGCCAGCGTTTCTTCCTGAGGCGGAACCACTTCACTCGCCAACAGTGGCGCATTCGCACGAGAAAGCTGCAATGCCACCAGACCACCGGTGAATTGTTCGCTCAGCGTCAGGCTGAATTGCCGTTCTTGCAACGTGCGGGCGATTTGCGCGGGTAAGCCTTCCGTACCTTCAAAAATCATATTCTGCCCGGCAACCCGCTTAACTTCTGGCCACAGCGCCAGCATCGCTTCCCGTTGGGAATCCGGACCGGTCAGCTTCAGCTCAATAATTGGCATTGAGGAGCGATAACCCATTGTTACTCCCGGAGGCAACGGGAGCGGATCCAGACTCTGCGCCAGGTCGCTTTCAGAACGGCCAAAGGTGGTTAATCGCAGGCATAACGGGGGCTGAGCCAAAGAGAAACGCTCACGCAAACGAGGCAGGATCTCATGCTCCACCATGACTTTGAATTCTGACGGTACACCTGGTGTAAAGAACATCAGGCAGCGGTTAAGCTTCAGGGCGAACCCACACGCGGTACCCACCGGATTATTGATAAACTCAGCGCTGGCCGGAAGTTCAGCCTGTTTGCGGTTGCTTGGCGCCATCACGCGGCCACGATCGCGGAAATATCGCTCCATCTCGGCCAGCCATGCTTCATGCAGCACCAACCCTTCGCCTTTTGCCGTTGCCGCTGCCAGCGCGCTCAAATCATCGCTGGTAGGTCCCAGACCGCCATTAACGATCAGTACATCGGCGTGCTCGCTACGCTCACGCAAAACGGCGACCAAATCGTTAAGATTGTCACCTACCGTGTTGCGGCGTGTTAGCGGTAAACCCTGATTAAAGAAAAAATCGGCCAGCCAGGCGGCATTAGTGTCGACGATTTGTCCATGCAACACTTCATCCCCGGTGGATAGCATCTCCACGTTTAACATCGTGTTCTCCTGCTTTTATGATGAAAACACTATAACGCATGGAGGGGGGAAGGCGCGACTGAACGCCGCGCCAGAAATGTTAGAAGCTGGCGTTAACCCCAACGTACGGGCCATCAGCAATCGCGTTATCACGGTTGCCATCTTTGCCTGCCAGGTTTAGGTAACGATAACCGGCTTCGATGCTCAGCGGACGCATAATGGTCAGACGCGCACCGGCATTCGCTTCTTCATAGCTGTCGATACCGCTGGAAAGTGAATCAGGAGAGTAATAATACTCACCAAACAGACGGAAGCTATCGCCAATCGGCCATTGTAAACCACCACCGACAGCGGCAGCATAGCCTTCATCGCCATCATTTGGATTGGTATAAACACCTTTACCACCAACGGTCGCCATCAGCGGCCCCAGTGGGATATTCAGACCTAAACCCAGCCCGGCAACATCACCGTCGTCATCGTTATGCATCCAGTTACCGCTGACAGCCAGACCGGTGGTCTCAGTGCCCATACCGAATCCCAGGTTGGTGTAGTCTTCACCAGCCTGGCCGCTGATGCTAATCGCGTTCGCCGACGCGGAAACAAACAGCATTCCGGCAAAACCCAACATTAAACTTTTTTTCATTTTCTATCCTTTCCAGCAAGAATCAAAACATAGCCCCAAAACCGATGAATTGTACTGTCAGATGACGAGGAATCAATGAGCTAAAAAAGCGATGCAATGACATATTGTAACTAAATACTACTCACAAGATTTGTTAAAGGTTAAATTCTTGTGCCAATTACACAGATGGACGTCCCAGAACGTCATTTTCAACAAACATCCTGATTTCCCTGCCAAAGCGCTCTTAATTGCCAATGAAACATTTTTTCTGCCGCCAGCAAAAGGTAAGATGAGCACATGATGGAATTTTTCTATACCTCCCCCACAAGGACTCGAATGATGCGCCAAAGAACGATTGTTTGCCCATTAATTCAAAATGATGGCTGCTATTTACTCTGCAAAATGGCTGATGACCGCGGTGTGTTTCCCGGTCAGTGGGCGCTTTCCGGTGGCGGTGTTGAACCGGGTGAACGTATTGAAGAAGCTCTGCGCCGTGAAGTGAGGGAAGAGCTGGGCGAACAACTGGTGTTATCAGAAATTACCCCCTGGACCTTCAGTGATGATATTCGCACTAAAACCTATGCTGATGGCAGTCAGGAAGAGATTTACATGATTTATCTCATCTTCGATTGTGTGGCGGCGAATCGTGAAGTGAAGATTAACGAAGAGTTCCAGGCATTCGCCTGGGTTAAACCGGAAGATCTCGGTGCCTACGATTTAAATATCGCCACGCGTAAAACGTTAACCTTGAAAGGGTTACTGTAGGTTATCATTTTAATAACGGCATATAATTAACATTCCGAATAGCGGCATTGTACTCATAAACTTATAGCAAACAGCAATGCCGCAAAAACAGAAAAAATAATTTAATTTCATCAAGATAAATAAAAATCACCTCTATTTATCCGTCTATCCCAAACCTTAAACTCTTAAGGATAAATTAACCTTCAGTCATTAACCTTTATAGCCTGATGAAATAATTAACGACGCCCCTGTTTATCACTAAAAATAAAGCTTTGGTGGCGTTAAATGGCTTGAAGGAATAATGATGTCTGACTTTTTGCCTTTCTCTCGCCCGGCAATGGGTGCTGAAGAACTTGCCGCAGTGAAGGCAGTTCTGGACTCTGGGTGGATAACCACCGGCCCGAAAAATCAACAGCTGGAAGAAGCCTTCTGTCAGCTCACAGGAAATCAACACGCCGTCGCCATCTGCTCCGCCACGGCGGGTATGCACATCACGCTGATGGCATTGGGCGTAAGCGCAGGCGACGAGGTCATAACGCCGTCGATGACGTGGGTTTCTACCCTCAACATGATTGTCCTGCTGGGGGCAACGCCCGTCATGATCGATGTCGACCGCGATACGCTTATGGTCAGACCTGAGCAAATTGAAGCCGCTATCACCCCACGAACCAAAGCCATTGTTCCGGTACATTACGCTGGCGCTCCCGCCGACCTCGACGCGATTTATGCCATTGGCGAGTGTTATGGCATCCCGGTAATAGAAGATGCAGCCCATGCCGTAGGGACATTGTATAAGGGCCGTCATGTCGGTGCTCGCGGTACGGCAATCTTCTCGTTTCACGCTATTAAAAATATCACCTGTGCGGAAGGTGGACTGATCGTTACCGACGACAGCCAGCTCGCTCAGCGGCTTCGCAGCCTGAAGTTTCACGGTCTGGGCGTTGATGCTTTTGATCGACAAACCTACGGCCGGGCACCACAAGCCGAAGTGCTTGCACCTGGATACAAATACAACCTGACGGATATCAATGCCGCTATTGCGCTGGTACAGCTGAATAAGCTGGAGCAACTGAACTCACGCCGGGCGAAAATTGCCCAGCACTATCAACAAGCGTTGGCTGATACGCCATTTCAACCGCTGGGCCTGCCCCAATGGTCGCACGTTCATGCCTGGCACTTATTCATCATTCGAGTTGACGAAACGCGCTGCGGGCTGAGCAGAGATGCCCTGATGGAAGCGCTGAAGACCAAAGATATCGGCACCGGTCTGCATTTTCGTGCGGCCCATACGCAAAAATATTATCGCGAACGCTTCACTACCCTTTCGCTCCCAAATACTGAATGGAACAGCGCGCGCATCTGCTCGCTGCCGCTATTCCCTGACATGACCGACGCTGACACCCAGCGGGTCATCACGGCACTTCGCGAGATTGCAGGACAATAACCATGTTTGAAGCAGCCCCGATCAAAAAAGTCTCGGTAGTCATTCCCGTTTTTAATGAACAGGAAAGCCTGCCAGAGTTAATCAGACGCACCAGCGCCGCCTGTGAGAAATTGGGCAAAGACTATGAAATTCTGCTCATCGACGACGGCAGCAGCGACCGTTCCGCTCAGTTGATGATGGACGCCTCTCAGGCACCGAACAGCCATATTGTCTCTATTTTACTGAATCGTAATTACGGACAGCACTCGGCGATTATGGCCGGTTTCAGCCATGTCACCGGAGACTTGATCATCACGCTGGATGCCGATTTGCAAAACCCGCCGGAGGAGATCCCACGGTTGGTCGCCACCGCAGATGAAGGCTTCGATGTGGTAGGCACGGTACGCCAGAACCGTCAGGACAGCGTATTTCGTAAGACCGCCTCACGAATGATCAACCATCTGATACAGCGCACCACCGGTAAAGCAATGGGTGATTACGGCTGCATGCTACGCGCCTATCGCCGTCACATCGTCGATGCCATGCTGCATTGCCAGGAGCGCAGCACCTTTATCCCTATTCTGGCCAACATTTTTGCCCGTCGCGCCACGGAGATCCCGGTACATCATGCAGAGCGTGAATTTGGTGACTCCAAATACAGCTTCATGCGTCTGATCAACCTGATGTATGACCTGGTAACTTGCCTTACCACAACACCGCTTCGCATGCTGAGCCTGTTGGGCAGCGTGATCGCCGCCACGGGCTTTACCTTATCAGTCCTGCTTGTTGTTCTGCGCCTGACGCTCGGCCCGCAGTGGGCAGCGGAAGGGGTATTCATGCTGTTTGCCGTCCTGTTTACCTTTATCGGCGCACAGTTTATTGGCATGGGTTTACTCGGCGAATATATCGGTCGCATCTATAACGATGTCCGCGCCCGCCCCCGCTATTTTGTTCAACACGTTATTCGCCCACAAACCACGCAGTCAACCGAGGAAAACCGCGCATGAAAGCCGTCGTATTTGCCTATCACGATATGGGATGTCAGGGTGTCCAGGCCTTGTTGGATGCAGGTTATGAAATCGCTACCATTTTTACGCACACAGACAATCCGGGTGAAAAAGCGTTTTTTGGATCTGTTTCCCGCCTCGCGGCCAGCGCCGGTATTCCGGTTTACGCCCCCGACGAGGTTAATCATCCCCTGTGGGTTGAGCGCATTAGCCAACTGGCGCCGGATGTTATCTTCTCATTCTACTATCGCCATTTACTGAGCGATGAGATCCTCAGTCTTGCCCCTAAGGGCGCATTTAATCTGCACGGCTCGCTGCTGCCGAAATACCGTGGTCGCGCCCCGCTGAACTGGGTATTGGTCAATGGCGAAACCGAAACCGGCGTCACGCTTCACCGCATGGTCAAACGCGCGGATGCCGGTGCCATTGTTGCCCAGCAGCACGTTGCTATTTCACCAGATGATGTGGCGTTAACGCTGCACCATAAGCTGTGCCAGGCAGCGCGTCACCTGCTGGAAGAGGCGCTGCCCGCGATTAAAACGGGAGATTATGCAGAACTCCCCCAACAGGAAGCAGAGGCTACCTGTTTTAGTCGCCGTACGCCGGAAGATAGCTTCCTCGACTGGAACAAACCAGCTGCAGAGTTACATAACCAGGTCCGCGCCGTCAGCGATCCGTGGCCGGGCGCATTTAGCTATGTTGGCACACAAAAGTTCACCGTCTGGTCATCGCGCGTTTGCACAAACGACATTGCGGCCCAGCCGGGCACCGTCATCTCCGTGTCTCCTTTACTGATCGCCTGTGTCGATGGTGCACTGGAGATTATTACCGGACAAGCTGGCGATGGTATTGCAATGCAGGGTTCACAACTGGCGCAAGTTCTGGGTCTGGTGCCAGGTTCTCGCCTGAACAGCCAGTCAGTGACCACCAGCAAACGCCGTACTCGCGTACTGATCCTCGGCGTTAACGGCTTCATTGGTAACCATCTGACCGAGCGCCTGCTACAAGAAGATAATTACGAAGTGTATGGACTCGATATTGGCAGCGACGCCATTGGGCGTTTCCTGCAACATCCGCGATTCCATTTCGTCGAAGGTGATATCAGCATTCACTCCGAATGGATTGAATATCATGTGAAAAAATGCGACGTTGTGCTGCCGCTGGTGGCGATCGCAACGCCTATCGAATATACCCGCAACCCGCTGCGCGTATTTGAGCTCGATTTTGAAGAAAACCTGAAAATCATTCGTTACTGCGTGAAATACCGCAAGCGCATCATTTTCCCGTCAACCTCCGAAGTCTACGGCATGTGTACCGACAAAGTCTTTGATGAAGACAGTTCGAATCTGATCGTCGGTCCGGTCAATAAACCACGCTGGATCTACTCCGTATCCAAGCAGTTACTGGACCGTGTTATCTGGGCGTACGGCGAAAAAGAGGGATTGCGCTTCACCCTGTTCCGCCCGTTTAACTGGATGGGACCGCGTCTGGACAGCCTTAACGCCGCGCGTATCGGCAGCTCACGCGCCATTACACAGCTGATCCTCAACCTCGTGGAAGGTTCACCGATTAAGCTGATTGAAGGCGGTAAGCAAAAACGCTGCTTTACCGACATTCGCGATGGTATCGAAGCTCTGTACCGCATCATTGAAAACGAAGGCGGCCGCTGTGACGGTGAGATTATCAACATCGGTAATCCACAGAACGAAGCAAGTATTCAGGAACTGGCAGAAATGCTGCTTTCCTGCTTTGAAAAACATCCGTTGCGTAACCACTTCCCGCCGTTTGCCGGTTTCCGTGACGTCGAAAGCAGCAGCTACTACGGTAAAGGTTATCAAGACGTTGAGCATCGTAAGCCTAACATTCGCAATGCAAAACGCTGCCTGAACTGGGAACCGACCATTGAGATGCAGGAAACGGTAGAAGAGACGCTGGACTTCTTCTTACGCAGTGTGGATATCACGGAACACACATCATGACCAAAGTAGGCTTGCGTATTGATGTCGATACATTCAGGGGAACGCGCGAAGGCGTGCCCCGCCTGCTGGAGACATTAAACCGACATAACGTTCGGGCAAGTTTTTTCTTTAGCGTTGGGCCTGACAACATGGGGCGCCATCTCTGGCGTCTTGTGAAGCCGCAATTTCTGTGGAAAATGCTGCGTTCAAACGCAGCATCGCTCTACGGATGGGATATTTTATTGGCGGGAACCGCATGGCCGGGAAAAGAGATTGGCCAGGCCAACGCGGCAATCATTGCACAAACCGCCCAGATTCATGAAACCGGTTTGCATGCCTGGGATCATCACGCCTGGCAGGCACGAAGCGGAAACTGGAATGACAAACAGCTGATTGATGATATTTCGCAAGGCATCACCGCACTTGAAGCCATCATCGGTCAGCCAGTCTCCTGCTCTGCCGTTGCCGGATGGCGTGCCGACAACCGTGTCGTCCATGCCAAAGAAGCATTCCATCTGCGCTATAACAGTGACTGTCGGGGAACGTCGTTATTTCGTCCGGTGCTGGAATCCGGGAAAACGGGGACACCACAAATTCCCGTCACCCTACCAACATGGGATGAGGTGGTTGGTCAAGAGGTCCAGGCGGTGGACTTCAACTCTTATATCCTCTCCCACATCCAGATGAGCAGAGGAACACCGGTGTACACCATTCATGCGGAAGTTGAAGGCATCGCCTTTCATCAGAATTTTGACGAGCTGCTTACTCGCGCCGCGGACATGGGGATGACATTCTGCCCGCTTGGCGAGCTGTTACCTGACGACATCAGTACACTGCCGTTAGGACAGATCGTACGTGGAAAAATACCCGGCAGAGAGGGATGGCTCGGCTGCCAACAACCGTTGAGTGTGACACAATGAAATCTGCTGCCCGCTACACTCTGGCATTTATCGCTTTAATCGCACTGTATTTTATTTTACCTATCAACAGCCGTATGCTCTGGCAGCCTGATGAAACGCGCTATGCTGAAATCAGCCGGGAAATGCTCAACTCTGGTGACTGGATCGTTCCACACTTTTTAGGGCTGCGTTATTTTGAAAAACCAATTGCCGGATACTGGTTGAACAGCATCGGACAATGGTTGTTTGGCGCCAATAATTTTGGCGTCAGAGCGGGGGCTATTTTTGCCACTTTGATGACGGCGCTACTGGTAGCCTGGCTTGCCATGCGACTGTGGCAGGATAAGCGTACCGCCGTACTCTCCTCCGCTATCTTTTTAACGTTTTTTTCGGTTTACAGCATCGGCACCTACGCGGTACTTGATCCCATCATTGCGCTTTGGCTGATGGCGGGCATGTGCTGTTTTTGGGAAGGCATGCAGGCCACCACCAGAACACGCAAAATCATCGCTTTTTTGCTGCTTGGGCTGACCTGCGGTATGGGTGTAATGACCAAAGGTTTTCTGGCACTCGCCGTCCCTGTGCTTAGCGTATTACCATGGGTTTTTGCACAAAAGCGTTGGAAAGACCTCATTCTCTACGGTCTGCTGGCGGTGATCGGCTGCATCGCGATCGTACTACCGTGGGGTATAGCGATTGCGCAACGCGAGCCGGATTTCTGGCATTACTTCTTCTGGGTTGAACATATTCAGCGCTTTGCGCAGGATGATGCCCAGCATAAGGCTCCTATCTGGTACTACATCCCGATATTTGTGGCAGGCACATTACCGTGGCTCGGGCTACTCCCCGGCGCGCTGCGTACGGGCTGGCGTGAGCGGGATGTTCCGCGCAGTGCTCTGTACCTGTTAAGCTGGATTATTATGCCAATCCTGTTTTTCAGCATCGCGAAAGGAAAACTGCCGACCTATATTCTTTCCTGCTTCGCGCCGCTGGCGATATTAACGGCGCGCTTCGGCCTGCAGGCTGCGGAAAAAGGCTCGACCGCGCTGCGCGTGAATGGTTGGATCAACGTGCTGTTCGGCATCGTCGGCATCGTCGCCACGTTTATTGTTTCCACGCTGGGTCCATTGAAGACGCCAGTCTGGTCGCATATCGAAACGTATAAGGTTTTTTGTGCCTGGGGCATCTTTATCATCTGGACGCTTTTTGGCTGGTATACGCTAAATAACCGCGAGAAGAACTGGAAATTCGCAGCACTATGCCCATTAGGGCTGGCGCTGTTATTTGGCTTCTCCATTCCTGACCGGGTGATGGAATCTAAACAGCCGCAGTTTTTTGTCGAGATGACCAAAGAATCGCTGGAGCCGAGCCGTTATATTCTCACCGACAGCGTTGGCGTCGCTGCGGGACTGGCCTGGAGCCTGAAGCGCGACGACATCATGATGTACGGACAAACGGGCGAGTTAAAATATGGCCTCAACTACCCGGATGCCCAGGGTCGCTTTGTCAGCCGGGAAGGCTTTGCCGACTGGTTAGCGCAACATCGACAGCAAGGAAACATTACGCTCGTGCTCTCGATTGATAAGAATGAAGATATTAATCAACTTGCCATCCCTCCCGCTGACTACATTGATAATCAGGGGCGTCTGGTCCTGATTCAGTATCGGCCCAAATGATCTGGATAGCCTTAGTCCTCGCCAGCCTGCTCAGCGTCTGCGGCCAGCTATGCCAGAAGCAGGCGACCCGACCGGTGTCTGTTCGTGCGCGAAAACGCTACATTACGCAATGGATTGGGCTTGCTCTGGCAAGCCTCGGCCTGGCCATGCTGCTATGGCTGGCGGTTTTACAAAACATTCCTGTCGGTATTGCCTATCCCATGCTGAGCCTTAACTTTGTCTGGGTTA
Source organism: Citrobacter sp. Cpo142 (assembly GCF_030332425.1). Lineage (NCBI taxonomy): Bacteria > Pseudomonadati > Pseudomonadota > Gammaproteobacteria > Enterobacterales > Enterobacteriaceae > Citrobacter > Citrobacter sp. Cpo142. The sequence continues at coordinate 123,293 of NZ_JAOWHW010000113.1, forward strand.
CTCTCGCCGCATGGAAAATCTGGCGCGAACCCGTAACAACCCGCCACTGGCTGGGCGTTGGGCTGATCATTACCGGCATATTTATTCTTGGGAGTGCAGTGTAATGGGCGTATTTTGGGGATTATGTAGCGTGATGATCACCTCCATCGCCCAGTTGAGCCTCGGCTTTGCGATGGATAATCTGCCGCCAATGCTGCAGCCGCTGGCGTTCATCTCTGCCGTATTCTCTGTCAGTATCGGAGCGTTTGCTTTATATGCCGGATTGACAGGGTATTTACTGTCAGTGATTTGCTGGCATAAAGCCCTACACCAACTCGCGCTGAGCAAAGCCTATGCCCTACTCAGCCTGAGCTATGTGCTGGTGTGGGTTGCCTCAATGATCCTGCCCGGCTGGCAGGGAACATTTTCAGTGAAAGCGCTGGCAGGGGTACTGTGCATCATGGCAGGGCTAATGACGATTTTTCTGCCTTCACGCAAACACCAACCCTGAGATTACTTATCTTCAGACTGTCGTAACAGACGTTCCCATTCATCACAGATGTACTGTCTGGCATCAATTACCTTAATGACCCGGGATTTATCGCGGTTAATACAATACTGTGCATCCTTCAGCGGTGAAAGGAGATCGCCGGGCTTAACCCGCTCGGAAGATTGCGCCTCAGCAAGCATCTTTAGCGAACCACCGCTATCGCAAAGTACGATATAGAGCTTCCCTGCTTTTTTGTGACAGCAAGACTTCTTCACATGCCATTCCATAGCGCACCTTTTGTTAATAAATTTCACAATAGGTTACACTTTAGCAGGTAAACAAAAAGACAATAGCTGCGGAATGACAGAAACGAGAAATACTGTTAATGTTTTCTTAATGTTAATGATGAAGTACTTACCCAATCCAATAACGCACGGCGCGAAATTTTAATTCCTCCAGCTTTGAGCTCGGGCGGCAATGTTAGCCAACATACCGGCTGCTGAAAGCGGGCCAGCTTATCTTTTACCCACACTGCGAGATTAGTTTCTCCAGCATTAGCGTCATACTCAATGACCGCCACCGGGCGATGGCCAAACTCTTTGTCTTCTATCGGCACAATAAAGGCTTGTAGAACATGCGGATGCGCTGCAATCACGCGTTCCACTTCTTCCGGCTGTATACCTTCCCCGCCGCTAAAAAACAGATTATCCATACGACCGACAATCGTTAACTTGCCGTCCTTTAGCATGCCGCGATCGCGGGTTGCAAACCAGCCTTCCGCGTTCACTAAAGGAATAAGCTGTCCGTTACGCCAGTAACCTTGCGCCATGCTGGCAGCCCGTAGCCAGACTTCATCATCAACGATTCTGACTTCTCTGCCTGCCAGAGGGGAACCCACATCTGCCAGACCATCCGCCTCTTTCGCACAGACCGTAGAAGCAAACTCCGTTAATCCGTAACCGCACCAGCAACGAATCCCTTGCTCGCGCGCTTGCTCCGTCAATTCAACAGGAATTGCAGCGCCGCCCAGCAGTACCGCTTTGAGCGTGACTGGCGTGTTGTTGACCAGCAAGCGCCACAGCTGCGTGGGCACCAGTGAAGCGTGGGTACATCCAGCCAGCATTTGCTCCAGCGGCTGCTTGTCGCGCACGGTCATTCGCGCTCCGGCGAACAACCAGCGCCACAAAATACCCTGGCCGGAAACATGAAACAGCGGCAGCGAGAGCAGCCAGTCATCCTCAGCACCAAACGGCATTAATGACAGGACGCCCTGCGCGCTTGCCAGATGCGCCTGACAGGTATGAACAGCCGCTTTTGGCAATCCGGTAGAACCTGAAGTTAACGTCATCGTGCTCAAACGTTCAGGCAACCACGCTGCGGCGTGATCGCCTGGCAATGGCTGCATCTGCAACGGGCTGAGTTCCGGAAGTGCGATAGCGGCCTCCAGATCCAGCGCAAAACGTAGCGTTAAGTCCGGGATCAGCGCATCAAGCAGCGGCTGAGGCAACTGTGGGTTCACAGGTAAAACCCGCGCCCCACATTGCAGCAGCGCGAGCCAGGCCAGCAAAGCGCGCGGATGATTCCACGCGCGAAGCAGAACACCATCGCCCTCTTCCACGCCCTGAGCGGCAAAACCGCAGGCCAGATGATCGATGCGAGCGCAGAGCTCGCTCCAGCTTAATACCTCATCGTTGAGGCGTAGGGCTGGCACCTTCGCACGAACCTGTCGCCAGTGACGCCACGGCCAGTCACCCGGTTGTACCAAGCCCGATAAGCTCACGCTATCGGACCTTTCCTGCTGGGTCATAGCAGACGTTCCAGCGCATCAACGTCGATACACGGCAACGTGCTACCCGGCCAGGTGCGAACCTGCTGGCACTGCATCAGGCTCAGGGTATCCAGACCCGGAATGGTCTGCGGCGTTAACCATGCGGCAATTCGCGCCAGCTGGGTTAAGCCCAGACTCGACTCGATTGACGAACTGATAACGGCAGTAAGACCAAGCGCATGTGCCGCAGCCACCTGTTCACGGACTTTATCGAGACTGCCGGTCAGCGTAGGTTTGATAACAACGGCCTTGACGCCTTCTTCGGCTTCGAAGGTGAAATCCGCTTCACGCAGGCTTTCATCCCAGGCGATGGCAATGCCGGTTTCACGCGCGAAGGCACGGGAGTCGTCGCGGGTTTTGCACGGTTCTTCGAGGAAGGCAATGCGTCCGCGATACTCCGGATTAACGTATTTCGCGAACTGCTGAGCTTTCAACGGCGTCCAGGCCCGGTTGGCGTCAAGTCGCAAATGCAGCTCCGGGATCGCCTCAAGCAGCAGATTGGCTACCATGCCGTCGCGGACCGCTTCATACAGACCGACCTTGATCTTCGCCACTTTTTCGCCCGGCATGTCCGCCAGTTGTAGCACCAGATCGTCAGGATCGCCCGTGCACAGCGGCGCAGCACGATAGTCCGCGTCCTGTGGCAATACGCCAGTCAGTTCGGCCAGCGCACAGCTTACGCCAAAGGCGACCGAAGGCAGTTGCGGTAAGGAGTCATCCCCTTGCAGCCAGCCTTTCACCCAGGCCAGCAGCTCGGTTTGCGCCTCTTCCCAGCTTTCCTGACTGAAGCCCGGCAGCGGGGAGATCTCTCCCCACCCTTCGCGCTCACCGTCACGAAGACAAACGTACAACCCGTCACGCGTTTTTAACCGCCTGTCGCGCAGAATCACCCCCGCGTCCATGGGGATCTGCCAGCGGTATACCTGCGCGCTACGCATTACGGATTCCGTTTGAATTTGCTGAAATCAGGCTGACGTTTTTGGTTAAAGGCGTTACGGCCTTCCTGACCTTCTTCCGTCATGTAGAACAGCATAGTGGCGTTACCTGCCAGCTCCTGCAGACCAGCCTGACCATCACAGTCGGCGTTCAGTGCGGCTTTCAGGCAGCGCAGCGCCATTGGGCTGTTTTGCAGCATTTCGCGACACCAGCGTACGGTCTCTTTTTCCAGATCCGCCAGCGGAACCACGGTGTTGACCAGACCCATATCCAGCGCCTGTTTCGCATCGTACTGACGGCAAAGGAACCAAATTTCACGCGCTTTCTTCTGACCGACGATGCGCGCCATGTAGGAAGCGCCCCAACCGCCGTCAAAGGAACCGACTTTCGGGCCGGTCTGACCGAAAATAGCGTTTTCAGCCGCAATGGTCAGGTCACACATCATGTGCAGTACATGGCCACCGCCAATGGAGAAACCTGCAACCATCGCTACTACCGGTTTCGGACAGGTACGAATCTGGCGCTGGAAGTCCAGTACGTTCAGGTGATGCACACCGGAGTCATCCTGATATCCGCCGTAGTCACCACGTACTTTCTGATCGCCGCCTGCGCAGAACGCTTTGTCGCCAGCACCAGTCAGAATAATTACGCCAATGTTGTCATCATAGCGGGCATCCGCCAGCGCCTGGATCATCTCTTTCACGGTGACCGGACGGAAGGCATTGCGTACCTGCGGACGATTAATGGTGATTTTTGCGATACCGTCGGTGGATTTCTCGTAAAGAATGTCGGTATAGCCTTCAGAGCAATCGTGCCATTCTACCGGTGCGTAAAGCATTGTTTCATCAGGATAGATCATAAAATGTCCTATAGTCAGCGACGCAGAATCTGAGCCAGACAGTCCACTACGCCCGCGGGGTTGTCCCGATGCGCGTTGTGTCCGGCATTACGAATCACATGGTTTGGTACTGATATTTCCGCCGCCAGAGCGCGGAATTTATCGTCACGTTCACCACATAAATAATAAAACGGAAATGTGCGCATCGTGAGTTGCGCACGTAAATCAGGTTGTACGGCAAGCGAGGTGGCCTCCAGCATTGCCGCCAGCGTTTGCCCATTATTCTGGCTACGCAGAGCGACCAGCGCCTCTCTTTGTGCCGCGTTCAGCGAGGAAAAAACGGGCTGTTGATACCAGTCATTAAACACCTCACGTAGCGGCTCTGCGCGAAAACGCGCAGCCCAGCGGCCATCCGAGAGACGACGCTGAATGCGCGCTTCTTCGCTTTGCAAGCCGGGATGTCCACCCTCAACCACCAGACCACAAAGCCCGGGCATCTCCTGACAGGCCGCCATCATCGCGACTCTGCCGCCAAGAGAGTATCCCACCAGCCAGCAGTTAAGTATGTTGTAACTAAGTAGAGTATTACGCAGCAAAACGCTGACATCATCAAACCCGCTCACGCTGATGTCAGCGGAGCCACCGTGTCCCGGCAGGTCGATGTATAGCCGCGAATAATCCTGAAACGCTTCGCCGACCGTCTGCCATTCCTGGCAATCGCCAGAGAAACCGTGCAGGAAAACCAGCCAGGGAAACCCCGTCTGCCCCTCTTTCGCCTGCGCATGCAGGATCATAGGTGACTTACCTGCGCCAGCAGTTGCTGCAAGGTTTGCGCCCCGTCAGTTTCGTTCACCACCAGCTCAATCACCGTGGCCGCAGGTGTACGCCATGCGTTAGTCAACGCGCTCTCCAGCTGCTCCCAGTTTTCCGGGCGCTGGTATTTAAGGTTAAACATGGCGGCAGCATGCTCGAAATGTACGTTCTGCGGCATCAGATAGAACCGTTCGCGTTCGCTGGCTGGCGTCGGCAGCAGGGAAAAAATCTGCCCGCCGTTATTATTGACCACTATCAGGACAAACGGTGCAGAAACCTGGCGCAATAACGCCAGCGCATTCAGGTCATACAATGCAGATAAATCGCCAACAATCGCCAGCGTCGATTTCGCGCTGGCACGCTGTACACCAGCTGCCGTTGACAGCAGGCCGTCAATACCGCTCGCGCCACGGTTGCTATAGACCGGGTAACCAGCCGGAAGCTGCGACAGCGCATCAATCAGGCGTACCACCAGACTGTTACCCACAAACAGCTGCCCCTGCTCCGGCAAGTATTCGCGAATACGGTGGGCTAATTGCGCTTCACCAAACGCCTCACGACGGGCTTCTACCGCCTGCCAGGCCAGTTGTGCCAGACGAGGGATTTCCACGCACCATGGCTGACGTTTCTCCGCCGGATGCAGCTCCAGCCAGTCACCAACTTTCGCCACCAACCTGCGGCCGCGATGATGGGCCGGATCGAGACGGCCTTCGATATTATCGACAATCCAGTATTCCTGCGGATCGCAGCTAGCCTGCCATTGCAGCAGACGTTTTCCGGTCAGGCTACTGCCAAGCTGCACCACAATCTGCGCCTGCTGTAACTCAGCTACCGCTTTCGCATTCCCGAGCCACAGATCGGCGCACGGCAGAGGTTGTCCGGTTTGCGACAGAACATCGCCAATCAGCGGCCAGCCTAACGTCTGCGCCCACTGCGCAACCTTCTTACCTTCTTCGGCGCTCATACGGCCGGCAATGACTACGCCGCGTTTTTGCCGCCAGAAAAACCAGTCGCGCTGTTTGTCGCTTTCCAGCCGACGCGCTTCTCGCAGCCAGGGTTTATCGTCCTGCCACCAGTCGCCGAGGCGCTGCTGCCAGGCAATCCCCGTTTCGTCCATATCGCCATACAGCGGTTCCGCAAACGGGCAATTGATATGAACCGCCCCGCTATGCAGGGCCGCTAACGCATTATCAATAGTGGACACCAGCCAGCTTGCCGGAATGTCCTGAGTCGGACGCGGTAAAGAGAGCGTTTGCGATGGATGCGAGGCAAACATTCCGGCCTGACGAATCGCCTGATTCGCGCCACAGTCGATAAGCTCTGGCGGTCGGTCTGCCGTAAGTAAAATCAGTTTTTCACCGGTCAGGCCCGCTTCAATCAACGCGGGATATAAATTCGCCACCGCGGTACCGGACGTCACAATCACGGCGACAGGCTGACGGCTGACTTTTGCCAGACCTAAAGCCAGATGCCCAAGTCCACGCTCGTCAAAATGGGTGTGGTGAATGAATGCGGGGTTTTCCGCTGCCGCCAGCGTCAACGGTGTAGAACGAGAGCCAGGGGCAATGCAGACATGCCTGACGCCGTGGCGAGTGAGTGCTTCCAGAATGACCGCCGCCCAGCGTCGGTTAAATGCGCTTACTGACATGAGATTGTCCGGTATCAATATTGCGACACAGTATAGAGAATCGAATAAATGGATTTTTGATATGAATCGGAAATATACACGAAATCACTATCCTTCCATCTGTAATAAAGTACGTAACCCTGCCGCTTTATTGTCTATTTCTTGCCATTCCTGCTCAGGATCTGAACCGCGAACAATCCCTGCCCCGGCATACAGGCGCACCACATTTGCGCTTATTTTCGCCGAACGCAATGACACACAAAACTCGCTTTGGCGCAAAGAAAGATAACCCGCTGAACCGGCATACCACTCACGTTCAAAGGGTTCATTTTGTTGGATGAATTCACGCGCCAGCTCACGCGGAATACCGGCGACTGCCGCCGTGGGCTGGAGTTGCATCAGGCAAAGCGTATCGTCGGCCTGATTCAGTTCCGTCCAGATGCAACGGCGCAGGTGCTGCACTTTACGCAGCCTGAGCACCTGCGGCGGCAGCACGTCGAGAGTTTGCGTACAGCCTTGCAGGCGCTGGCAAATATCTTCGACCACCAGCATATTCTCACGCTGGTTTTTATCATCTTTCATTAGCCAGTCGCCTAATTGCCAGGCCCGATGATCCTCAGGGTGATTGGCCACGGTTCCGGCCAGCGCCTCGGTGCGTAACGCCGTATCACGCCGACGCCACAGGCGTTCTGGCGACGATCCAAGAAATGCACACTCTGCCGAAAAGGCCATAAAGAAATGGTAGCAGTTCAGATTTAAGCGACGGCTGGAAGCCATCACGGCAGCGGCATTTACCGACTGAGGAAACTGTAAATCGGTCGCCCGCGCCAGCACGACCTTATCGAGGTCTTTTCCTGCGATCGTTTGGGTGGCGAGTTTTATCAGGTCTATCCAGCCAGCTTTATCCGGCCAGTGCTGTTCTCCCGTCAAATTCAAACGTAATGCAGGGAGCGGTTTTACGGGAGCAAGTGATGAGATAAAGGCGGCAGCTTGTGCAGCGTCTTCACGTAGCGACACATCGCTACAGAGATGTAAGCGTAAGCTCGCCACTCCGGCGCAACGTCGCCACTCCAACCGCGGCAGCAGCAAATTGCCACGCTGAGGCTCAAAGGCATTCAGGCCCCAGATGCGCAGGTCGGGATGATTATCATGCTGATGTAAAAATTGCTGGGCTGATTCCAGCGAGGAAAATGCGGCGACGGCCCCTAATACGGCGGCTTCTTCATCGCCGTTACGCTGCTGCCAGTAAAACTGGGGCCAGACGGGTTGACTGGCCAGCCATCCTAAAGCGTCAAACGCATCATTCAGTGGGAAAGGTATATCGTAAATACGAATTCCAGGTGCTGCTGGCATCTCCTGCGATAAATGACGCATCAGACTTTCCAGCGCAGTAGTGATTGAATGCACGCGGACCTCTCCCTGTTAAAAACCTCTCATTATACGGGGTACTGAGCAGAAAAAGCAGTACCCCCAGTTAGGGAGTACGTACAAATGCGATGACAGAACGGAATTTATCGCCGCGCTAACAATAATCCCATCACTAAACCGACTGTGGCGCCAACGCCGATTCCGCGCCAGGGTTTTTCGTGCACATAGTCATCCGCCCGACAAACGGCTTTTTTCGCACGGTAATAGTAGCTATCAGAAGCATGGCTGACGCGATTTCTCACCTCTTCTAACGCCCGCTCTGCCCGCGCTTTTAACTCAAGGTATTTTTGATCTGCTGGGTCGCCAGAAGAACGCAGCACCTCTTCCAGCGTTTCGCTTAATAATTCCAGATCATCATCGATACGTGATTCATAAGAATGAAAAGACATTATATTCTCCCTTTCTATTGACGTACCCGCTAACTATAGACAACCTGGACTGATTGCGCCTGTTTACGCCTGATGTGCTTCCCGCGCCATTCCGACGTGTGGAATACCATCTTCGTCATAGATATCCGTCACCGGAACAAAGCCAAAGCGCGCATAGAACGATTGCAGATGCGCCTGCGCGCCCAGATACAACGCCTTGTGTGGCCAGTGTTGCACGCAGGATGCCAGCGTCTGGGCCATTAGCTGTTGCCCCAGTTTTTCACCACGCAGCGCTTCGCTTACAATCACCCGACCAATCACTACCGGCTCCAGCTCGTCATCGCTTTTCAGAATCCTCGCATACGCCACCAGCTCATCGTTATGCCAGCCCAGAATATGCCGATTCTCTCCGGCCAGGTCATCGCCATCCACATCCTGGTACGGACACTGTTGCTCAACTACAAACACCGCGCATCGTAGCTGAAGTAGTGCGTACAGTTGTTGGGTACTCAGCTTTGCATGGTGGAGATCTTGCCAGTGAATCATTGTCTGCCCCTATGTTGTGATAACCTGAACACCCTGCCTTATTGATGGCGAAAGTGTAACGCAAAGATGGAATTACTATTTTTAGGCACGTCTGCGGGAGTCCCCACGCGCTCACGCAATGTAACGGCAATTTTACTGAATCTGCAACACCCGACTCAGGCGGGGCTGTGGCTTTTTGATTGCGGCGAAGGGACGCAGCATCAGATGCTCACCACGCCTTTCAATCCAGGAAAACTCGATCGTATTTTTATCAGCCATCTGCACGGCGATCACCTGTTTGGTTTACCGGGGCTACTGTGCAGTCGCTCAATGGCCGGCAATGTCCAGCCTCTGACGCTCTACGGGCCAAAAGGGTTGCGAGAGTTTACCGAAACCGCATTGCGTCTGAGCGGCTCCTGGACCGATTATCCGCTGGATATTGTGGAAATTACCGCGGGTGAGATTGTGGATGACGGCCTGCGAAAAGTAACGGCGTACCCGCTGGCGCATCCGCTGGAATGCTACGGTTTTCGCATTCAAGAGCACGACAAACCGGGTGCGCTTGACGCCAATGCCCTGAAGGCGGCAGACGTTAAAGCGGGCCCGTGGTTTCAGGATTTGAAAGCCGGAAAAACCATCGTGCTGGAGGATGGTCGAGCGATTAACGGTGCCGATTTTCTTTCCCCGCCCACCAGGGGAAAATCAGTCGCTATTTTCGGTGACACAGGACCCTGCGCGTCCGCCATTGAACTGGCTCGAGGTGTAGATGTCATGGTACACGAAACCACGCTGGACGCGTCAATGGAGGAAAAAGCAAACAGTCGCGGGCACAGCTCAACCCGACAAGCCGCACAGCTGGCGCTGGATGCCGGAGTGGGACGTCTGATAATGACCCACGTTAGCTCACGCTACGATGAAAAAGGCTGCCAGCGCTTACTCGCAGAGTGCAAAACAATATTTCCAGACACGGCACTGGCTCACGATTTCGCCATTTTCAGCGTTTAACGCTCTATTTTTCCGCCTCAGTGCCGATAACAGTGGAAAGGCTGGCTTTCACACTGAGGACAGGATGAACAATTTCCAGAAAGATATTGATGACAGGACAAACCTAACCCTGTCTAACCGTTTTGAACTGCTGCTGTTTCGCCTCGGCAAATCTGTTGAGGAGCAGAAATCAGAGCTGTTTGGCATCAACGTATTCAAGCTACGTGAAATCGTGCCGATGCCGACCTTTACGCGTCCGGCGGGTATGAAGGCCCCGTTACTGGGTATGGTTAATATTCGCGATCAGGTGATCCCGGTGATTGACCTGCCCGCCGTTGCGGGCTGTAAGCCAGAGACCGGACTCAACATCCTGTTGATCACAGAATATGCCCGCAGCGTCCAGGCGTTTGCTGTGGAGTCAGTGGAAAACATTATGCGCCTGGACTGGCAACAGGTGCATACCGCCGAGAAAGCCGTTAATGGTCGCTATATCACCAGTATCGCTTGCCTGGACGACAACAAAGAGACTAACAACCTGGCGCTGGTGCTCGACGTTGAGCAGATCCTGTACGACATCGTACCGGCGAACCACGACCTGCGCGCAACCGATCTTAAAACCAATAAATTCAACATCACGCCGGGTGCGGTGGCGATTGTGGCTGATGATTCCAAAGTGGCCCGCGCCATGCTGGAAAAAGGGCTTAACGCCATGGAGATCCCGCATCTGATGCATGTAACAGGTCAGGATGCGTGGGAAAAAATACAGCAGCTTTCCGCAGAAGCGCAGGCGGAGGGCAAGCCAATCAGTGAGAAGATCGCCCTGGTGCTCACCGATCTCGAAATGCCGGAGATGGACGGTTTTACGCTTACCCGTAAGATAAAAACCGACGAACGTCTGAAGAAAATCCCGGTCGTTATCCACTCTTCGCTTTCCGGTAGCGCGAACGAAGATCACGTTCGCCGAGTAAAAGCGGATGGCTACGTGGCCAAATTCGAAGTCAATGAGCTTTCTTCAGTGATCCAGGAAGTGATGGATCGCACAGCGAAAGGCATCAGCGGTCCGCTGGTGAGCCGTCAGCTATTAAACTGACCGTATTTCACGCATAAAAAAACCCGCCAAGGCGGGTTTTTTCGTTTCTGCATTTCGTTTACATCAGCGGAGTCGCTAACTGCACAATGCTGATCAGCGGTTGTGGGTAAATACCCAGCACCAGAACCAGCAGGGCAGAAATCAGCACTACGATACCGCCCGCGCTGTACTGCCAGTTAGACGGCGCATCACGGTTCAGCTGTTGCGGTGCGCTCAGGTACAGGCTCACGGCAACGCGCAGGTAGTAGTACAAACCAATCGCGGAACCGACCACCACAGCGGCAACCAGCCACCACAGGTTAGCCTGCACACCGACGGCCAGTACGTAGAACTTACCGATAAAGCCCAGCGTCATCGGGATACCTGCCAGAGACAGCATCATCACCGTCATCACTGCCGCGAGGATCGGACGATGCCAGAACAGCCCACGGTAGGAGAACAGAGAGTCCGCATCCGGGCCGCGGTACGGGCTGGACATCAGGCTGACCACACCGAACGCGCCGAGGCTGCTGAACAGGTAACCGGCCAGGTAAACGCCAACCGCTTCCATCGACATCTCGCCGCTCTGCAGAGCAATCAGCGCCACCAGCAGGTAACCGAGGTGAGAGATAGAAGAGTAACCGAGCAGACGTTTAATATTGGTCTGGCTCAGCGCCATCAGGTTACCGAAGATGATGGAAGCAAAGGCAATTACGCCCAGTACGATACGTACCGCTTCGCTATCCCCTACCGGGGCGTACAGGAACAGACGCATCACCACGCCGAAGATAGCGATTTTGCTCGCCGTCGCCAGGAAGGTGGAAACCGGAGCAGGAGCACCCTGGTATACGTCTGGGGTCCACAGGTGGAACGGAACCAGCGAGAGCTTAAAGCCGAGGCCAACAATCATCAGACCGAAGCCAGCCAGCAGCAGCGGTTCGTGCAGCATGCCGTCGCCGAGGCTCTTACCGAGTGCAACAAACGACAGATTTCCAGACTGCGCGTACACCAGCGCCATACCGAACAGCAGGAAGGAAGACGCTGCGGCAGACAGAATGGTGTATTTGATACTGGCTTCCAGCGAACGTTTCTGACGGAACGCATAGCCAACCAGACCAAACAGCGGCAGAGAGATCAGCTCAATACCAAGGAACAGCGCCGCCAGATGGTTAGCGTTAGCCAGCAGAATACCGCCAAGTGCGGCAATCAGCACCAACAGGTAGAACTCTTCCCGGTTGTCATCGTAGCCTTCCAGCCACGGGTAAGCGAAGGTACAGGTGGCAAGACTCGCCAGTAGCACCAGCCCGGTGTAGAGCATGGCGAAACCGTCAACCCGCATCAGCGGGGTGACGTCCATGGCGCCCGCCTGGCCAACAAACCAGAGCGAAACCAGCGCGGCGTTAAGCCCAATGACCGACAGCGTGGCATTGAGGAAGTGATTGCGTCGCCACGCAATGGAGAGCATCACAACCACCACCGTCAAGCCGACGATCAGCAGCGGTAGCAGCGCAATCAGGTGTTGTGGAGTTATTGTCATGGCGATTTACGGCCTTGTAGTAGTAACGGAATTAACAAACCACTGCTGGATGTTGCTCATCGCAGAATGCGAGGTATCCAGAATCGGCTGCGGATAGAAGCCAAGCAGTACCAGAAGCACGACCAGCAACAGGATGATAAACAGCTCACGCAGCGACATCCCTGGCAGTTCAACACTGGCAATCTGGCTCTTCGCTTTACCGAAGTAAGCGCGATGCAGCATCGCCAGCGAGTAAACAGAGGCAAACACCAGACCAAAAGTCGAGATCACGGTAATGACCGGAACCACCTGGTAGCTGCCGAACAGAATCATAAATTCGCCAACGAAGTTACCTGTACCCGGCATACCCAGCGTACACACTGCGAAGAACATCGACAGCGCAGGCAACCATTTCATTTTGCCCCACAGGCCGCCCATCATACGCATATCACGCGTGTGCAGACGTTCGTACAGCTGACCACACAGAATGAACAGACCGGCTGCGGACAGACCGTGCGCAATCATCTGGATAACAGCACCCTGGTACGCCAGCTGGCTGCCGGTGTAGATAGCAATCAGTACGAAGCCCATGTGCGATACGGAGGTGTAAGCGATCAGACGTTTGATATCGTACTGATTAAAGGCCATCCACGCGCCATAGAAGATACCGATAACGCCCAGCCACATTGCGATAGGTGCAAACTCCGCCGACGCGTTCGGGAACAGCGGCAGAGAGAAGCGCAGCAGACCGTAAGCCGCGGTTTTCAGCAAGATCCCCGCCAGGTCAACGGAACCTGCCGTCGGTGCCTGGGAGTGCGCATCCGGCAACCAGCCGTGCAGCGGAACCACCGGCATTTTCACCGCAAAGGCGATGAAGAAGCCCAGCATCAGCAGATATTCCACACCGTGGGACATCGGGGTATTCAGCAGCTCTTCATAGTTGAAGGTCCACACACCGGTCGCTTTATAGTGCACAAACACCAGCGCCAGGATGGCAATCAACATCACCAGACCACTCGCCTGGGTATAAATGAAGAACTTGGTCGCCGCCGTGATACGCGTTTTACCGTCAGAGGCTTTATGCCCCCACAACGCGATCAGGAAGTACATCGGCACCAGCATCATTTCCCAGAAGAAGAAGAACAGGAACATGTCGATGGCAAGGAACACGCCGATCACGCCGCCTAAGATCCACATCAGGTTCAGATGGAAGAAGCCCTGGTATTTTTCGATTTCATTCCAGGAGCAAAGTACCGCCAGAACACCGAGCAGACCGGTCAGCACTACCATCAGCAGCGACAGACCGTCGATAGCCAGATGAATAGAGATGCCAAAACGTGGGATCCACGGCAGAACAAATTCAGACTGCCACTGCGGAATGCCAGCGGATTGCGTCAGTGAATAGCCGCCCTGCAACCACAGTTGCAGGCCAAGCGCCAGCGTCAATCCCATGGTAATCAGCGCGATCCAGCGCGGCACCTTCACGCCAAAGCGTTCGGTCTGCCAGCACAGGAAGCCACCGATAAAGGGAATTAATATCAACCAGGGTAATAACATAGCTAAGTATGTCCCTTATATTTACTCCTGCTCAGGCTATCTCACTCGTCAGCCCAAATCCCGGCAGTGCTCGCAATCCTCACGTACTTCAGTACGCTCCGGTTGCTCTGCGCTGGCGGTCTCCGGTCTGACTTCGCCGATGACGCCTGTACATCAGGAACAGATTTTCAACGAATTCTAAAAATTATTTTTGGGTTTGTAGGCCGGATAAGCGCAGCGCCATCCGGCAATCGTTCATCCAGCCAACAAACTCAACGCAGTACCATCAACAGTGCCAGCACAACGACGGCGCCGATGCTCATTGATGCAACATACCAGCGCAGATAACCGTTCTCGCTCAACAGCAGGCCTTTACCTGCAAAGCGGGAAAGGATCGCCGGAATGTTCATCATTGAGTTGAGCGGATCGCGTTTCAGCAACCAGGCAACACCCAGGAATGGCTTGACGAACACTTTGTCGTACAGCCAGTCGAAGCCCCAGGCGTTATACCACCAGGTACCCAGCAGGCGGCCCGGCGCACTGTTCGCAATCGACGTCACCAGCGTGCGTTTACCCAGCCACAGCCATGCTGCGATCAGGATGCCCGCAATCGCTACGATACCGGAGGTAATTTCCAGCGTCATGACGCGACCATGCTCAAGCTCGGTCGTCGCAGGCAGTACACCCTGCAGCGGCGGCACAATCAGCGCGCCAACGAAGGTGGACAGGATCATCAGCACAATCAGCGGCAGATGATGGGTAATCCCCTTCCCTGCGTGAGCGTGAATTTGTTCTTTACCGTGGAACACGATGAAAATCATTCGGAAGGTATACAGAGAGGTCATGAACGCACCGACCAGACCTGCAACCATCAGATTAATATGACCATTCGCCATTGCACCGGCCAGAATCTCATCCTTACTGAAGAAGCCAGCGGTAATCAGCGGCAGAGCCGACAGCGCCGCGCCACCGATCAGGAAGCAGAGATACACCAGCGGAATTGACTTACGCAGCCCGCCCATCTTGAAGATGTTCTGTTCGTGGTGGCAAGCCAGGATTACCGAGCCGGATGCCAGGAACAGCAGCGCTTTAAAGAAGGCGTGCGTCATCAGGTGGAAAATAGCCGCATCCCACGCTTGTACGCCGAGAGCCAGGAACATATAACCAATCTGGCTCATGGTGGAGTACGCAAGAACGCGTTTGATGTCGGTCTGTACCAGCGCAGCAAAACCCGCCAGCACCAGAGTGATGGCACCGATAATCCCCACCAGGTGCAGGATTTCAGGCGTCATCAGGAACAGGCCGTGCGTACGTGCAATCAGGTAGACACCGGCGGTAACCATCGTCGCGGCGTGGATCAACGCGGAGACAGGCGTCGGGCCAGCCATCGCATCAGCAAGCCAGGTCTGCAACGGCAGCTGTGCAGATTTACCGACCGCACCGCCCAGCAGCATCAGGGTTGCCCACATCAGCATGTTGTTACCGTCTGCAAAGTGCGCAGGCGCCAGTTCCACCATTTCGCGGAAGTTCAGCGTGCCCAGCTCGTTGTAGAGGATGAACAGCGCGAACGCCAGGAATACGTCACCAACGCGGGTTACCACGAAGGCTTTCATTGCCGCAGCGCCATTCTTCGGATCGGTGTAGTAGAAACCAATCAGCAGATAGGAGCACAGGCCCACGCCTTCCCAGCCGAGGTACATCAGCAGCAGGTTATCCGCCAGCACCAGAACCACCATGCTGGCGATAAACAGGTTGGTGTAGGCGAAGAAACGAGAATAGCCCTCTTCTCCGCGCATATACCAGGAGGCGAACATGTGGATCAGGAAACCCACGCCGGTCACCACGGAGAGCATGGTCAGCGACAGGCCGTCCAGCACCAGGTTAAAACCGATGTTGAAGTCGCCGACTGACATCCACGTCCACAGCGGCTGGCTGTATGCCTGCTGGCCATTGGCAAAGAAATCAACGCCAACAAACGCAGTCACCAACGCGGCCAGACCGATCGACCCGACACCCACGGTAGCGGACAGATTTTCTGACCAACGACCACGAGAAAACGCCAGTAATACAAAGCCAATAAATGGCAGAATAATGGTTAAGGCAAGCATGTTCATCCACGCATCTCACTTACTGAATCGATGTTCAGGTTCTGGCGACGGCGATGAAGTTGCAGCAACAGCGCAAGCCCAATGCTCGCTTCGGCAGCCGCAAGGCTGATGGCGAGAATATACATCACCTGACCATCGGTCTGGCCCCAGTAGCTTCCGGCGACCACAAAGGCCAGCGCAGAGGCGTTAATCATGATTTCCAGTCCGATCAGCATAAACAGCAGATTGCGGCGGATAACCAGACCGGTTAAGCCCAGCACGAATAAGATCGCAGCGAGGATCAGTCCATGTTGTAAGGGGATCATGCGTGCTCCTCCGTTTTTCTTTTCGCGCGGTCATCGGTGCGATTGCTCAGCACTTCACCAGAACGCTCTTCGCGCCCCACGTGGAAGGCCACAACCAGACCCGCCAGCAGCAGCATCGAAGCCAGTTCAACCGCCAGCACATACGGTCCGAACAGGGAAATACCGACTGCTTTCGCGCTAATTGGCGTGCCGTCGATGCCCTGATCGTTAACGCCCAGAATGGCGTAAACAATAACCACCAGCATGATAGCCGACAGAATCGCCGGACCAATCCACACCTGCGGTTTCAGCCACTGGCGTTCCTGCTCAATTTCAGAACCACCGAGGTTGAGCATCATTACCACGAACACGAACAGCACCATGATGGCGCCCGCGTAGACAATAATTTCCAGCGCACCGGCGAAGTAAGCGCCTAACGAGAAGAACACCCCAGAAATCGCCAGCAGCGAAATAATCAGGTACAGCAACGCGTGTACCGGATTGGTGTGGGTGATCACCCGCAAGGTTGCGAGAATGGCTATCAGGCCACAGATATAAAAAGCGAACTCCATTGCCCCTCTCCTTACGGTAACAGGCTCTTGACGTCGATAGGCTTAGCTTCGTTCTCTGCTTCGCCCTTATCTTTGCCGTCGATTGCCATACCTGCCATCCGGTAGAAGTTATATTCCGGGTATTTGCCCGGACCGGAGATCAGCAGATCCTCTTTCTCGTAAACCAGGTCCTGGCGCTTGTACTCACCCAGCTCGAAATCTGGAGTCAGCTGAATAGCCGTAGTCGGACAGGCTTCTTCGCACAGGCCGCAGAAAATGCAGCGTGAGAAGTTAATGCGGAAAAACTCCGGATACCAGCGACCGTCTTTGGTCTCTGCTTTTTGCAGAGAGATACAGCCTACCGGACACGCTACCGCACACAGGTTACAGGCAACGCAGCGTTCTTCACCGTCTGGATCACGAGTCAGAACGATACGACCACGAAAACGGGGCGGTAGATAGACCGGCTCTTCCGGGTACATCTGCGTTTCGCGTTTCGCGAACGCATGCAGGCCGATCATCCAGATACTACGTACCTGGGTGCCGAAGCCTACTAACAATTCTTTTAAGGTCATGGTCTTTGTGTCCCTTATTGCGCCTGCCAGAGAATGACAGCCGCCGTTACCAGCAAGTTGACGAGCGTCAGCGGCAGACAGACTTTCCAGCCGAAGGACATTACCTGGTCATAACGAGGACGCGGTAACGACGCACGAATCAAAATGAACATCATCATGAAGAACGCGGTTTTCAGCGCGAACCAGACGAATGGCGGTAAGAACGGGCCATGCCAGCCACCGAAGAACAGGGTAACCATCAGTGCAGAAATGGTGACGATACCGATGTACTCACCCACGAAGAACAGACCGAATTTCATACCGGAATATTCAATGTGGTAACCGTCGGCCAGTTCCTGCTCGGCTTCTGGCTGGTCAAACGGGTGACGGTGGCACACCGCCACGCCCGCGATGGCAAAGGTGACAAAACCAAAGAACTGCGGAATAACGTTCCAGATATCAGCCTGGTTGTTGACGATGTCGGTCATGTTAAATGAACCGGCCTGCGCCACCACGCCCATCAGGGAAAGTCCGAGGAACACTTCATAGCTCAGCGTCTGCGCAGAAGCACGCATCGCACCGAGCAGAGAGTATTTGTTGTTACTGGACCAGCCGGCGAACAGCACCGCGTATACCGCGAGGCCCGCCATCATCAGGAAGAACAGGATCCCGATGTTCAGGTCAGCAACCACCCAGTTCGGACTCACCGGCACAATGGCGAAAGCCAACAGCAGCGAGGTAAAAGCGATCATCGGTGCCAGGGTAAAGATGACGCGATCCGAGAATTTCGGGATCCAGTCTTCTTTAAAGAACATCTTGATCATGTCCGCAACCAACTGGAGCGAACCGCCCCAGCCAACACGGTTCGGTCCGTAACGGTTCTGGAACAGACCCAGCAGACGACGTTCGCCAAAGCTCATGAATGCCCCGCAGGTGACCACCACCAGCAGGATCACGACCGCTTTGAGAATGCTCAGCAGGATCTCAATCAGATCGGGTGTAATCCAACTCATTGTTGTGCCTCCTGCAGATCCTCAAGACGCGCACCAGCCAGAACCGGCGCGATGCCAGGCATACCCATCGGCAAACCAACCTGCCCTGCCGTTAATCCTTCGGCGATTTCAACCGGCAATGTAACCGTGTTGCCATCGTAGCTGAAAGAAACGCGCGTACCGGCATTAACACCCAACTTCGCGGCATCAGCCGGGTTGAGTTTGATGTACGGCTGCGGCATACGGGTCTGGAAGACCGGCGCACGCTGGGACATTTCGTCGCTGCCAAACAGATGGTAGTACGGCGCGATACGCCACTGACCATCCTGAGCCTGGAAGCTCGCCGGAACGGTAGTGAAGTAATCCATACCATCCGCAGAAGCTTCGATCAGGCGCACGCCCGGATCGCCATGGCGCAGTTTTCCGCCCACTTCATCCTGGAACTTGTTCCACGCCTGTGGGGAGTTCCAGCCTGGAGCCCAGGCAAACGGAATTTGTGAACGCGGCGCAGACGGTTGGTTGTTCCCTTCCATAGAGAAGGCGAACATGGTGTCTTTGTCCTGCGGCTGGCGCGGTTCGTGTACGCTGATGTTGGCGCGCATAGCGGTACGACCGCTGTAGCGGTGCGGTTCACGTGCCAGTTTCTGTCCACGGATACGGAAGGTTGCGTCCGGCGCGGCATCTTTGATACCCGCCAGTTGCGGCAGCTTCTCAACGACCGCATCGATAACGTGGTCGAGCTGCGTCCAGTCCACTTCACGGCTCTGCACGGTGCTGTGCAGCGAATGCAGCCAGCGCCAGCTTTCCAGCATGATAGTGTTGCTGTCGTAGTAGGACGGATCATAAACCTGGAAGAAACGCTGGGCGCGGCCTTCGTTGTTAATCACCGTACCATCGCTTTCGGCGAAGCTTGCGGCGGAAAGCACCAAATGGGCGTTTTCCATAATTGCCGTACGCTGATGGTCAATGACCAGTACCAGCGGCGCTTTCGCCAGCGCGGCGTTCACACGCGTTGCTGAAGCATGGCGGTGCAGATCATTTTCCAGTACTACAACGGCGTCAGCACGACCTGTTTCCAGCTCGGTCAGCGCATCGTCAAGGGAACCACCGCCAATCATACCCAGGCCCATGCTGTTAACAGAGCGAGCAATCATGGTGATGCCGACATCTGCGCCACGGCCTTTCAGCGCTTTCGCCACGTTGGCAGCCGCCTGAATCACTTCGGCGCTACCGGCGTTGGTGCCGGAAATAATCAGTGGTTTCTTCGCCCCGGCCAGTGCCTGAACGATAACGTCAATTTTGTTTTGCAGGTCACGGTCGATACCGTCAACCGCCGGTGCGTTGTTATCCAGCGCATGAGCGATAGCGAAACCTAAGCGCGCCTGATCTTCAACCGGTGCACGATAGGTCCATGCGGCGATGTCATCCAGACGGGTGTTATCGACGTTGGTAACGAACAGCGGGTGCTTAGCACGCTGGCCGATGTTAAGGATTGCTGCGATCTGCCAGTCAGCCACTTTCTGTGCCGCCGCCATTTCGCGCGCTTTGCCTTTCACCGCCTGACGCACTGCCAGCGCAACGCGTGCGCCGGTCTGGGTGACATCTTCGCCCAGCACCAGAACCGCATCATAAGATTCGATTTCGCGTAGAGCCGGAGTATGAATCCCGCCGTCACGCAGCACGCTCAGTGCCAGTTGCAGACGTTCCTGCTCGCCCTGGGCGATACCGGTATAGAAGTTATCCGCACCGACCAGTTCACGCAGCGCGAAGTTGCTTTCAACGCTGGCGCGCGGGGAGCCGATACCAATCACTTTCTTCGACTGACGCAGAATATCTGCCGCGCCCTGCATCGCCTGCTCGGCGTTCAGCGTGATCAGGTCATCGCCACGACGCTGTACCGGCTGACGCGGACGGTCTTTCAGGTTCACGTAACCATAGCCAAAACGACCACGGTCGCAGAGGAAGTAGTGGTTAACGGTACCGTTATAACGGTTTTCGATACGACGCAGTTCACCGTAGCGCTCGCCCGGGCTGGTGTTACAGCCGATGGAACACTGCTGGCAGATGCTCGGCGCAAACTGCATGTCCCATTTACGGTTATAACGCTCGGAGTGCGTTTTATCGGTGAAGACACCGGTTGGGCAAATTTCTACCAGGTTACCGGAGAACTCGCTTTCGAGCGTACCGTCTTCCGGACGACCGAAGTAGACGTTGTCATGTGCGCCATAGACGCCCAGATCCGCGCCATCGGCGTAATCTTTGTAGTAACGTACGCAGCGATAGCAGGCGATGCAGCGGTTCATTTCGTGAGAGATGAACGGCCCCAGGTCCTGGTTACGGTGAGTACGCTTCGTGAAGCGGTAGCGACGGAAGCTGTGACCGGTCATGACGGTCATATCCTGCAGGTGGCAGTTGCCGCCCTCTTCACAGACCGGACAGTCGTGCGGGTGGTTAGTCATCAACCACTCCACGACGCTTTCGCGGAACTGTTTCGCTTCTTCGTCATCAATAGAAATAAAGGTGCCTTCGGTGGCCGGTGTCATACAAGACATCACCAGGCGACCACGCGTGTCTTCCGCGTTTTGATATTGCTTCACCGCACACTGGCGGCAAGCACCGACGCTTCCCAGCGCCGGGTGCCAGCAAAAGTACGGAATATCAAGGCCGAGAGACAGACAAGCTTCCAGCAGGTTGTCCGCTCCGTTGACCTCATATTCTTTGCCGTCTACATGAATCGTAGCCATAGTCAGCATGCTTCCAGTTGGCTCGGTCGTAACCGAGCGTTAATCGAATTTCTTATCGCGACACAGGGCTAACCCTGTAATCACCAGCGCTCTTTCAACAGGTTCGGCTGAATACCACCAATCTGATGGGTATTGCTGAAGGACTGCTTGATGCCAGCTTCGAATTCTTCGCGGAAATATTTAATGGCGCTCTGCAGCGGTTCCACTGCGCCCGGTGCGTGTGCACAGAAGGTTTTACCCGGGCCGAGGAAACGACACAGTTGCTCAAGTGTCTCGATATCCCCTGGCTGGCCTTCGCCACGCTCCAGCGCGCGCAGAATTTTCACACTCCACGGCAGACCGTCACGGCACGGCGTACACCAGCCGCAAGACTCGCGGGCAAAGAACTCTTCGAGGTTACGCACCAAAGGAACCATGCCAATCTCGTGATCGACAGCCATGGCCAGCGCGGTGCCCAGACGGCTACCTGCTTTACCAATGCTTTCGAATTCCATCGGCAGATCGAGGTGTGCTTCGGTCAGGAAGTCAGTCCCTGCGCCGCCAGGCTGCCAGGCTTTGAACTTCAGTCCATCGCGCATGCCACCCGCGTAATCTTCGAGGATCTCACGCGCGGTAGTACCGAAAGGCAGTTCCCACAGGCCAGGATTCTTCACGCGACCAGAGAAGCCCATCAGCTTGGTGCCCGCGTCTTTGCTCTTCGAAATGTTCTGGTACCACTCCACGCCGTTCGCGAGGATAGCCGGTACGTTACACAGGGTTTCGACGTTGTTTACGCAGGTCGGTTTGCCCCATGCGCCAGAGCTTGCCGGGAACGGCGGCTTGGAACGTGGGTTAGCACGGCGACCTTCGAGGGAGTTGATCAGCGCGGTTTCTTCACCGCAGATGTAACGCCCTGCCCCGGTGTGGACAAACAGTTCGAAGTCGAAACCGGTGCCCATGATGTTTTTGCCAAGCAGACCGGCTTCGGTCGCTTCGGCGATCGCGCGACGCAGATGCACGGCTGCTTCGATATATTCACCGCGCAGGAAGATGTAACCACGGTACGCTTTCAGCGCAAACGCGGAAATCAGCATGCCTTCCACCAGCAGGTGCGGCAGCTGTTCCATCAGCAGACGGTCTTTATAGGTGCCCGGCTCCATTTCATCGGCGTTACACAGCAGGTAACGGATGTTCATGGATTCGTCTTTCGGCATCAGGCTCCACTTCAGACCGGTGGAAAAGCCCGCGCCGCCGCGCCCTTTCAGGCCAGCGTCTTTTACCTGATTAACGATTTCGTCCGGTGACAGCCCGGTCAGGGCCTTACGCGCACCTTCGTAGCCGTTTTTGCTACGGTATTCGTCCAGCCAGACCGGCTGTTTGTCATCACGCAGACGCCAGGTCAGCGGATGGGTTTCGGGAGTACGGATAATGTCTTTCATTTATACCGCTCCAGTAGTTCGGGAATGCCTTCCGGGGTCAGGTGAGCATGAGTATCCTCATCGATCATCATGTTTGGCCCTTTATCGCAGTTCCCCAGGCAACAGGTCGGCAGCAGCGTAAAGCGACCATCAAAGGTCGTCTGCCCCGGCTTGATGTTGAGTTTTTTCTCAAGCGCGGCCTGAATCCCCTGGTAGCCGTTGATATGGCACACCACGCTGTCGCAATAGCGGATCACGTGGCGACCTACCGGCTGGCGGAAGATCTGGCTGTAGAACGTGGCAACACCTTCTACATCGCTTGCCGGAATACCCAGCACATCAGCGATCGCGTAGATCGCCCCATCCGGCACCCAGCCACGCTGTTTCTGAACGATTTTCAGCGCTTCAATGGACGCCGCACGCGGGTCTTCGTAGTGGTGCTTTTCGTGCTCAATCGCTTCACGCTCAGCCGCACTCAGCTCAAAAGCCTCGGTTTGTGGTTGTTGATTCTCGTGCATAATTAGCGGTCCACATCTGACATAACAAAATCGATACTACCCAGATGGACGATTAAGTCGGACACCAGGCTGCCACGTACCGCTACCGGGATCTGCTGCAGGTGCGCATAGCTCGGGGTGCGGATACGGGTACGGTAACTCATGGTGCTGCCATCGCTGGTCAGGTAGTAACTGTTGATACCCTTAGTCGCTTCCACCATCTGGAAGGACTCGTTTGCCGGCATAACCGGACCCCACGAAACCTGCAGGAAGTGGGTGATAAGGGTTTCGATATGTTGCAGCGTGCGCTCTTTCGGCGGCGGCGTCGTCAGCGGGTGATCCGCTTTGAACGGGCCTTCCGGCATGTTATTGAGGCACTGCTCAAGGATGCGCAGACTCTGGCGCAGCTCTTCAACTTTCAGCATCACGCGGGTATAGCAGTCGGACACGCCGCCGCCAACCGGGACTTCAAAGTCAAAGTTTTCGTAGCCAGAGTACGGACGCGCTTTACGCACGTCGAAATCAATACCGGTCGCGCGCAGCGCAGCACCGGTACAACCCCAGTCCAGCGCTTCTTTCTTACCGTAAGCGGCAACGCCCTGCGAACGGCCTTTCAGGATGGTGTTACGCAGTGCGGCTTTCTCGTAAGAATCCAGACGTTTTGGCATCCAGTCGAGGAAGTCACGCAGCAGCTTGTCCCAACCGCGCGGCAGATCGTGTGCCACACCGCCGATACGGAACCAGGCCGGGTGCATACGGAAACCGGTGATCGCTTCCACCACGTCATAGATTTTCTGACGGTCGGTAAAGGCGAAGAATACCGGGGTCATCGCGCCGACGTCCTGAATGAACGTGGAGATGTACAGCAGGTGGCTGTTGATACGGAACAGTTCGGACAACATCACGCGAATCACGTTTACGCGATCCGGCGTGGTGATACCAGCCAGCTTCTCAACGGCCAGTACGTAAGGCATTTCGTTTACGCAGCCGCCGAGGTACTCAATACGGTCGGTGTACGGAATGTAGCTGTGCCAGGACTGACGTTCACCCATCTTTTCAGCGCCACGGTGGTGGTAGCCGATGTCAGGTACGCAGTCGACGATTTCTTCGCCATCAAGCTGCAGCACAATACGGAAAGCGCCGTGAGAAGACGGGTGGTTAGGACCGAGGTTGAGGAACATGAAGTCCTCGTTTTCGGTACTACGCTTCATACCCCAATCTTCTGGTTTGAAGGTCAGCGCTTCCATTTCCAGATCCTGTTTGGCTTTAGTCAGCTCAAACGGATCGAATTCGGTCGCACGCGCCGGGTAGTCTTTACGCAGCGGATGGCCTTCCCAGGTATGCGGCATCAGCAGACGCGTCAGGTGCGGGTGACCTTCGATATCGATGCCAAACATTTCCCAGGTTTCACGCTCATACCAGTTGGCGTTCGGGAACAGTTTGGTGAAAGTCGGTACGCGCAGATCGTTTTCAGACAAAGCCACCTTGAGCATGATATCGCGATTGCGTTCAATGGAAATCAGGTGATAGAAAACGGAAAAATCCGCGGCAGGTAACCCTTCGCGGTGCGTACGCAGACGTTCGTCCATGCCGTGTAAGTCAAACAGCATGACGTAAGGTTTCGGCAGTCTCTTTAAGAAATCGCCAACTTCCAGTAATTGTTCACGCTTGACCCAAACAACGGGTACCCCGGTGCGAGTCGCCTGAACGGTAAAGGCATCCGGCCCAAAACGGTTGCGCAGTTCGCCAATGACCGGGTCATCAAGGTGATCCCGTGTTTGCCATACGGCGTCTTGCGCGGTTAAGTCGGTCATATTGTTCACCATTGCAAATGGTCCGTGGTGGTCGGCAGTGCTTCGCGCTATTTATGTAGTGATAAGCGAAGGAAGTGCTGCTGCCGACAGGCGCAAATTAAATCTCGTCTGGTGTACGAAGATTCGTTACAGCAATACGTTCGCCGCGTTTACGCTCGCGTTCTGACTGCATATTGGCGCGATAAACGCCCTGATCGCCAACCACCCAGGAGAGCGGACGGCGTTCTTTGCCAATGGAATCTTGCAGCAGCATCAGAGCCTGCATATACGCTTCTGGGCGCGGCGGACATCCCGGGATGTACACATCGACCGGAATAAATTTATCAACGCCCTGCACCACAGAATAGATGTCGTACATACCGCCGGAGTTGGCGCATGCGCCCATGGAAATAACCCATTTCGGTTCCAGCATCTGATCGTAGAGGCGCTGAATAACTGGCGCCATTTTGGTAAAGCAGGTTCCGGCTACGACCATCAGGTCAGCCTGACGCGGCGATGCACGCAGTACTTCCGCACCAAAACGGGCCACATCGTGCACGGCGGTAAACGAGGTCACCATCTCAACGTAGCAGCAGGAAAGGCCAAAGTTATATGGCCAAATTGAGTTTTTACGGCCCCAGTTAACCATGTCATGCAGTTTGCCCATGAACACGTTTTTGTTAACTTCTTGTTCCAGGGGGTCGGTTACGATCTCCTGTTTTTGCAGGGGGTAACGGTCGTTCTCACCGTTAGGATCTATGCGGGTGAGCGTATAATCCATCTTAATGCCTCGCGGTTAGCGTTGACGATTAGCGATACTGTTCGTTTCCGGGTTCATACGCTCGCGGCGTGAACGCGCGGGCGTCCAGTCCAGCGCGCCAATACGCACCAGATAAACCAGACCTGCCAGTAACACAAAAATAAAAATTGCAGCTTCCACAAAGCCAATCCAACCGCTTTCACGGATAGAAGTTGACCATGCGAACAGATACAGCGCTTCAACGTCGAAGATAACGAAGAACATGGCTACCAGATAAAACTTGGCAGACAGGCGCAGGCGGGCGGTGCCGACCGAGTCGATACCTGATTCAAACGGCACGTTTTTAGATCTCGCGCGTGCGCGACCCCCTAAAAACCAGCCGCCGACGAGCATCAGGCAGCACAGGCCAATGGCAACGATAAGAAAGATAGCGAATGCCCAGTGATGAGCGATGATTTCAGTGGATGTTGACATACTCATTGCTTACTCATCAAAAGTAGCGCCAAATTCTCTGCTCTTTTCGGCAGATGAACGCCACATCGATTCATGGGGAGGAATAAAAAAAACCTTACAATCACTGTGAAAAATCATTTTATACAGCTAATTGATGGGGTTTTTTACTCCTTTCTATAACCTTTTGTCAACTTTAACAAAAGTTTCCTCACATTATTTTACACTGTTCCAACTTCATTAACATAAAGTGCTCTTTAGACCCATTTCGATTGCATCATCGGTCATTTTTAATGTTGTTGAATCGTGTCCGTAGTGAAGTAAAAAAGATAATACACGTCTATTTTGACAGGAATTCACCCAGATGCCTCCCCCTAAATGGGAGTATTTTCTTGATCTGTGACACGCTTTTGTTAATTCACCATAAAAAACAGCAACAATTTCTCTAGTTTTTTAACATGGAAACATTTAGCAACTCAGCTGATTATTTTTCACCCGATTGTCGGGCTGTTTTTTTACCTGCTGATTTTGTTAAGTTTTAGTATATGAATGAACAGAAAGCAGTAATATTTGCATAAAAAAAGAGCCGCTGGATGTTTTTTCATCATCAGTGGCCCTTTTTTACACTTACATTTTAAAACGTTTTTTTGTGACGCTTTACTCAAAGTCGCCTTCAACAATCAGCGAATCATCTCCCCCTTCAGGGGTAAACTGATTGTATTGCCAAGGATTTTGATAGGTCTGCATCGACTTAAAGATAACCTGAGCTAATTCATTTTGCGTGGCCGGATCGCTGCACAACAGATACTCGGTATCAGGCAGAGGTGGCAATCCGTCCGCCGCACCCAGTACGCGTAAATCCGGGCTCATCATTTCGACAGGACGGGCAGTAACGCCCAGCCCTGCTTTTACCGCCGCGCGGACCGCAGGCAATGTTGAAGCGACATAAGCCAAACGCCACGGTATCTGTGCGGCATTCAACGTCGCCAGCACGATATCGCGAAACGGGCTGGGATCGTCCAGCAGAACTAACGGCACCGGTTCCCCTTTTTGCAGGATATATTCGGCTGCGCAATACCAGTGCGTCGGTGAAGTTCGCAAATTCAGGCACTCAAAATCGCCAGGTCGGTTAGTGGTGACCACTAAATCCACTTCTTGCGACTTAAGCATCTCCACCATGTAGGCGTTGCGTTTCACTCTGACATCCAGTGCAAGTTTCGGATAAACCGAACTTATACGGTTAAGCAGAAAAGGGAGTATGGTATCGGCGGATTCATCAGAAGCACCGATAGTTAACACCCCCTGAAGATTGTTAAACATCAATGATGAGCATGCCTCATCATTAAATCGCAGTATTTTCCTGGCGTAACCCAACAACTGGATACCATGTTCGGTCAGCAGTTTGTTGCGTCCATGGCGCGCGAACAACTCTTTCCCCACAAGTTGTTCAAGACGCTGCATTTGCTGACTTACCGCAGACTGAGTTCGACATACCGCAGCTGCCGCAGCCGCAAAGGTATTCAGGTCGGCAACAGCAACAAAGGTTCTCAGCAGATCGAGGTCGAGGTTAATTATCGGACGATTTGCATTTATCATAGTTTTTCACTTACTCGCGGGTCATACCGGGTTAATGCTGTGCATTCAGAATCAAACAACTCCATTTGTAATGTGCCTCCCTTCAGTTTCGCTTAGTGTAACCAAGTGAAAATAAGGATGTATTTGGTTTAACAAACGAAACAATTCTCTTTCTGAGCTATTTTAATACCCGTGATATTCATCGGAATATAGCAACGAGAAAGAGCCGTATTTTTAGCTGCTGGATGATTCTGACTAATGGGAAACATGTAAATTTTGTAAATTTAAAAAATAGTTAACGAACAATAATTTACACATTAAAAACTAACTTTTCAGGATGTTAGGAACAACCAACAAACATTTGAATTATCGTAAAATTCGTACTACACACCATTTCATAGGAGTTATCTTAACCTAAAACCACTATATTTATAAGTGTTATCGCGAATAATTCCGGGCAAATTGGTGTTATGTCAGTGCAACGGTTTTCGTATTATTGGCCCACTCAATTTGATGTCGTTTAAATAATAAATAATAATTAATTAAGAATCTCTCAATTCATTAATTATGCTTAACAATGGATTCACACCGCATCACGCAGGGATCAGACCGATAACAGATTTCGCAGGCAAAACCTCAGTATTTTCGAAATACGCCATTCAGCTGAGATCTCGGCTACCTTTTTCTTTACAGGCCTAACTTTTTTAGGCCAGACAAATCACCATACCCATACTAACAAAGCAAAATATAAACCACAAAAAACACAACAACCCAGATTATTACTCTACAAAAATCATATTATTTAGTTATTAACAGTGAATTATAACCCTCCTGCTTTCCAAAATCTTCTACTAAAGACCCTTCAAAACTCACCGTCGTGGGAGTACATTGTGCTGGGCTGACTTCCACGGCAGGGAGTGGCATTCACAGCTAAAAAGGTCAACGTTCATGTCCCCCATTGAAAAATCCAGCAAATTAGAAAACGTCTGTTATGACATTCGCGGCCCGGTTCTGAAGGAAGCAAAGCGCCTGGAAGAAGAAGGCAACAAAGTTCTGAAACTGAACATCGGCAACCCTGCGCCTTTCGGGTTTGAAGCGCCAGATGAAATTTTGGTGGATGTGATCCGCAATTTGCCAACTGCGCAAGGATATTGCGATTCCAAAGGCCTTTATTCAGCCCGCAAAGCAATCATGCAGCATTACCAGGCCCGTGGGATGCGCGACGTAACCGTGGAAGATATCTATATCGGTAACGGCGTATCTGAATTGATTGTGCAGGCCATGCAGGCATTGCTAAACAGTGGGGACGAAATGCTGGTTCCTGCACCTGATTATCCACTGTGGACGGCGGCGGTTTCGCTCTCTGGTGGTAATGCCGTGCACTACCTGTGTGACGAATCGTCAGACTGGTTCCCGGACCTGGATGATATCCGC
Organism: Citrobacter sp. Cpo142; assembly: GCF_030332425.1. Classification (NCBI taxonomy): domain Bacteria; kingdom Pseudomonadati; phylum Pseudomonadota; class Gammaproteobacteria; order Enterobacterales; family Enterobacteriaceae; genus Citrobacter; species Citrobacter sp. Cpo142. Next base: position 152,369 of record NZ_JAOWHW010000113.1, read on the forward strand.
GCCAAAATTACGCCGCGTACCCGTGGGATCGTCATCATCAACCCAAACAACCCTACTGGCGCGGTGTATTCTAAAGAGCTGCTGATGGAGATTGTTGAGATTGCCCGCCAAAACAACCTCATCATCTTTGCGGACGAGATTTACGACAAAATTCTTTACGATGACGCCGAGCACCACTCGATTGCGGCAATGGCCCCTGACCTGCTGACTATTACCTTTAACGGCCTGTCAAAAACCTATCGTGTTGCCGGTTTCCGCCAGGGCTGGATGGTACTGAACGGACCGAAGAAACATGCCAAAGGGTATATCGAAGGCCTTGAGATGCTGGCTTCTATGCGCCTGTGTGCCAACGTTCCGGCACAACATGCCATTCAAACCGCACTGGGTGGATATCAGAGCATCAGCGAATTCATCATGCCTGGCGGACGTCTGTATGAGCAACGTAACCGCGCCTGTGAACTGCTTAATGACATCCCCGGCGTCTCTTGCGTAAAACCGCGCGGTGCGCTGTATATGTTCCCGAAAATTGATGCTAAACGCTTCAATATTCATGATGACCAGAAGATGGTACTCGACTTCCTGTTGCAGGAAAAAGTACTGCTGGTCCAGGGGACGGCATTCAACTGGCCGTGGCCGGATCATTTCCGCATCGTCACGCTACCGCGTATTGACGATATCGAAATGTCGCTGAGTAAATTTGAGCGTTTCCTGTCAGGGTATCGCCAGCTGTAACCACGCAAAGTGCTGCCGGGTTTGCATCCGGTAGCACTCTCTGCGCAAAATACCGTTACTGAAGTCACTGAGTAAGGGTCGTTATGAAGCAGAGCCACTTTTTTGCCCACCTCTCCCGTCTGAAACTCATTAACCGCTGGCCGCTGATGCGCAACGTGCGCACCGAAAACGTGTCCGAACACAGTCTGCAGGTTGCCATGGTTGCCCATGCGCTGGCCGCAATTAAAAACCGTAAATTTGGTGGTCAGGTTAATGCTGAGCGTATTGCCCTGCTGGCGATGTATCACGATGCGTCAGAGGTGTTAACCGGCGATCTCCCTACCCCAGTTAAATATTTCAACTCGCAGATTGCTCAGGAATATAAAGCGATAGAGAAAATTGCCCAGCAAAAACTGGTCGATATGGTTCCTGATGAGCTGCGCGACATTTTTGCGCCACTCATTGATGAACATGCCTTAAGCGAAGAAGAGAGGTCGATTGTTAAACAGGCCGATGCCCTGTGCGCGTATCTGAAGTGCCTGGAAGAACTCTCCGCCGGTAACAACGAATTTCTGCTGGCGAAAACACGTCTGGAAAAAACGCTGGAGTCACGACGAAGCGAAGAGATGGACTACTTTATGGACGTGTTCGTCCCGAGTTTTCACCTCTCATTAGATGAAATCAGTCAGGATTCTCCATTGTAAGTTTGCGACAACGTTACCTTTGTAGGCCGGATAAGGCGTTAGCCGCCATCCGGCACATAAAAATCAAAACGGAAACAGCATCGGGATCATCACCACGCACACCACCATCACAATGATGGTAAACGGCACGCCAATTTTTACGAAATCGCTAAAGCTGTAGTTACCCGGCCCGAGCACCAGTGTGTTTACCGGTGAAGAAACTGGCGTCATAAAGGCTGCGGAAGCCGCCATCGCAATCACCATCGCAAAAGGATACGGCGAAACGCCCATAGACTTTGCTGCCGCCAGCGCAATCGGCGCCATCAGAACCGCCGTCGCAGTGTTAGAGATAAATAACCCAATGGTCGCGCACAGCACGAACAGGCAGCCCAGCATCATATACGGGCCGTACCCTCCACCAACGTCCATTAACCCTTTAACCACCAGATCAACACCGCCCGTTTTCTGTAATGCCAGCGCAAAGGGCATCATTCCGACAATCAAAATAATACTTGGCCAGTGAATGGCTTTATAGGCGCTTTCGGCATCAATGCAACGGAATTTTCCCATCAGCAAACAGGCGATAATCGCGGCAACCGTATTAGGAATTTCATCGGTGAGCATTAACGCGACCATCAGCACCAGACAGAAAATCGCATGCGGCGCCTGGCTGTGCGCCGGGGAGGCTTCACTAACTTCCACGGGCATATTCAGCACCACGAAATCGCGCCCTTTTTGCCCCAACAAAGTGATGAGTTTCCAGTTACCCACCACCAGAATAATATCGCCCATCAGCAGCGGCTCATTGAAGACCGCCCCGTCCAGCGCCGCACCATCACGCTTCAGTCCGACGACATTCAGACCATAACGTGTGCGAAAGGCGATTTCCCGTACCGTTTTGCCGATCAATTCCGATTCAGGGATCAATGAAATCTCGGCCATACCCACATCAAGCGCCTGCTCAGAGAAGTATTCGCCACGCAGCACCATTGGCTCCAACAGTTGCTCGCTGCAAAATTCACGCAGGTCAACGTCGGCCGCTGACATATCGATCAGCAATACGTCACGGGCACGGAACTCAGAAACCCCGTTAACATCAACAATCACGCGGCGAAAACGCCGCCAGCGTTCAACACCAATCACGTTTGCCCCGTAGCGCTCACGCAATTTCAGGTCATCCAGACGTTGGCCAATCATGGGAGAACCCGGGCGAATCGCCAGGCGACGAGCACGTCCTGTCAGGCGATATTCTTTAATCAGGTCGCGAAAGGTCCGGCGCTTCCAGCCGTCTCCCGGCTGCCCGGAGTCTTCGCCTTTCAGCATAAAACGCATCACCAGCATATAAATTATGCCGAGAACCAACACCACCAGCCCCAGTGGGGTTACGCTAAAAAAGCTAAAACCGTTAAGTCCTTCACGTAACAATTCACTGTTGACGACCAGGTTCGGCGGCGTTGCCACCAGCGTCATCATGCCGCTTATCAATCCGGCATAGCTCAATGGCATCATCAGGCGTGAGGGGGAGATTTGCATGCGCATGGAAACGCTTAAGACAACCGGAATAAAGATGGCGACCACACCGGTCGAACTCATGAAGGCACCAAGTCCGGCTACGGTTATCATCAGCAACACCAGCATTTTGACTTCACTGCTACCGGCGACCTTCACCAGCCAGGCACCCATTACCGTCGCCACGCCGGTACGCACCAGGCCGTCGCCGATAATGAATAAAGCCGCTATCAAAATAACGTTAGGATCGCTGAACCCGGAAAAAGCCTCTGTGATGCTCAATGTTCCGCTCAGAACAAAGGCAATAATGACCAGCAAAGCGACCGCGTCCATACGCACTCTGCCAGTTGCAAACAAGACGACGGCAATCGCCAGCAATGAGAGAACCCATATCAATTCACCGTTCACAACATATCCTTGTTAAATGAGAGGGATGGACTGATTCTGCCATAAAAAAGCCCCAACAATCTGGGGCTAAATCATGATCAGGTATTTCTTATAACGACCACATTTCCGTTGGGTTGTTTGGTCACAGAAATATGTTCCAGACTGGTCAGCGAAAAATCAACTTCGTCCAGACGCGGCGTATCCGCTGGCGCGTTAACCGCGATGACATGGCACCCAGCCGCCAGTCCTGAGAGCACCCCTGCGGGGGCATCTTCCACCACTGCACATTCCTGCGGTGCCAGGCCCAGAAGCTGAGCGCCTAACAGATACGCGTCTGGTTCTGGTTTCCCTCTCTTTACCCGCTCGGCGGTGACAAACACTTCAGGAGCAGGAAGCCCAGCAACACGATGGCGCGCCCGTGCGACCGGCATGGAGCCGGAGGTCACAATCGCCCATGGAATACCCGCTTTATTGAGATGGTTGAGTAAATCAACAGCCCCCGGCAGCGCGGTGATCCCGGCGGTTTCCGTCGCTTCGATCTGCTCCAGACGGGTAAACTCCGCGGCGATCTCTGCCTCAGATTTGCCCACCATAAAGTGTCGCAGGGAGGTAATGGCCTGCTTACCATGAATAAAGCCGAGTACCTCGGCGTGATCGAGGCCGAAGCGATCGGCCCAGTTGCACCACGCACGCTCTACTGCGGGTAAGGAATCGACCAGCGTTCCATCCAGATCAAACAGAAAACCTTTGCACTGCACGCTCGCCCCCTCAGGCATTAATGATTTGGTTAATTTCATTCGCGCTCAGGTGATACTGACGCGGGCAAGAGTGCCAAACATTCAGCATACGCTGATATTTTTCCCACATTGGGGTCTGGGCGTTGAAGCCATGCGTACCCGCATCAAAGTGGGTGTAACGACCTTCCACATTGACCATAAAACGAACATACCCGAGGAAACGGGCTTCCGTTGCAGCGTCAAAACCGAGGAAGGTCACGCGACGCTCATCAATAGCCTGTGCATCCTTAAGATTAGTCCAGGACACATGTAATGCGTGATACATCTCCATAATATCGATAATCGTACGACAGGTTTCTTCCGTCAGCTCACCAAACTCACGATCCAGCTCACGCATCTGCAAGCCGTAACCGCGTTCAATAATCGTCTGCAAACGACGATAACGCTCGGCGTTAGTTGGATCGAGCATAGTCATCATTTTGTACTGATTCGACAAAATCAGACGTTGAGCGTTGGTCATTTCCATTTGGGACTCCTGTATCACTACTACTGCGATGAAAAAAAAGAAGGCATCATGTGCCTTCTTTTATATGCGTAATCAGGGGTCAATTACAAATCATCAAGGAAAGTTTTATCCAGTTGTTTGAAGGCGCGCTTAAGCGTGTCAGCCAGCGCCTGGTAATCCGGCTTTCCTTCTACCGGAGAGAGCGCCTGCCCAGCTTCTTGCAATTTACCCCGAACTTCGTAGAACCAATTGAGAATTGAAGGCGGCAGCGGCGTTACAGAACGTTTTCCCAGCCACCACATCCCCTGCATCGGCAGGCTAAGCGCAAACAGCGCAGTCGCCACGGCCGGGCCCAACTGCCCCCCTAACGCAATTTGCCAACATAAGGTGAAGACGGCGATAGGCGGCATAAAACGGATCGCGTAACGCGTCATGCGGATCACGCGGTTCTCAACAAACACGGGCGCAAGGCGCTTTTCCATTGGCCACGTCTTTGCATAGTGCTGCCCCCGGCGAAACAAGCTAAAAAAATTGACGGAGCGATTATCCGGTGTCGACATGGCGGTTACCTCAACTTCACATATAAAAATTAAAAAATTTGTGCAAAACAACAACTACAAGGGACATCGTTCAAAACATTTTGTCTTTGATACCCACATTCAGGTATCCTGTGCCGGCCTGTAAGGCCTGTAGTCCAAAATCATTGAGTCGTCAAATTGGCATACATTATGCCATTGCCTGAAAAATACGCAAAATGACATAGACTCAAAGGTATTTATTCCATCGTGCCCAAAAAGACTATGGCGCATGATGTTAATCATAAACGTCGGTGTCATCATGCGCTACGCTCTATGACTCCCTGACGTTTTTTTAGCCACGTATCATAAATAGGTACTTCCATGTCGAGTAAGTTAGTACTGGTTCTGAACTGCGGTAGCTCCTCACTGAAATTTGCCATCATCGATGCAGTAAACGGTGAAGAATACCTCTCTGGTTTAGCCGAATGTTTCCATCTCCCAGAAGCACGAATCAAGTGGAAAATGGACGGCGGTAAACAAGAAGCGGCTTTAGGTGCAGGCGCCGCTCACAGTGAAGCGCTGAACTTTATCGTTAACACTATTCTGGCACAAAAACCAGAATTGTCTGCGCAATTGACCGCTATTGGTCACCGTATCGTACACGGCGGTGAGAAGTACACCAGCTCTGTGGTTATCGATGATTCCGTTATTCAGGGCATCAAAGATTCTGCCTCTTTCGCACCGCTGCATAACCCGGCTCACCTGATCGGTATCGCAGAAGCGCTGAAATCCTTCCCTAATCTGAAAGACAAAAACGTGGCTGTATTCGACACCGCGTTCCATCAGACTATGCCGGAAGAGTCTTACCTCTATGCTCTGCCGTACAACCTCTACAAAGAACACGGCGTTCGTCGTTACGGCGCACACGGTACCAGCCACTTCTTCGTCACACAGGAAGCGGCAAAAGTACTGAACAAACCGGTTGAAGAGCTGAACATCATCACTTGCCACCTGGGCAACGGCGGTTCTGTATCTGCTATCCGTAACGGTAAATGTGTTGATACCTCCATGGGTCTGACCCCACTGGAAGGTCTGGTGATGGGTACACGTTCCGGTGACATCGACCCGGCGATCATCTTCCACCTGCACGATACCCTGGGCATGAGCGTTGACCAAATCAACAAAATGCTGACCAAAGAGTCCGGCCTGCTGGGTCTGACCGAAGTCACCAGCGACTGCCGTTATGTTGAAGATAACTACGCTACTAAAGAAGACGCTAAACGTGCAATGGACGTTTACTGCCACCGTCTGGCGAAATACATCGGTTCTTACACTGCGCTGATGGATGGTCGTCTGGATGCAGTTGTCTTCACCGGTGGTATCGGTGAAAACGCAGCGATGGTTCGTGAACTGTCTCTGGGCAAACTGGGCGTTCTGGGCTTTGAAGTTGACCACGAACGTAACCTGGCCGCACGTTTCGGCAAATCTGGTTTCATCAACAAAGAAGGTACCCGTCCTGCGCTGGTTATCCCAACCAACGAAGAACTGGTTATCGCGCAAGACGCGAGCCGCCTGACTGCCTGATTTCACACCGCCAGCCTAGCTGGCGGTGCTGTTTTGTAACCCGTCTAAATTGGCGGTAACGAAAGAGGATAAACCGTGTCCCGTATTATTATGCTGATCCCTACCGGAACCAGCGTCGGCCTGACCAGCGTCAGCCTTGGCGTGATCCGCGCAATGGAACGCAAAGGCGTTCGTCTGAGCGTCTTTAAGCCGATTGCTCAACCGCGTGCCGGTGGCGATGCGCCAGACCAGACTACCAGCATCGTCCGCGCTAACTCTTCTCTGCCAGCCGCTGAGCCGCTGAAGATGAGCCACGTTGAATCTCTGCTGTCCAGCAATCAGAAAGATGTGCTGATGGAAGAGATCATCGCGAACTACCACGCGAACACCAAAGACGCTGAAGTTGTACTGGTTGAAGGCCTGGTCCCAACCCGTAAACATCAGTTCGCGCAGTCCCTGAACTACGAAATCGCGAAAACGCTGAACGCGGAAATCGTCTTCGTTATGTCTCAGGGTACCGACACCCCGGAACAGCTGAACGAGCGTATTGAACTGACTCGCAGCAGCTTCGGCGGCGCGAAAAACACCAACATCACCGGCGTAATCGTTAACAAACTGAACGCACCGGTTGATGAGCAGGGCCGTACTCGCCCGGATCTGTCCGAGATTTTCGACGACTCTTCCAAAGCGAAAGTGATCAAAGTTGATCCGGCTAAACTGCAAGAATCCAGCCCGCTGCCGGTTCTGGGCGCGGTGCCATGGAGCTTCGATCTGATCGCTACTCGTGCAATCGATATGGCGCGTCACCTGAACGCCACCATCGTTAACGAAGGCGATATCAACACCCGCCGCGTGAAGTCTGTGACGTTCTGCGCACGCAGCATTCCGCACATGCTGGAACACTTCCGCGCAGGCTCCCTGCTGGTAACTTCCGCAGATCGCCCTGACGTGCTGGTTGCAGCATGCCTGGCGGCCATGAACGGCGTGGAAATCGGTGCCCTGCTGCTGACTGGCGGCTACGAAATGGACGCGCGCATCACTAAACTGTGCGAACGTGCATTTGAAACCGGCCTGCCGGTATTCATGGTAAACACCAACACCTGGCAGACCTCTCTGAGCCTGCAGAGCTTCAACCTGGAAGTTCCGGTTGACGATCACGAGCGCATTGAGAAAGTCCAGGAATACGTTGCTAACTACATCAACGCTGACTGGATTGAATCCCTGACTGCGACCTCTGAGCGCAGCCGTCGTCTGTCTCCGCCAGCGTTCCGTTACCAGTTGACCGAGCTGGCGCGCAAAGCGGGCAAACGCGTTGTTCTGCCGGAAGGCGACGAACCGCGTACCGTTAAAGCAGCAGCCATCTGTGCTGAACGTGGTATCGCAACCTGCGTACTGTTGGGTAACCCGGATGAGATCACCCGCGTTGCAGCCTCTCAGGGCGTTGAACTGGGCGCTGGCGTAGAAATCGTTGATCCAGATGTGGTTCGCGAAAGCTACGTTGCTCGCCTGGTCGAACTGCGTAAAAACAAAGGTATGACCGAAACCGTTGCCCGCGAACAGCTGGAAGACAACGTGGTTCTCGGTACCCTGATGCTGGAACAGGACGATGTTGACGGTCTGGTTTCTGGTGCAGTACACACCACCGCGAACACCATCCGTCCGCCGCTGCAGCTGATCAAAACTGCACCGGGTAGCTCCCTGGTGTCTTCCGTGTTCTTCATGCTGCTGCCGGATCAGGTTTACGTTTACGGCGACTGCGCGATCAACCCGGATCCGACTGCAGAGCAGCTGGCAGAAATCGCGATTCAGTCCGCTGATTCCGCAATTGCCTTTGGTATCGAACCGCGCGTAGCGATGCTCTCCTACTCCACCGGTACTTCTGGTGCAGGTAGCGACGTAGAGAAAGTTCGCGAAGCAACCCGTCTGGCGCAGGAAAAACGTCCTGACCTGATGATCGACGGTCCGCTGCAGTACGACGCCGCCGTTATGGCTGACGTAGCGAAATCCAAAGCGCCGAACTCTCCGGTTGCAGGTCGCGCTACCGTGTTCATCTTCCCGGATCTGAACACCGGTAACACCACCTACAAAGCGGTACAGCGTTCTGCCGACCTGATCTCCATCGGGCCGATGCTGCAGGGTATGCGCAAGCCGGTGAACGACCTGTCTCGTGGCGCGCTGGTAGACGATATCGTCTACACCATCGCACTGACCGCGATCCAGTCTTCCCAGCAGCAGCAGTAATCTGCCGAGTGTGCCGGATCTCTTATCCGGCAACACATCTGCTTATCAAACCGGAAATAGCTGATATTTCCGGTTTTTTTATGTCTGTTTCCCCTTTGGCATAATCTGAAATATTTGCCTGAATGCGCTGCATCAATGAATAACCATTCTTCTGTTCGCATACTTACTCTCTTTTGCGTTGCAACAGGGATAGTCTTTCATGTCAGCAGTAACAGAATCACAGCCAGCTAAAAAATGGGCGATGCCCGACACGCTGGTGATTATTTTTTTCGTCGCCATTTTAACCAGTCTGGCAACATGGGTTGTTCCCGTCGGGATGTTCGATAGCCAGGAAGTTCAGTATCAGGTTGATGGACAAACCAAAACCCGTAAGGTGGTTGACCCCCATTCCTTTCGTATTCTGACCAACGACGCAGGTGAAGAGCAGTATCACCGGGTGCAGTTATTCACCACCGGAGATGAACGCCCAGGCCTGATGAATTTCCCGTTTGAAGGATTAACCTCCGGCTCGAAATTCGGCACTGCTGTCGGCATCATTATGTTTATGCTGGTCATTGGCGGTGCATTCGGCATCGTTATGCGTACCGGCACCATTGATAACGGTATCCTGGCGCTCATTCGCCATACGCGGGGCAACGAGGTCCTGTTTATCCCAGTGCTGTTTATTCTCTTCTCCTTAGGCGGCGCGGTGTTTGGCATGGGGGAAGAGGCTGTTGCCTTTGCCATTATCATCGCTCCTTTGATGGTACGGCTAGGTTACGACAGTATCACCACCGTTCTGGTTACCTATATCGCGACTCAGATTGGTTTCGCCAGCTCATGGATGAACCCATTTTGCGTGGTGGTCGCACAAGGTATTGCGGGAGTACCGGTGCTCTCTGGTTCCGGGCTACGCATCGCGGTCTGGGTGATCGCTACACTAATCGGGCTGACCTTCACGCTGGCCTATGCGGCGCGTATCAAAAAGAATCCGCTTTTGTCCCGGGTACATGAATCCGACCGCTTCTTTCGCGAGCAGCAGGACGAGGTCGTGGAACGACGCTTCACGCTGGGCGACTGGTTAGTGCTACTGGTGCTGACCGCGGTGATGATTTGGGTTGTCTGGGGCGTTATCGTCAACGCGTGGTTTATTCCTGAGATCGCCAGTCAGTTCTTCACGATGGGTCTGGTGATTGGCATTATCGGCGTCGTGTTCCGGCTCAACGGCATGACGGTCAACATCATGGCCTCCTCATTCACTGAGGGTGCACGAATGATGATTGCCCCAGCCCTGCTGGTTGGTTTTGCCAAAGGCATTTTACTGCTGGTCGGTAATGGAGAGGCGGGTGAAGCCAGCGTGTTAAACACTCTGCTGCACAGCATTGCCAATGGCATCAGCGGGCTGGATAACGCCATCGCGGCGTGGTTTATGCTATTGTTCCAGGCAGTATTTAATTTCTTCGTCACTTCCGGCTCTGGTCAGGCTGCGTTAACCATGCCGCTACTGGCACCGCTGGGCGATCTGGTTGGCGTAAACCGTCAGGTCACGGTCCTGGCCTTCCAGTTTGGCGACGGATTCAGTCATATTATCTATCCGACGTCAGCATCTCTGATGGCTACGTTAGGCGTTTGTCGGGTGGATTTTCGTAACTGGCTGAAGGTAGGTGCTACGCTGTTGGGACTGCTGTTTATTATGTCCAGCGTGGTGGTGATTGGCGCGCAGATGATGGGTTACCATTAAAAAGTGTGCGTCCGGCCTACTCGATTTCTCGACGCAGTAGGCCGGATGAACAGAGTTTACTCAGCTTCTTCCTGCTTTTCGGCTTTCGCCCCTTCATTCTTGGCGTTGCGGGTCATCCACAGCGCCAGGGCTTTCAGGGAGTCCGGTGTAAATTCGTCGCAGCGCGCGGTAATTTCTTCCGGCGTCAACCAGCAAACTTCACTGACCTCATCTTCCTGAAGCGCAAACGGTCCGTGGGAAACGCAGCTAAACAACCCACCCCATACGCGACAGTTCTGGTCTTCAAAGTAAAACTGACCATGCTCGGCAAACGGCACGCCCGCAATCCCCAGTTCCTCTTCTGCTTCACGACGCGCTGATTCCAGCATCTGCTCGTCAGCCTGAACCACACCGCCTGCGGTGGCATCCAGCATGCCGGGCAAAAAATCTTTTGTCTCAGTGCGACGTTGAACCAGAATTTTGCCCATACCATCATGCACAACGATATACGTTGCACGATGGCGTAAGCGTTGCGCCCGCATTTGTTCCCGGCTGGACTGTGCAATGACTTCGTTGTCTTCATTCACAATATCCACCCATTCAGTACTTGCCAAACGACGCTGTTCCACCATCAGGAAACCTTCTTTTTTCTGGCGCTCTTACGGCGCGTTTATGTTTGTGGGGTAAATTACGGATTAATCTCGACCTGTGCAATAACACTTTGATCATTGAGTGCCATTACGCTGAGAACATTATCATCCAGAATCCCGTAACTTGCCGCAAAGCCCCCTTTCGGGATGCTTACCGAACCGGGATTGAAATGATAGATATCCTCGCGCCGCTCAGCAACCGGCAGATGAGTATGCCCATAAACCAGAACATCGCCCGCATTGAGCGCCGGCATATTTTGCGGGCCAAAAAGGTGTCCGTGCGTCAAAAAGAGTCGCTGGTTTTCTGTCAGAATTTGCTGCCACGGCGCAGTCATCGGAAAATGCAGGAGCATCTGATCCACTTCGCTGTCGCAATTACCACGCACCGCAATAATTCGCGATGCCAGTTCATTCAGCCGTTCTGCAACCTGCGCAGGTGCATAGCCTTCTGGAAGCGCATTACGCGGCCCGTGGTTTAAAACATCACCCAATATCACCAGCCATTGCGCGCCGCTTGCAGCAAACCGTTCGAGCACGCGTTCCGTGGCTGGCAACGAACCATGAATGTCCGATGCGAACATCAGTTTCATCACTCACTCCTCGCTGAAAAGTACCTTGTAATGATACTGGATTACGGCCCGTTTTTCAGCAGGAACGCTTCGCTGAAAGCGCGATAAAACGCTGTACTGAGGCGCGCTGCCACTGGAAGGTGGCGTATTCCGCAAGCGCTTCTGGAACCTCATCGCCATTCAGGACCAGGCGATTAAGCATTAGCGCTAAATCACAGTCAGCGATACACCATTCGCCAAATAAATTCTGTTTACCGTGGCTCAGTAAACTGCTCGCAGTAGCGAACAGTTTTTCCGCACTGGCTTTTCCCGCTTCACTCAACGGAGCTTTCTTTACGCCAGCAAAAACCACATCCGTTGAGCGTTCTTCACGGATAGGCATTAAATCGCTGCGGATCCACGCCTGAACCTGGCGCGCCCGCGCGCGTTTTTGCACATCGTGCGGATAGATACGCTCCCACTGTGGCGGTGCAAAGCTCTCTTCCAGGAATTCCGTAATCGCTGATGATTCGCTCAGTTCAAAACCATCGATCTCCAGAACCGGTACGCGGCGCGTTAAGGCGTAACCCTGCCATGACGGTTGCAAATGTTCGCCACTGCTGAGGTCAACAGTTTTCAGCATAAAAGGCAGCCCTTTCTCTTGCAGAGCGACATAAACAGACAGCACGTAAGGGGAGAAAAAATTGGCATCTGACCACAGCGTAATTGCAGGTTTGCTCATAATGTCCTCTGAAGTGTATTGGCTTGCCTTCAAAATATAGAGTCTTTCTCTCGCTGTCACTTGATGAAAACTCACGCACGCCAACAGGCTCTATACTTGTTATGACCCGGTTCATGACAAAACGGATGCTGAAAATGATCGATCTCTATTACACGCCATCGCCAAACGGTCACAAAATCACGCTGTTTCTTGAAGAGGCACAGCTGCAATACCGTCTGATTCATGTCGATATCAGCAAAGGTAGCCAGTTTCGCCCCGATTTTCTGCAGATCTCGCCGAACAATAAAATCCCGGCCATTATCGATCATGCCCCGGTGGACGGCGGAAGGCCCATCAGCCTGTTTGAGTCCGGAGAAATTTTACTCTATCTGGCGGAGAAGAGCGGTAAGCTGCTCAGCGGTGAATTACGCGAACGCCACACCACGCTCCAGTGGTTGTTCTGGCAGGTCAGCGGTCTGGGTCCTATGCTGGGGCAGAATTATCATTTCAGTCATTACGCTCCGCAAACGATCCCTTACGCTATTGAAAGATACCAGGTTGAAACCCAGCGCCTGTACAACGTGATGAATAAACGTCTGGAAACGTCACCCTGGCTGGGAGGCGATCACTACAGCATTGCTGACATTGCCTGCTGGCCGTGGATCCACGCCCATCAGCGTCAGCGCATCGATCTCGACAACTATCCGGCAGTCAATAACTGGCACGAACGCATCCGTACGCGTCCCGCCACGGAACGCGCCATGCAGCAAGCACAGAGTGAGAAGCGGTGACGCAATTCGGTTCTCGTGTATCATGCAGAGGTTCATACATGGAGGAAACCTGCAATGTCACAACCTGACGCTATTATTCGTATAAAAAACCTTCGTCTGCGCACCTTTATCGGCATCAAAGAAGAGGAGATCCTTAATCGCCAGGATATCGTCATCAACATTGCCATTCACTATCCGGCAGACAAAGCCCGTACCAGCGAAGATATCAACGACGCGCTGAATTATCGCACTATCACCAAGAGCATCATTGCCCACGTGGAGGGTAACCGCTTCTCATTGTTAGAAAAATTAACTCAAGATGTGCTCGATATCGCACGCGAACATCACTGGGTCACTTATGCTGAAGTAGAGATAGATAAACTTCACGCATTGCGTTACGCCGACTCAGTATCAATGACGCTGAGCTGGCAGCGCTAAAACGTAACCCGGGAGGCGACATGCAGATTCTGATTACCGGCGGTACTGGCCTGATTGGACGTCATCTGATCCCCTGCCTGCTGGAACTGGGGCATCAGATAATTGTAGTGACACGTACCCCTGATAAAGCGCGTCAGATTCTCGACTCTCGGGTCGCGTTATGGAAAGGACTGGAAGAGCGGCAACATCTCAATGACATTGATGCCGTGATTAACCTTGCCGGAGAACCTATTGCAGATAAGCGCTGGAGCGCACAGCAAAAGGAACGCCTGTGCCAGAGCCGTTGGGGCATTACGCAGAAACTGGTCGATTTAATCAATGCCAGCGAGACGCCGCCCGCGGTGTTAATCTCCGGTTCCGCTACCGGTTACTACGGCGATTTAGGCGAAGTTGTGGTTACGGAAGAAGAGCCACCGCATAACGAATTTACCCATAAGCTATGTGCCCGCTGGGAGCAAATTGCCAGCACTGCGCAAAGCGACAAAACCCGCGTGTGTATGCTGCGTACCGGCGTGGTACTGGCCTCAGCAGGCGGCATTCTGGCAAAAATGGTCCCGCCGTTTCGTCTTGGCTTAGGCGGCCCGATCGGTAACGGACGCCAGTATATGGCCTGGATCCATGTTGATGATATGGTCAACGGAATTATCTGGCTGTTGAATAACGATCTACGCGGTCCCTTCAATATGGTTTCGCCATACCCGGTGCACAATGAGCAGTTTGCCCACGCGCTGGGTCACGCTCTGAACCGCCCTGCCATTCTGCGCGTTCCCGCCACCGCTATGCGACTGCTGATGGGGGAATCGTCAGTACTGGTCCTTGGTGGACAACGCGCATTGCCCAAACGCCTGGAAGCTTCCGGTTTTACGTTTCGCTGGTACGATTTAGAGGAAGCGCTGGCGGATGTCATCCGATAACCCCTAAGCGCTATTCACAGTCGCCGTTGTGGTGGTAAGGTTATAGACCAGATTTCCGCAATGGCGACGTTATGGCGATAATATCGACTCCCCGACTTACCCTCTCTTTGTTTCAATTTTCTGACTGGTCATTTTTCCAGAAACTCCGTGAATGTCCTGAAGTCATGCGCTATATGGGCAACATCGCCCCGGCGAAAGATACCCGGCTGTTATTCGCCAGACGTCTGGCCGCACAGCACACTTTCGTCATCCGCGAGCATAACAGCCCAACGCCACTCGGCGATATTGGTCTGCAAATCAGCCATCTTTACCCGCATGAAGCCGACCTCGGCTACGCCATCATGCCACAGGCTCAGGGGAAAGGTATTGCCAGCGAAGCCGTCCGCGCGGTGTGCCAGTATGCCTTCGAGCATGCAGGTGTAACGGCGATAAACGCATACGCGCTGGCGGATAATAAAGGTTCAATCCGTATTCTGGAAAAGACAGGCTTTGTACGTACGCAGGTACTGGAAAAGGCGTATGAGATTGACGACATCGCCTACGACGACTGGGTGTTTCGGCTGGAGTGCGACGCGCTAAAATTGTAAGCCCGGAAAGCGTATCGCCTCCGGGCAGGTGATTTACTTCAACGAACCTTTGAGGAACTGCTGCAAACGCGGGCTTTGCGGATTACCGAATACCTGTTCCGGGTCACCCTCTTCCTCAATTTTCCCCTGATGCAGGAATATCACGTGCGTGGAAACATGACGGGCAAACCCCATTTCGTGGGTCACTACCACCATGGTTTTCCCCTCTTCAGCCAGCTGTTGCATAATGCGCAGCACTTCACCCACCAACTCAGGATCAAGCGCCGACGTAGGTTCATCAAACAATAACACTTCCGGTTCCATCGCCAGCGCACGGGCAATGGAAACACGCTGCTGCTGACCACCGGACAGGTGCACCGGATATTTGCCCTGTGCGCGCTCATCAATGCCCACTTTAGCCAGATACTTCACCGCACGGTCGCGAGCTTCCTGCTTGCTCAGCCCCAACACCTGAATCGGCGCTTCCATGACGTTTTCCAGCACCGTCATGTGGCTCCACAGATTAAAGTGCTGAAAAACCATCGTCAGACGCGTACGCAGCAGGCGTAGCTGATTTTTGTCCGCAACCTTCAACTGGCCGTCTTTGTCGCGCACCAGACCAATGTTCTGACCACTGACGACAATCGACCCGGCACTCGGTTTCTCGAGAAAGTTAATGCAGCGCAGGAAGGTACTTTTACCGGAACCTGACGAGCCAATAATGCTGATAACATCACCCGCGTTGGCCTGCAGCGATACCCCTTTTAGCACTTCATGTTCGCCGTAGTGCTTATGTAAATCGATAACGTTTAATTTATTTTCAGACATCGTGTTACTCGAATCATTTAGAGGATACATGCTGCAACCAGCGTTTTTCCGCTTTACGGAACAGACTGATCAGGACATACGAAATAATCAAATACAGTACAGCGGCAATACCGAATGCGGTAAACGGCTGATACGTTGCCGAGTTGATATCGCGAGCGATTTTCAACAAATCAGGCACCGTTGCAGTAAATGCCAGCGCCGTTGAGTGCAGCATTAAAATAACTTCATTGCTGTATGCCGGCAGCGCAATACGCAGCGCGGAAGGTAAAATAATGCATCGATACAGTTTGAATGACGAGAAACCGTATGCGCGCGCAGCCTCAATCTCACCGTGAGGCACGGAACGGATAGCCCCGGCGAAAATCTCCGTGGTATAGGCGCAGGTATTCAGCGTCAGCGCCAGCACGGTGCAATTCAGCCCGCTGCGGAAAAACGCGTTGAGGAAGTCCGTGCCTTTAACTATCTCCAGCGTATACATCCCGGAATAAAACACCAGTAGCTGAACGTACAGCGGCGTCCCACGAAAAATATAGGTGAATAGCCAGATGGGAAACTGGATAAATTTGTTACTGGAAACGCGACCAATCGCCAAAAAGAGTGCCAGTATTCCGCCCATCACTACTGACGAAATCAAAAGCCACAGGGTGATAGCGACGCCAGTGTAGCGATATCCGTCGGTCCACAGCAGGGACTTCCAGTATTCCTGAATAATCTCAATCACAGGTCAGCCCTCTTCACACCCACGGAATAGCGGCGCTCAAGGTACAGCAGCACACCATTAGAAACAGTGGTAAACACCAGATAGATGACCCCGCACACGACGGCAAAATAGAACGGCTCCCAGGTACTCTTCCCGGCAAGCTGAGTCGCTTTCACCACGTCTTCAAGTCCAAGCAACGATACCAGCGCCGTAGCCTTAAGAATAACCTGCCAGTTATTACCGATTCCCGGTAAGGCATATCGCATCATCGCCGGGAACATAATGCGACGAAATATTTGTGAGCTGGTAAAGCCAAACGCCGTCGCGGCTTCAATATGGCCTTTTGGTACAGCCATAAATGCACCGCGGAATGTTTCGGTAAAATAGGCACCGTAGATAAACCCGAGCGTAATGATACCCGCGACCATCGGATCGATATCAATCTGGCCGATACCGATGGCATCGGTAACGGTATTCAGCGCGATTTGTAATCCGTAGAAGATCAGCAGCATTAAGACCAGATCGGGCACGCCGCGGATTAGCGTTGTGTACCCTTCGAAAATAAGCCCCATTGCCCGGCTTTGCGACAGCTTTGCTGCTGCGCCGACAAGACCTATCAGAACCGCCAGTACCACCGAGCTGAGTGCCAGCTCCAGCGTAACAATTGCGCCCTGTAAAATAACACCTGAAAAGCCATACAACATGCTGCCTGTCCTGTCGTGTGTGGTGGAGTAGTAAGCCTCTTTTGATTTCAGACTAACCGTTAAATGCCGGATGGCGGTTTTGCCTTATCCGGCCTACAAAATCACCGTAGGCCTGATAAGCGCGGTGCCATCGGGCATAAATTCAACGCGTCAAAAATCTACGGGCTTTATCAGCACCTGCGGTAATTAACCGCCGTAAACATCAAAATCGAAGTACTTTTTCGCCAGCTTCTCGTAAGTACCGTCAGCTCGCATTTCGGCAAAGGCTTTGTTCAGCGCTTCGCGCAGCTCGTTATCGTCTTTGCGCAGTCCCATACCGGTACCCACGCCGAACAACTTCTCGTCTTTCACAGACGGGCCGCCGAATTTGTAATCTTTACCGACTGGCTGTTTCAGGAAGCCTTCGCTAGCCGCGACTTCATCCTGGAACGCGGCGTCAATACGCCCGGCAGTCAGGTCAGAATAGATATTGTCCTGCCCCTGATAAGAGACAATCTCAATACCTTTTGGCGCCCAGTGTTCGTTGCCGAACGTTTCCTGGGTAGTGCCCTGCAGCACACCAACACGTTTACCTTTCAGCGACTCAATGGTCGGCTGAATAGCAGAATCTTTAGCGACAACCAGACGCGAATCGGCTGCATAAAGCTTGTCGGTAAATGCGATTTCCTGCTGACGTTTTTCAGTAATGGAAAGCGAGGACATGATGGCATCAATTTTCTTCGCTTTTAGCGAAGGGATCAGCGCGTCCAGAGGGTTTTCCACGAAGGTACATTGCGTATTGATACGTTTGCACAGCTCTTTAGCCAGATCGATATCAAAACCGACTAATTCACCCTGCGCATTCTTCGATTCGAACGGCGCATAAGTAGGATCGGTACCGATACGAATTTTTTGCGGAATGGCTGCAAATGCTGCGGTAGCACTGGAGAAAGCCAGAACTAGAGAAAGAGACAACACCAGTTTTTTCATAACTATCCTCAACAGACTGTCTTTTATAGGGGATCTTTACAGGACCAGGTGCAGTTATCGTGCCATTAATCAGGCCGACAAGGCAAAGCATTCTACCCTGTCGGCGGTATTTATTTGCATGAAAAGCGCTTAAGTATGCACTCATGCCTATTAAGGCAGCGATAAAAGCACCAAAACAGTGCACTGAATTTATTATGCACCGAAATGGTTACCCGCAATGGTGCAGTCAATTCCCCACGCCGCTGTATTAATCGCCGTAGACATTAAAATTAAAATATTTGCTCGCCATTTTGTCGTAGGTGCCGTCTTTACGCAGTTCGCCCAGCGCTTTGTCGAAAGCGGCTTTCAGCTCTGTATCATCTTTGCGCAAGCCAATCCCGGTTCCATCACCAAAGTATTTTTTATCTTTCACCGACGGGCCGGCAAAAGCGTAATCCTTACCAGCAGGCTGCTTCAGGAAGCCTTCGCTGGCCGCGACTTCATCTTGTAATGCCGCGTCCAGACGGCCTGCCGTCAGGTCAGAATAGATGAGGTCCTGGTTCGCATAGGCCACCACGTCCACGCCTTTGCTGCGCCAGTTGTCATTGGCATAGGCTTCCTGAGTAGAGCCTTGCAGGACGCCAACGTGTTTACCCTTGAGGGAATCCAGAGTCGGCTGAATTGGGGAACCTTTCGCGGCGATCAGACGTGAGTCTGCAGCGTAAAGTTTGTCTGAGAACGCAATCTCTTGCTGACGCTTTTCGGTGATAGAAAGCGAGGAGATGATGGCATCAATTTTTTTCGCTTTCAGCGATGGGATCAGCGCATCAAAGTCGCTGGCAACCCAGGTGCATTTGATCTGCATGCGCTTACACATCTCATTTCCCAGATCGATATCAAAACCGACAAAGTCGCCTTTGGCATCTTTAGAGGAAAAAGGAGCGTACGTTGTATCTGTACCAATACGAACCGTCTGCGGAAGTGCTGCGTAGCTGGCCGCGGTGGCGGAGAGTCCTACCAGCAAAGACAAAGCAAGAACCGTCTTCTTCATACATAACCCTCAAGTAGCGTAATTTTATTATGTTTTACGTTGTGTTGTGTGTTTGCAGACTTTTTCATGCAGGTCTTATGCCATTTTCGCGTCGATGAGGATATTCGACGTTAAATATGTTAATAAAACGTTGCAATAATGTCCTGATTTTGAAGATAGCAGGTCTGGCGGTTGAACCGCAGCGTTTCGTTGAGTTTTAACGAATTAAATGTTGAGGATATGATCGCGGTTACAAAATTGCCCTGAAACAGGGCAACCGATGATTCTTTGCACGCTGATGGAACGGCTTACGCCCCTTGCCAGCGGGTGAACAGATCCTGCGGAAGGGTAATATCAAACTGGTCAAGCACGCGATTAACCGTTTGATTAATCACATCATCGAGCGTTTGCGGACGATGATAAAACGCCGGGACAGGTGGCATAATTACCGCCCCAATTTCTGCCGCCTGCGTCATCAATCGCAAATGCCCCAAATGCAGCGGCGTTTCGCGTACACACAGCACCAACGGACGACGTTCTTTCAACACTACATCTGCCGCACGGGTAAGCAACCCATCGGTGTAACTGTGGACGATGCCAGAAAGCGTTTTGATTGAACAAGGCAGGATAACCATTCCGGCGGTCTGAAAAGAGCCGGAGGAGATACTGGCGGCGATATCACGGGTATCGTGATTCACATTAGCCAGCGCCTGCACATCACGCACAGAGAGGTCCGTTTCCAGCGCCAGCGTCTGCCGGGCAGCGGCACTCATCACCAGGTGGGTTTCCACATCAGTGACGTCACGCAATACCTGCAACAGGCGCACGCCGTAAATTGCCCCGCTTGCACCAGAAATACCAATGATGAGTCGTTTCATGTGTAATCGCCCTTACTTGCTCAGGGCCGACTTTGCAGGAAATTACGGTGAGTTGCAAGCAAGGGCGCAGGTTGCGTCCTTGCTTGCGAGCAAACATTAACCTTCGTTGTGCATCTCAAGGTTTTCCGCTTCGTTCTGACGCAACACCGCTTTGGCATCGTCATTACGCAGGGAGTCGAGGAAATCGAGATATTGCTGGTCGACGTCTTTAGTAACGTACACGCCGTTAAACACTGAACATTCAAACTGCTGAATATCCGGGTTCTCAGCACGGACAGCTTCAATAAGATCGTTCAGATCCTGGAAGATCAGACCATCTGCGCCGATTATCTGGCGAATCTCGTCCACTTCGCGACCATGCGCAATCAGCTCCGTCGCCGTAGGCATATCGATGCCATAAACGTTCGGGAAGCGAATTTCCGGGGCGGCAGAGGCCAGATACACCTTCTTCGCGCCAGCTTCACGCGCCATCTCGATAATCTGTTCTGAAGTGGTGCCGCGCACGATGGAGTCATCCACCAGCAGCACGTTTTTATCACGGAATTCCGCACGGTTAGCGTTCAGCTTACGGCGCACAGATTTACGACGCAACTGCTGGCCCGGCATGATAAAGGTACGGCCCACATAGCGGTTTTTCACAAACCCCTGGCGGTACGGCTTACCGAGAATACGGGCAATTTCCAGCGCGATATCACAGGAGGTTTCCGGGATTGGGATTACTACATCGATGTCCAGATCTTCCCACTCACGGGCAATTTTTTCGCCAAGCTTAGTCCCCATATTCACACGGGCGCTGTAGACGGAAATCTTGTCGATAAAGGAGTCAGGGCGAGCGAAGTAAACGTATTCAAACAGACACGGATTGCTCACCGGGTTATCAGCACACTGACGAGTAAACAGCTGGCCTTTTTCGGTGATGTACACCGCTTCGCCAGGTGCTACGTCGCGCAGGAATTCAAAGCCCAGCGTATCCAGCGCTACGCTCTCAGACGCCACCATGTACTCGGTACGGCCATCGCCAATATCGCGTTTGCCCATCACCAGCGGACGGATACCGTTAGGGTCGCGGAAGGCAACCATGCCGTGACCGATAATCATCGCCACGCAGGCATAGGCGCCGCGAATCTGGCGGTTGGTTGCCGCAATGGCAGCAAAAATATTGTCGGCTTCCAGCGGGTAATGGCGGAAGTTATCCAGCTCGCTGGCGAAAATATTCAGCAGAATTTCAGAATCTGAAGTGGTATTGATGTGGCGGCGCTTTTCTTCAAACAGCTTTTTACGCAACTCATGCGCGTTGGTCAGGTTGCCATTGTGGGCAAGCGTAATGCCATACGGTGAGTTGACGTAAAAAGGTTGAGCTTCGGAGGCGCTGGAGCTGCCAGCCGTTGGGTAACGCACATGACCGATGCCCATATTGCCCTGCAAACGCTGCATATGGCGCGCTTCAAAAATATCGCTCACCATTCCGTTTGCTTTACGCAAGCGGAAGCAGTTGTTGGCATCAATGGTGATGATGCCCGCAGCATCCTGACCACGATGCTGGAGCACCGTTAACGCGTCATAAATCGACTGGTTTACCGGCATAACACCGGCGATACCGACAATACCGCACATACGTCTTTTCCTCGTTCAGCAACGACCCAAAGTTTATACTTTGGGCAAGAAACTTGACGAGCTTTGCAGATAGTCAAAGAACCATCTGATGATGAAACTGAACTGCGGGATCAGCTGTGACTTACCCCAGTCTTCACTTTTCGACAGACCGGTAAAGGTATCGAGAAAGAACAGTATGGCGGCGACGATCAACGCTCCACGCAAAGCACCGAAGCAAATCCCCAACACTCTGTCGGTACCCGACAGTCCTGTTTTCTCTACCAGTTGGCCTATCACAAAGTTAACGATAGCGCCGACGATAAGTGTCGCGATGAACAGTATCGCGATAGCAATCCCATTTCGAACCAGTTCGTCTTCAAAGCCCGTAAACCAGACAGACAGGTAAGTGTAGTAATGGCTGGCGACAAAGAAAGCACAACCCCAAGTCACCAACGATAATGCTTCACGAACAAAGCCACGGATCAGGCTAACCAGACAGGAAAAACCAATCACCGCGATAATGGCGTAATCAATCCAGACCATATGTGTCCCACGATTTTACGCCCTGTCGTCCTGTTCGGGGCGCATTCTAACAGAAAAAGAAAACGTTTGCGTAGGGATTTCCTTTCCACGCGTAAATAAAAATGGCGCTGAAAAAATCTTCAACGCCATACGATTTTATGCCTCTTCGGGCACTGCCGGATGGCGGTGTAAACACCTTATCCGGCCTACATCAGAGCAACGTAACGCAATCCCTTAGTTAGGGGTATACCCCATCACCACCCCGCTCAAACCAGAGATCTTCTGCAGCTCGCCCAGCGAGTTCTTCAGCTTATCTTTGGAGGCGTCAGGCCCTACGAGAATGCGGGTTATTTTACCCTGCACCGGCGTTGACGGGGAAGTATATACCCGGAAGCCCGCGCCACGAAGTTTACCCACGATCTCATTGACCTTATCCGCGTTTTTCAATGCACCGAGTTGTACAACGTACGCTTTGCCGGTTGGCGCTGGCGCTTCCTCAGCGGCCGGTTTCGGCGCTGGAGTCGGTGCCGGTGTTGGCGTCGGGGCGACGGTAACAGTCTGCGGCTTCGGTTTAGGTTTCGGTGGTTCCACAGGCGCAGGGACAGGATCTAACTCCGCGCTGTTTGCCGTCGTCAAACGTGATGGATCCAACGATGGCGCGGCAGCATCACCCGCACGCACCTCTTCTGCCGCCCCTTCCGGCGGCTGAGTCGGCAGCGCCTGCGTTGCTGCAGGCATCATGTCTGGTTCATCGCGATCGCCGGGTTTAGGCACCAGTGGGATCGCTGCAAATTCATCCTGATAATGCTTTTTCTGCCCGTCAAGCAGCCCGGGAAGCACAATTATCCCGAGCGCGACCAGCACAATTGTGCCGACTAATCGGTTCTGAAACTTACTCGCCACCGCTTCTCCCCACGTCTATTACTTCCATGACATGTGCGACAGTGTGAAACGATCCACACACCAACACGGTATCTTCTGGCTTCGCCTCAGCCAGTGCCGCAGTCCATGCCTGCGCCACGCTGTCATAGGCGCTGCCTTTGCCCAGGTGCTCCAGCAGCTGTTCTGCCGTTGCTCCACGCGGCCCTTCCAGGGGCGCACAGTACCAGTCGTCAACCACGCTTTTCAGCCAGGCCAACGTACCGGCAATATCTTTATCATGTAGCATACCGATAACCGCAAGTACACGCCCGCTTTTCACTAACTTTTTCAGACGTCCGGTCAGATACTCCGCCGCATGCGGGTTATGGGCAACATCAAAAATCACTCGCGGCGACTCGCTCACAATCTGGAAGCGTCCCGGTAAAATCGCTTGTTCGATACCGTCACGAATGGCCTGCTCGCTGACGTTAAGGCCGCTTGCGCGCAGTGCGGCCAGCGCGGTTGCTGCGTTAGGTTGTGGCACCTGCGGCAACGGCAGGTGCGTCAACGTTCCATGAGCGTCCGTAAACGACCAGTCATTCTCCGTGACCGTATAGCGCCAGTCCACACCGCAGCGCTGCAAAATCGCCCCGCTCTCCTGAGCGACATCCGCGATGGTGTAAGGCATTTCCGGTTCGCCGACGATGGCCGGTTTCTCTGCACGGAAAATTCCCGCCTTCTCACGACCAATACTTTCGCGATCCGGGCCCAGCCAGTCAGTATGGTCAAGCGCAATACTGGTGACTACTGCGACATCGGCATCGACGATATTGGTGGCGTCAAGGCGGCCGCCTAACCCCACTTCCAGAATAACGACATCCAGCTGGGCCTGTTTAAACAGCCAGAGTGCCGATAACGTACCGTATTCAAAGTAGGTCAGGGAAATGTCACCCCGTGCGTCTTCAATCTCAGCAAACGAGGCGGTATGGGCTGATTCCGGCAGTTCACGCCCCTGCACGCGTACGCGTTCCGTGTAGCGCACCAGATGAGGCGAACTGTACACCCCAACTTTATAGCCTGCCGCAGTCAGCACAGATTCCAGCGTACGACAGGTTGTGCCTTTCCCATTGGTTCCTGCCACCGTAAAAACAAATGGCGCAGGTTTCAACACACCCAGTTTACGCGCCACCTGACTGACGCGTTCAAGGCCCAGATCGATGGTTTTACTGTGCAGGTTTTCCAGATAAGAAAGCCACGACGCCAGGGGCGACGCGGCTTGAGGGATACGTTTATTGTCCATGATGCCTGTAGATTCTTTACGTTGAGAAAAGCAAAAGGGCAGCGCCAACCGGCCTGCCCTTTTTTACACGTTGTTTTCCACGTTGCAGATGCGTTGGCTGTACTCGCTCTCCCGAATCACTTACCGGTGTAAGCTCATCGGGATCAACGCTCTTCTCGCCTGCCTGCAACCCGAAACCCATAGCGTAAACTATCAGGCCTCTGGTTCCTGATCGGGAACCGGAG
This sequence comes from Citrobacter sp. Cpo142, assembly GCF_030332425.1. NCBI lineage: Bacteria > Pseudomonadati > Pseudomonadota > Gammaproteobacteria > Enterobacterales > Enterobacteriaceae > Citrobacter > Citrobacter sp. Cpo142. Next base: position 177,117 of record NZ_JAOWHW010000113.1, read on the forward strand.
GTACCACTTCGCCTTCACGCGGCTCATCCGGATTCGGCGCAGGAAGATTCATCAGCTTCGCCAGGATGCTTGCCAGTTTCAGACGCATTTCCGGACGGCGAACGATCATATCGATAGCGCCTTTTTCAATCAGGAACTCGCTGCGCTGGAATCCCGGCGGCAGTTTCTCACGTACGGTTTGCTCGATAACACGCGGACCAGCGAAGCCGATCAATGCTTTCGGTTCTGCAATGTTGAGATCGCCCAGCATCGCGAAGCTTGCAGAAACACCACCCATTGTTGGGTCGGTCAGTACAGAAATATACGGTAAACCGCGTTCCTGCATTTTCGCCAGCGCAGCAGAGGTTTTCGCCATCTGCATCAAAGACATCAACGCTTCCTGCATACGCGCCCCGCCAGAAGCAGAGAAGCAGATCAGCGGACAGTTGTCTTCCAGCGCCTGCTCAACGGCACGGACAAAACGCGCGCCGACCACAGAGCCCATGGAGCCGCCCATAAACGCGAACTCGAATGCCGCAGCAACGACCGGCATACCGTGAAGTGTGCCTTTCATCACCACCAGCGCATCTTTCTCGCCAGTTTCTTTCTGCGCAGAAGCCAGTCTGTCTTTGTATTTTTTGGAGTCACGAAACTTCAGCACGTCTTTCGGCTCAAGCTCGCTACCCAGTTCCACAAGAGAACCTTCATCTAACAGGCTATGCAGGCGATTGCGCGCCGACATGCGCATATGATGGTCACACTTCGGACAGACCTCAAGATTACGTTCCAGCTCAGCACGGTATAAAACCTGACCGCAGCTATCACACTTGGTCCACACCCCTTCAGGAATGCTTGCCTTGCGGGTGGGAGTAATGTTGCTTTTAATTCGTTCAATCCAGCTCATTGGTGACCTTTCTGCCTGAACCCTAGTCAGCTTTGTTATAAGGGGCGCATAATGCCATTTTTGCCCCTAACAGACCATGAATGTTGCACATTAAAACATAACAGCCCGAAACTTTGGATAAAAAAGTGGTCGAACCGCTGAGTTACTTTCTATTTTGCAGCCCGTGACGCAGCACGCTTATGGCGAATTACTTCAATCACCCCCGGCAATACGGAAAGGACGATAATCGCCACAATCAATAATTTCAGGTTTTCCTGGACGATCGGCAGATCGCCGAACAGGTAGCCTGCGTAGGTGAACAACAATACCCACAGCAGTGCACCGACGACGTTATACATCGCAAAGTGACGGTAGGACATATGTCCCATACCGGCAACAAACGGCGCAAATGTACGCACGATAGGCACGAAACGCGCCAGGATAATCGTCTTACCGCCATGACGCTCGTAGAACGCATGGGTTTTATCCAGGTAGCTGCGGCGGAAAATTTTGGAGTTCGGGTTACTGAAAAGTTTTTCCCCGAACAATCGACCAATCGTGTAGTTCACCGCATCGCCCACAATCGCCGCCACAATCATCAGTGCCACCATCAGATGAACATTGAGATCGTTGGTTGGCAGCGCAGAAAGCGCCCCCGCAACAAACAGCAGCGAGTCCCCAGGCAGGAAGGGTGTCACCACCAGCCCAGTTTCACAGAACAGGATCAGAAACAGAATGGCGTATACCCAGATACCGTATTCCGCAACCAGCTCCGCCAGGTGCACATCAATGTGCAGGATAAAATCGATAAGAAAGTAAATCAGGTCCATAGTTTTGCCTTTATACGACTCAAATTAGTCCGCCAGAAATAGCGGGCCCATAGGCGGTTTTGGCAGGTCGAACCGGTCTGGGTAATCTACCGCAACCAGATACAGTCCTTCCGCTTTCGCCGTTGCCGCTGCCAGCGTTCTGTCCTTTGCCGCTAACAGTTCTGCTATCCAGCTCTCCGGCTGGTTGTTGGCGCCAACTTCCATCAGGCTGCCGACAATATTCCTGACCATATGATGTACAAAGGCATTCGCTTTAATATCCACCACCACATATGCACCGAAACGTTCGACGTTAATGTGCATCACGTTTCGCCACGGCGTGCGCGACTGACACTGCACCGCCCGAAACGAGGTAAAATCATTTTCGCCAATCAGACACTGGGCCGCACGATGCATACGCTCAGCGTCCAGCGGTTCATAGTAATGGGTTACCCCTTTACCCAAAACCGCAGGGCGCAACCGATGATTGTAGATGATGTAGCGATAACGGCGAGCCGTGGCGCTAAATCGGGCATGAAAATCATCGGGTACAGCTTTAACCCAGCGCACGGCGATGTCACCAGGTAAATTCGCATTTACCCCCAGTGTCCAGGCCGCATCTTTACGCTGGGCAGTGGTTTCGAAATGCACGACCTGCCCAGTGCCATGAACGCCCGCATCCGTACGTCCTGCACAAAAAACATTGATGCGCTCATTCGCCACCTGAGAGAGCGCTTTTTCCAGTTTTTCCTGAACGCTACGCACTTCGTTCTGGCGCTGCCAGCCATAATATTTGCTGCCGTCATACTCAATGCCCAGCGCAATTTTATGGGTTGACGGCTGTTGCTGGTCAGACATTAGTACAGGTACTCCTGCACCAGTTTTTCCGCAATTTTCACCGCCATTAACGCGCCGCCAAAGCGAACGTTGTCCGCCACAGACCAGAACTGAACTTGCTCTGGCATACCGTAATCATTATGCACGCAGCCAATAGAAAGGTGCGGCGTGCCCGATGCATCGCCAACCTGGGTCGGGAAATCGGTCTCTTCCGACAACACCACGTCTTCACCGCGTGAAAACGCATCGCGCGCTTCTTCCGCCGCCAACGGACGCAGGGCCTCAAAATTCACCATCTGCGCGTGGCCATAAAATACCGGGGACTGCACGATGCTGGCAGAGATGAGCAGGCCGTCATCCTGCATAATTTTGCGCACTTCATCAACGATACGACGTTCTTCACGCACGCTACCTTCACGATCGGGCAGCATCGGCAGCATGTTGAATGCCAACTGACGGCCAAAGAAATCATCTTCGTCAATCGGGATGCCATTAAGCAGTTTCGCACTCTGTCCTGCCAGCGCATCCACCGCTTTTTTGCCATGAGCGGAAGCTGAGATAATATTGGTCACCGTAATACGCGAAAGCCCACCGTCATCAATCAACGGTTTCAGCGCAGACAGCAGTTGGCTGGTCAGGCTGTTAGGCACCGCAATCACATTGCGGTTACGGTAATCCGCCAGCACGAACGGGTTAACGTCCGGAACCACCAGCGGAACGTCAGGCTCGAGCGCGAACAGACCGCTGCTGTCAATCACCAGACAACCCGCATTAGTGGCTTCTTCTACCCATGCGGCGGTGGCTTCAGCGCCCGCAACAAAAAATGCCAACTGTGCCTGCGTCCAGTCAAAGTCTGAAACGTCCTGCACTATGACCGATTTACCGTTAAAACGCAGATGCTCACCGGCGCTTTCATTACGCGCCAGCGCATAAATTTCACCGACCGGGAACTGGCGTTCAGCCAGCGTATCGAGCAGGGCTTCGCCTACGGCGCCCGTTGCGCCCAGAATGGCAATATTCCAGCCTTCAGACATGGTGATTTACTCCAAGAAATACGTAAGCGTCCCTGTCGCATTATTCGACAGGGAGCATTAAGAAGACATTAATGTGCCGGATGATGAACAGCGTTAAAACCCAGCTTACACAATAAGGCAGCAGCCGTTGCGTCGTCACACATCACATATAAAGACGACCATTCACGACGTTCAAGGTAATTTTTACGCAGTTTATCAAACTCACCCGGAATTCCAGCGACTTTACGCAACGGCGCATCATCGCGGCGCACATCATACACTAAATGCACGAGCCTTTTCAGCGTTGGCTGATCTAACGGGCCATGCAGGGTAATACGACCAAATTCCGGCGCAGGTAACAGGGTACTGAGCGCAACGTGCTGCTCGTGACCAATAAACTTACTATAGGCCTCAAAGACCTGCGTGGTACCACGCGCTTTTCCTTCGAGGGTATACCCGGCAATGTGCGCCGTACCGATATCAGCTTTCTCCAGCAACGCCACATTGAGATCCGGCTCTCCTTCCCAGACATCCAGCACAACACTCAGCGACTGACTGGCATTCAATCGGTTCAGCAATGCCGTATTGTCGATGACCGGCCCACGGCAGGCGTTGATCAGAATAGTGCCCGGCTTCAACCGGCTAATCAGCGCGTCATCCGCCATGTGCAACGTTTTGTACGGCCCGTCTTTAAACAGCGGCGTATGGAAAGTCAGCACATCGGCTTGCTCTACCAGTTCATCCAGCGAGCAGAAATTGCCTTCATCACCGCGATCGGCTCGCGGTGGATCGCACAGCAGCGTGCGGATCCCCAGCGCTTCCAGACGCGCCTGCAAACGCCCGCCCACGTTGCCTACACCCACAATGCCCACGGTGCGATCGCGTAACGCAAACCCGTCGCGCTCCGCCAGCATCAGCAACGCTGAAAAAACATATTCTACGACCGCTATCGCGTTACAGCCGGGTGCGGCGGAAAAACCGATCCCCGACTGCGCAAGCCAGGCGTCATCCACATGGTCTGTGCCAGCGGTTGCCGTGCCGACAAATTTAACCGATTTTCCGCCAAGCAGTGATTCATTTACTTTCGTCACCGAGCGCACCATTAAGGCATCCGCATCATCCAGTTCGGCAACGGGAATCGGACGACCAGGAACCGCTTTGACCTCCCCCAAACGACTGAACAGTTCGCGGGCATAGGGCATATTTTCATCAACGAGGATTTTCACGTCTTTCGCACCTGTTTGAGAACGAGAGTTAACCGGGCAAGTGTGCCATAATCTCGCCGCCAGGCATACTGCGAGACCTGGTCAGCACAGATTTAAGGAACAGAGATGATGCAGCCCATTTCAGGTACGCCCGCACGCCCTCCCGGCGAAGGCCAAAATGCCCCTTCCGCTGCGGGTGAACAACCGTTATCCACACAACAACGTACTGTGCTGGAACGGCTAATTACCCGTTTGATTTCACTCACCCAGCAGCAAAGTGCTGAAGTGTGGGCCGGAATGAAGCACGATCTGGGCGTCAAAAGTGATACGCCGCTGCAGTCACGTCACTTTCCAGCCGCTGAGCAAAACCTTAACCAACGGCTGGGGGTTGCTCAGCAAAATCATGTTAACCGTCAGGTGCTTTCGCAGCTCACTGAATTACTGAGCCAGGGAAATAATCGCCAGGCAGTGAGTGATTTTATCCGTCAGCAGTATGGGCAAACGGCGCTCAGCCAGCTCACGCCTGAGCAGTTAAAGAACGTGCTCACGCTACTGCAACAGGGGCAGCTGTCGATACCGCAGCCACAGCAGCGCCCGGCCACCGATCGTCCGTTGCTCCCCGCAGAGCACAATACGCTGAACCAGTTAGTTACCAAACTGGCGGCGGCCACGGGAGAATCCGGGAAGATGATCTGGCAGTCGATGCTGGAGTTGTCTGGCGTAAAAAGCGGTGAGCTGATCCCTGCCAAACAGTTTACGCACCTGATCACCTGGCTGCAGGCGCGCCAGACGCTCAGCCTGCAAAGCGCCCCGACGCTACAAACGCTCCAGGCGGCGCTGAAGCTGCCATTAGAGCCGAATGAGCTGACAGCAATAAAAGAGTACGCACAGCAGACGTATCAGATCCAACCACAATCGATTCTGACCACGGTGCAGGTGCAGGACTTGCTCAATCAAATTTTCCTGCGGCGCGTGGAACGAGAACGCGAGCTCAGCGATCCGCGCCATCTGCAGCCCATTTACAGCCCGTTCGCGCCGATGATTGAAACGGTTAAATCTCTGTCGGCACGACCGGGACTGCTGTTTGTTGCGTTGATAATTGCGTTAACCATTTTCTGGCTGGTCGCCTAACCTTTACGCAGCGTAAGCAACGTTACAATAATCCCCACCACGGCAGATATCGCCCCGGCAAGGAACACTGAGGGATAACCGTACGCGGTGGCCAGCACCCCGGCGACCGGACCGCTTATGCCGTAGGAGATATCCTGAAACGCGGCGTAACCGCCCAGCGCCGTCCCACGAACCTGCGCGGGCACTCGCTTCACTACCTCGACACCCAAGGCCGGGAAGATAAGCGAACACCCGGCCCCGGTTAATGCCGCTCCGAGCAGCGCAATCCAGGCCGATGGGGCCTGCCACAGCAGAATCAGCCCCGCAGTTTCCACCAGCAAAGAGACAACGGCAACCTTCACGCCGCCGAACCGGTCCGGCATCCAGCCAAACAGAATGCGCATCAGCACAAACGCCCCACCAAACGCAGTCAGGGTGAACCCCGCCATCGTCCAGCCGTTGCTGACAAAATAGAGTGAAATAAACGTACCGATCACCGCAAAGCCAACGCCCTGCAGCGCCAGGCCCAGGCCCGGTTTCCAGATAAGCCCTACCACGCTCCATAACGAAGGACGTTCTCCTGCATGCGCAGGCACTTTGCGTACAGTGCCGTTGAATGCCCATGCCAGCAGCGGTAATACCATCGTCGTCCCGGCCAGCGCCGCGAAGCCAAAGTGGCTGTGGATCAACAGGCCTAACGGTGCACCGGCGGCCAGCGCGCCGTAAATCGCCATTCCGTTCCACGACATCACTTTACCGGAGCGTGTCGGGCCGACCAGCCCAAGTCCCCAGGTCAGCGTTCCGGTGAGCAGTTGGCTTTCGCCAAAGCCGAGGATCAAACGCCCGACGATTAATAACGCAAATTTTACGGGAACAGAGACAGGCAATAGCGCGGCTAAAAGCCACGCCGCGCCCGCCAGCCCACAGGCAAACATTCCCTGTAGCGCCGAACGTTTAGCGCCATATTGATCGGCTAAGCGCCCGGCGTAGCCGCGCGTTAATACCGTTGCCAGAAACTGTACGCCTACGGCGATACCGACCATGGTATTGCCATAGCCCAGTTCCTGATGCACAAACAGAGGAATCACGGGCAAAGGTAGGCCGACCGTCATATAGGTCAGGAAAACCGCAAAAGCGATACGAAACAGCGAAAAGTTCGCCGAAGGTGTTTTTTCTTGTTGGGTTACAGCTGTCATGCGTTACTCCAAAATGCAGAGTAAGGCGAGGAATGTCCACGCCCCCTCTACCTGACTATCAGGATTAAGGTGCGTTGGATAACGTTAAACGCTTACGCATTATCAAGAGGATAATGTTGAAGCTGGAGTCTGCCTGTAAACCGGATCGATTGTCAACGATATAAAAAAGGGAGCCATCAGGCTCCCCTTTGCATCTCATTTTGTAGACTTACACTTACAGCTTACGCATGACCAGCGTTGCGTTGGTGCCGCCAAAGCCGAAGCTGTTGGACATTACAGTAGTCAGCGCCTGCTCGGTCGGTTTGGTCACGATGTTCAGACCTGCCGCCTGCTCATCCAGCTCTTCAATGTTGATGCTCGGCGCGATAAAGCCGTGTTCCAGCATCAGCAGAGAGTAGATAGCTTCCTGCACGCCAGCCGCACCCAGAGAGTGACCGGTCATGGCTTTAGTCGCAGAGATGGCCGGGCTGTTATCACCAAACACTTCACGGATTGCACCCAGCTCTTTCACGTCGCCTACCGGAGTAGAGGTACCGTGAGAGTTCAGGTAGTCGATCGGGGTGTCTACGCCGTGCATCGCCATCTGCATGCAACGTACTGCGCCTTCGCCAGACGGAGCAACCATGTCTGCGCCATCGGACGTTGCGCCGTAACCGACGATTTCCGCGTAGATATGCGCGCCACGTGCCAGCGCATGCTCCAGCTCTTCGACCACGACCATACCGCCACCACCAGCGATAACGAAACCGTCACGGTGTGCGTCATAGGTACGGGAAGCTTTGGATGGATCGTCGTTGTATTTAGTAGACAGCGCGCCCATTGCGTCGAATTCACACGCCATTTCCCAGCACAGCTCTTCGCCGCCGCCAGCAAAAACGATATCCTGTTTGCCCAGCTGAATTTGTTCTACCGCGTTACCGATACAGTGCGCAGATGTCGCACAGGCAGAGCTGATGGAGTAGTTTACGCCGTGGATTTTGAACGGCGTTGCGAGGCAGGCAGAAACGCCGGACGCCATCGCTTTGGTGACCACATACGGGCCAACCGCTTTCAGACCACGCGGGCTACGCATTGCGTCAGCACCGAACACCTGAAAACGCGGGGAGCCGCCGCCGGAACCTGCAATCAGGCCAACGCGCGGGTTGTTCTGGTAATCTTCTGCTGCAAGGCCGGCATCAGCCACTGCCTGTTCCATAGAAAGGAATGCATAGATGGATGCGTCGCTCATAAAGCGCACTACTTTGCGGTCAATGAGGCCAGTGGTATCCAGTTTTACGTTGCCCCAAACGTGGCTACGCATGCCGGAGTCCTTCAGCTCCTGAGAGAAAGTGATCCCTGAACGTCCTTCACGCAGAGATGCCAGGACTTCCTGCTGGTTATTACCGATGCTGGAAACGATGCCCAAGCCAGTAATCACTGCACGTTTCATTCAATACCTCTGTAAGTCGCACTATTTTAAAGTTTCGAGTGGCACAATAGCGTACACTTGTACGCCGAACAAGTCCGATCAGCCATTTAGTGTGGAAATTTGCGCAGCCAGGCACTCATCGCTAAGATCGGGGCACAGCCTGCCAGACGAGTAACTTACGTGAAACAATACGCTATACAACCAGCAAACCTTGAATTCAACGCTGAGGGTACACCTGTTTCCCGAGATTTTGACGATGTCTATTTTTCTAATGATAACGGGCTGGAAGAGACACGTTACGTCTTTCTCGGCGGGAATCATCTCGCCCAGCGATTCCCTGCGCATTCACGTCCCCTCTTCGTGGTGGCAGAAAGCGGGTTTGGCACCGGACTTAACTTCCTGACACTCTGGCAGGCATTTACCGATTTTCGCGATACCCATCCCGAAGCTACCCTGGAAAGATTACATTTCATCAGCTTTGAAAAATATCCACTGACGCGCGAAGATTTAACCTTAGCCCATCAGCACTGGCAAGAACTTGCCCCGAGGGCCACGGCGCTGCAAGAGCAATGGCCGCTGCCGCTGGCGGGATGCCATCGCCTGCTCCTTGATGAAGGACGTATCACGCTGGATCTGTGGTTTGGCGATATTAACGAACTGACCAGTAAGCTCGATGACTCCCTGAATCAAAAAGTGGATGCCTGGTTTCTGGACGGTTTCGCGCCTGCAAAAAATCCGGATATGTGGACGCCAACGCTGTTTAACGCAATGGCCCGTCTGGCTCGTCCCGGCGGTACGCTGGCAACCTTCACCTCAGCGGGCTTTGTGCGTCGGGGATTGCAGGAAGCCGGATTTACGATGCAAAAATGCAAAGGCTTTGGTCGCAAACGCGAAATGCTCTGTGGCGTAATGGAACAGACGCTGACGCTCCCCTCCTCGGCGCCGTGGTTTGCACGTACCGGAACAGATAAACGCGAAGCCGCCATTATTGGCGGGGGGATTGCCAGCGCATTGCTGTCGTTGGCGTTACTGCGTCGCGGTTGGCAGGTCACTCTCTATTGCGCCGACGATAACCCAGCCGGGGGTGCATCCGGCAATCGCCAGGGCGCGCTTTATCCGCTACTCAGCAAGCATGACGCGGCCATTAATCTCTTTTTCCCCACCGCGTTTACCTTCGCTCGTCGACTGTATGACGCCCTCCCCGTTGAGTTCGCGCATGACTGGTGCGGTGTGACACAACTGGCGTGGGATGAAAAAAGCCAGCAAAAAATCGACCAAATGCTGTCCCTTGAATTGCCTGATGCGCTCGCCATCGGCGTTAACGCAGAGCAGGTTTTACAAACGACCGGCGTAGAAACCGGATGCGGCGGCATTCAGTACCCTGCCGGAGGATGGCTGTGTCCGGCACAGTTAACCGCCGCCGTATTCGACTACGCCGCAACGCTGGGATTACGCACCCGGTATCAACATACGCTGGCCTCGCTGTCTCGGCAGACAGAAAGCTGGCAATTGACGTTTTCCAGTGGCGACACCGCCACTCACGCTGCTGTAGTTATGGCTAACGGGCATCGCATTAACGGCGTTGAGCAAACGCAGTCGCTTCCGGTGTACTCCGTAGGCGGTCAGGTGAGTCACATTCCTACCACGCCTTCGCTTTCAGCGCTGCGTCAGGTGCTGTGCTATGACGGCTACCTCACGCCACACAACCCGCAAAACCAGCAGCACTGCATTGGCGCCAGCTATCATCGCGGAAGTGAAGAAACGGTGTATCGCGCGGACGATCAGCAGCAAAACCGTCAGCGCTTAATAGATTGTTTCCCGAATGCCTCGTGGGCAAAAGAAGTAGACGTTAGTGGCAATGACGCCCGTTGTGGAGTGCGCTGCGCCACGCGCGATCACATGCCGATGGTCGGCAACGTCGCGGATTATGACGCCACGCTCAGCCAGTATGCCACTCTTGCCGAAGACAAAGTGCACGCCGTAAACGCCCCGGTGTATTCCGATTTATTTATGTTAGGTGCGCTGGGCTCGCGCGGGCTGTGTACTGCCCCGCTGTGTGCAGAAATTCTTGCATCGCAAATGAGCAATGAACCCATACCAATGGATGCCAACACGCTGGCAGCGCTGAATCCGAATCGTCTGTGGGTAAGGAAGTTATTGAAGGGTAAAGCGGTGAAATAAGATACCATCTCGCCATTGCCTGATGGCGCTACGCTTATCCGGCCTACAACTCCCGTCCGCGTAGGCCGGATAAGACGCCTTCGCGTCGCCATCCGGCACAATCCACTGCAATTATTATTGCGTTGCCTTCTGGAACAGTGTGTCCCACATCTCTTTCACTAACGCCTGGTCACGCGGCGAGAGTTCGCCTGCGCTGATGGCTTTTTCCAGGCTGCTGGTCACATTGGCGTACAATGCCTCAGCGGAATGGTCCTCGCCAGCATCCAGCTCAGCCACAGCCAGCGTCAGGTGCCCACGCAAATAGCCACTGGCAAACAACTCATCATCGCTGGCGTGCTCTACCATATCGTCGATTAATGCCAGAATGCGTGATTCAAACTCCGCGATCATCTTATTTCCTCATTGTAAACGTGGCAGCGGCTTCAGTTGAGCGCTTCGGGCCACGGGAATTGTTCCGCCGTAAGTTCAGGCGTGTGATAATAATTCTGTAACGCGTTAATGAAACGCGCCGGACGTTCAGGGATCCCTTTTTCCAGGTACTCCATCACCTGAGCATGAACACGGCGCTGGAATACCACGCGATCCGGTTCAAAGTCCCCCTCCAGATTGTCGCAACTGACGTTAAACGGGTAGCCCGCCGCCATGCAAAACAACCAGTCAAACGCCTGCGGCTTCACTTCCACATCTTCAAACTGGCATTGTGTCTTCGCGTCGCGTCCGTCCGGGCAGTACCAGTAACCGAAATCGACCAGTTCACGACGGGCTTTACCGGCGATGCACCAGTGTGAAATTTCGTGTAACGCACTGGCGTAATAACCATGCGCAAAAACGATACGGTGATACGGTAATTCCGCATCCGCTGGAAGATAGATCGGTTCGTCGTCGCCTTTAATCAGACGGGTATTAAATTCATCGGCAAAGCAGCCGTTAAAAATCTCAATTAACTGTTCGTAGTGATGCGTATTATTCATTAGTTCATCCCCAGCCAGTGGAGAATCTCCTGTCCATGATTATCATAAAGTAGCTTGGCGCTCATCACGGCGGAGACAATAACGATCATTGGCCGAATAAGTTTTTGTCCTTTGCTGAGTACCAGTCGAGAGCCCATCCGTGCGCCAATAAACTGGCCAATGAGCATCACAAAACCTGTCGCCCAAATCACTTTGCCGCCGAGAGCAAACAGCAACAACCCGCCGATATTCGAGGTGGCATTTAATACTTTGGCGTGGGCCGTCGATTTCGCCAGGTTGTATCCGCACAGCATGACAAAAGCCAGCGCGTAGAACGACCCCGCCGCCGGACCAAAAAAGCCATCGTAAAAGCCGACGCAGCCTCCGGCCACCAGCGCGAAAGGCAAACCGTGCAGTCGGCGCTGTCGGTCCTCTTCCCCGATTTTCGGCATCAACAGAAAGTAAAGGCCAATACAGATAACCAATACTGGCAGGATCTGGCGCAGAACATCTGACTGCACGTGTTGAACCAACAGCGCGCCACTCATTGAGCCGATAAAGGTCATGAAGATATTGAGCTTCTGATCCGCCAGATTAACCACACCCCGACGAATAAAATAGAGGGAGGAAGAGATAGATCCCCCGCAGGCTTGCAGCTTATTGGTCGCCAGCGCTTGCGCAGGTGGCATCCCGGCCGCCATCAATGCCGGGATGGTGAGTAGACCACCGCCTCCGGCCAGAGAATCAATAAAACCTGCCAGCATCGCCACAAAAAAAAGCACACCTAAAAGCAGTGGCGACACCATAAACAGAGAGGCAAAATGATCCATTAGAGTACATGCTCGTCCAGTAGCGCCTGGCAGGAAGGCGGCAACGGTGGCGGTGTCTTCTTCTCAGGCTTGGTGGTTCCAGGTTTTGGAGGTTCGAACCAGCTTTGCAGCTCTGCGCCACAGCCGTCACCCGGTGGCGGTAACGGTTGATCTTCGCACTCAAGGCTGTCGGCAGGGCAACGTAACCGCACGTGCATATGCGCACGATGCTGGAACCACGGCCGCACTTTACGCAACCAGTCCCTGTCGGTCCCTGCATCCAGACAAAGTTGTTGCTTAATCGCCGGATTCACGAAAATACGCGTTACTTCATTATCTTTTGCAGCCAGCCTGATCAGGCTGAAAATCTCCGGTTTCCACAGTGACGGCACAACACGTTTGCCATCCTGTGAGACCAGATCTAACGCCTGCGGCCGCAGCAGTTGCGACTGGGTCCAGCGCGTTTTCGGCAGTTGCAGGAAAATATCCACATCCAGTCCCGTCTGGTGGCTGGCGTGACCGCCATTGAATCGCCCACCGGCCGGCATCCCCATATCGCCGATTAACACCGTGCCCAGCCCCTGACTATTGGCCTGATTACTCAGACGCTGGATAAACCTCACCAGATCCGGATGGCCAAAGTAACGACGCTGATCGGTGCGCATCACCTGATAGTGTTTTGACTGGACAGGCAGCGTATCTGCGCCAACAATACAGCCATTGGAAAACGCGCCGATAGACTGCGCGCTGCCCGCAACCGGATGGGTAATTTTCTGCCAGGGCGTCGCCGCCAGACAGGCGGTACTGGCAAACAGAGCCAGCGCCGCAAGTGCCGTTTTTTTCATCTCTTACCAGCGTGGAATATCGGTCTTCACGTCCGCATTTTGCGCCCGCTGACGCAGCAGGTGATCCATCAATACGATCGCCAGCATCGCCTCGGCGATCGGTACGGCGCGGATCCCTACGCACGGATCGTGGCGACCTTTAGTGATCATTTCGACTTCTTCTCCAAAGCGGTTAATAGTGCGCCCAGGAACGGTAATACTGGACGTCGGTTTCAGCGCCATATGAGCAATGATTTGTTGCCCGCTGCTGATCCCGCCCAGAATGCCGCCCGCATGGTTACTCTGGAAACCTTCTTTGGTGATTTCGTCACGGTTCTGACTGCCGCGCAGCGCAACAACGTCAAATCCATCGCCAATCTCAACGCCCTTAACGGCGTTAATGCTCATCAGCGCATGGGCGATGTCGGCATCCAGGCGGTCGAATACAGGTTCGCCGAGACCCGCAGGTACACCGCGTGCAACAACGGTCACCTTAGCTCCGATGGAGTCACCTTCTTTCTTCAGCCCGCGCATCAGTTCGTCCAGCGCGTCGAGTTTATCCGGGTCCGGGCAAAAGAACGGGTTAAGTTCCACCTGGGACCAGTCTTTAATCTCCAGCGGAATATCACCCATCTGCGTCAGGCAGCCGCGGATCTCAACGCCGAATTTTTCCGCCAGATATTTTTTGGCAATCGCTCCGGCCGCCACGCGCATCGCTGTTTCACGTGCGGATGAACGTCCGCCGCCACGGTAGTCGCGCAGGCCATATTTTTGCTCATAGGTATAGTCGGCGTGTCCCGGACGAAAAACGTCCTTAATCGCGCCGTAATCCTGTGAACGCTGATCGGTATTTTCGATCAGCAGGCCAATGCTGGTGCCTGTGGTAACGCCCTCGAACACCCCGGAGAGGATTTTCACCTGATCCGGCTCACGACGCTGCGTAGTGTAGCGCGATGTGCCCGGACGGCGTCTGTCGAGATCGTGCTGCAGGTCAGCTTCTGTCAGAGAAATGCCCGGCGGAACACCATCGACAATACAACCGAGCGCCAGCCCGTGTGATTCGCCGAAAGTGGTTACGCGAAAGAGTTGCCCAATTGTGTTTCCTGCCATCACGGCTCCGTTATGCGTGTTGTGTATGTGCGCGTGTAATTAGTCTTTATAAATGCTGAAGTGCTCGCGAGCAGCAACTAACTGCTCTTTGGTCAGCATGAATACGCCGTCACCGCCGTTGTCAAACTCCAGCCAAGTGAACGGTACATCCGGATATTGCTCCATCAGATGTACCATGCTGTTTCCGACTTCACAAATCAGAATACCGTTATCTGACAGGTAGTCCGGGGCGTTCCCCAGAATGCGGCGGGTAAGTTTCAGCCCATCGCTGCCGGACGCCAGACCCAGCTCAGGTTCGTGACGATATTCGTTTGGCAGATCGGACATATCTTCCGCATCGACATACGGCGGGTTGGTCACAATCAAGTCATACTGGACTTTCAGCAGATCGCGGAACAGATCGGAACGGATCGGCGTGACGTGATGGATCAGACCGTGTTCTTCAATATTGTGTTCAGTCACCGCCAGCGCGTCAGTGGAAATATCCACCGCATCGACTTCGGCTTCCGGGAAGGCATAGGCGCAGGCAATGGCAATACAGCCGCTGCCGGTACACATATCGAGGATATGCTGCGGTTGCTCATTAATAAGGCCCGCAAAGCGGTTATTGATAAGCTCGCCAATCGGTGAACGTGGAACCAGCACGCGTTCATCAACATAAAATTCATGCCCGCAGAACCAGGCTTTGTTGGTCAGATAAGCAACCGGAATGCGCTCGTTGACGCGGCGAATCACGCGTTCAACAATACGATGACGCTCGCTGGAGGTCAGACGCGCGGTACGCATATCTTCTGGAATATCCAACGGCAAATAAAGTGACGGCAGCACCAGTTGTACGGCCTCGTCCCATGGGTTATCCGTGCCATGGCCATACCAGATGTTCGCCGCGCTAAAACGGCTGACCGCCCAACGCAACATGTCCTGAATGGTATGCAGTTCACTCACTGCTTCATCGACGAAAATTTTATCCACGTATTCCTCCAGGGCATGCTCGTATTAATTTCGGCGGCTAGTTTGCCACGAAGACGGCGATAAATCAGCATTCACACGGGGCCTGAACGCGAAAATTGCGTTTTAAGCGATCGGATGCCCGCCGAGTCGGGTTAAACTAACGGAAAATAAAAGTTGAGACTCTCGAATGAAAAAGAAAACATCGCTCAGCGAGGAGGATCAGACGCTGTTTCGCCAGCTGATGACCGGCACGCGTAAAATTAAACAGGACACCATTGTTCACCGACCTCCACGTAAAAAAATTGCCGAGGTTCCGGTTAAAAGGCTGCTACAGGAGCAGGCTGATGCCAGCCACTATTTCTCGGATGAGTTTCAGCCGCTGCTGAATACGGACGGCCCGGTAAGATACCTGCGCGCCGACGTCAGCCATTTCGAACTGAAGAAAATGCGCCGTGGCGATTACTCTCCGGAGCTGTTTCTCGATCTGCATGGGCTGACCCAGCAACAGGCCAAACAAGAGTTAGGCGCGCTGATTGCCGCCTGTCGCCGTGAGCATGTGTTTTGCGCCTGCGTGATGCATGGCCACGGAAAACATATTCTGAAACAGCAGACGCCGCTCTGGCTGGCCCAGCATCCGCACGTAATGGCCTTTCATCAGGCACCGAAGGAGTACGGTGGCGACGCCGCGCTGCTGGTGCTGATTGAAGTGGAAGAGTGGCTACCGCCCGAACTTCCGTGATGCAGAAAGACAAAAAGAGCCGCATTTGCGGCTCTTTGATTTTCCGGGTGGCTGCTGCGCCTTATCCGGCCTGTTTAAATCGCTTTTGCCATTTTCAGGTTACACGGGCTCATTTGCCAGTTAAAAGTACCCTTCCCGCTCTCATCAAGCGTAACGCTGGCAATCGCTGATGTGGTAAACATCGGCGGTGTTTCACCTGGGCAAAGCTCAGACACCAGATATCCCACTAAAGGCAAGTGAGAGATAACCAGTGCGGTGGCGATACCTTCATTGGCCAGAGCCTGTAAATAGGCGCTGACCAGACCGACATCGCCGCAGGGAGTCAGCTCCGGCAAAACATCCACACCGGTTGGCAGGTTCATACACTCCCCCACCACATCCAGCGTTTGTTCGGCTCGTAGGAACGGGCTCACCAGAACACGTTCGATATCCACTTTTTGACCTTTCAGCCAGTTCGCCATCAGGCGAGATTCGTCACAACCACAGGAGGTTAAGGGACGAACCGAATCACTGGCGGCATCGAGGGCCGCGTCGCCGTGACGCATGATAAAAACTTGCATATTGCACCGCTTTTGTTAACCAGAATCACCACTACCTTTATTCACAGCCCCTATTGGCTGTGGTAACGATATGGTGGCCGGCATTGTGCCTTATCCATTCACCGAATGAAACGCTGTTTTTTACCTCAACGGCGTAAGTATAGTCAATCTCTGTTTACATTTTGAGCGCGACCCATACATTCAGTGCGGATTCATCCTACCTTTGACCTCATGAATTCAGGTCAGTTTCCCCAATATTCCAGAATCTTTCACTGCGTTCCGCCATCTGCAATAACTGCTCACACGGTGTAAACCGCGAACCGTACTGCGTGGTCAGCCGTTGCAGAACCGCAACCACTTCACCCGCGCCGAGAGAATCCATATACCGGAACGGGCCGCCGAGGAATGGCGGAAAACCAATACCAAATACAGCGCCGATGTCGCCATCACGTGCGCTGCGGACTATCTTCTCGTCGAAACAACGGGCTGCTTCATTGAGCATTAACATGACGCACCGCTCTGCTACCTGCGCGGCGGTAAGTCGGCCCTGGCCCTGGACGCCAATAAGCGTATAAATTGCAGGGTCGACCTGTTTTTTGCTTTTACGCCCTTTCGCACCATAAAGATAGAAACCCCGACCATTTTTTCTACCTTTGCGATCGTCATTCAAAATTGAAGCAACAACATTTGCAGGCGCGCTAAAACGTTCTCCATATGCAGCTTCAAGCACTGGTATAATTTTAGTGCCCGTATCAATTCCGACCTCATCCAAAAGTTGGATTGGCCCGACCGGAAAACCAAACTTAACCAGCGCGGCGTCTATGGTTTCAACCCGCTCGCCTTCGGTCAACATACGAATCGCTTCGTTAATGTAAGGCGCTAAAATGCGGTTAACGTAAAAGCCAGCCTTATCTCTGACTACTATCGGCGTTTTGCCCTGTTTTTTCGCTAACTTAACGGTGGTTGCAATCGTCTGTTCAGAAGTCGTGGCATGTGGGATCACTTCGACCAATGGCATTTTTTCCACCGGACTAAAAAAGTGTAAACCAATCACTTGTTCAGGCCTGGCAGCATTCGCGGCAATATCGCCAATGGGCAAAGATGAGGTGTTAGAAGCAAAAATGGTGTGAGGTGCGCAATTTTGCTCAACTTCAGCCACCATCCGTTGTTTTAGCGACAGATCTTCAAACACGGCTTCAATAATCAAATCGCGATGCGCAAAGCCACGGTAGTCGATCGATCCCGAAATCAGCGCCAGTTGTTTATCGCGTTCACTGGCTTTGATATGACGGCGGCGAACCTTCGTTTCAAGCTGATCCCAGCTGTACTTCAGCGCGTGGTTGATTCCCTTAGCGTTTATATCTTTGATGCGCACAGGCAAGCCGCCTTTACAGGCCGTCACGTAGGCAATACCACCGCCCATCAGACCGCCGCCCAAAATACCTACGCTGTTTAGCGGGCCAGGTTTCGCATCACTTCCGGGATCTTTTTTCACATCGGTGTTGGCAAAAAAGATGTGCCGTAACGCCCGAGACTGGGATGTCATCGCCAGCTCACCAAACGCACTGGCCTCAGCGTCGTAACCGCTACTGCTACCTTGCGCTAGCCCGGTTTCGATGACCTCAAGGATACGTTCTGTTGCAGGGTAGTTACCTTGCGTTTTTTGCACCGTCTTTTTACTGGCCATGCGGAACAACAGCGCCCGCCCCAGCGGCCCCGCCAACACTCGCTCTCTCACGGGCAGTGTTCGATGCGCAGAACTGTCCTTTTTAGCCAGTTCTACGGCCGCTTCCAGCAAAATGGAATGCGGTACAACTTCATCCACTAAACCAACTTTCAGCGCCTGTTTTGCGCGTAATTGTTTTCCGGTGAGGATCATATCCAGTGCAGTACTGACGCCAATCAGGCGCGGCAGCCGCTGCGTACCACCGGAGCCGGGCAACAAGCCAAGTTGTACTTCCGGTAAACCCAGAACGGTTTTAACATCATCGGTACAAATACGGTTGTGACACGCCAGTGCCATCTCCAGGCCACCGCCGAGGCATGCGCCATGAATCGCGGCGATAACCGGGATCGGCAAGGCATTAATTTCCGCCATCATCTGCTGCCCCTGACGGGCCAGCGTTTCGGCTTCCTGCGCGCTACGACAACTACCAATCATGTTGATATCCGCCCCGGCAATGAAGTTATCGGGTTTAGCCGAAATAAACACCACGCCGCGCAATGCTTTGTTATCGCGGATTTGTTTCAGAATGGCCCGTACCTGAGAAGCAAACTCCGCTTTCAGGGTGTTCATTTTCTCTCCGGGCACATCAATGGTGACAACAGCAACGTTATCCAGACGTACGTTTAGTGTAAAAGCCGATGCCATTTCCATTATTCCGCCTCCAGAACCATGGCTGCACCCAAACCACCAGCTGCACAGGCGGTCACTAAACCAAAACCACCGCCACGACGTCGTAACTCATGTAGGGTTTGGGTGATCATGCGCGCACCGGTAGCGGCGAAGGGGTGTCCATAGGCAATCGATCCACCCAGCACGTTAAATTTACTGTCATCAACTTCGCCAGTGGCATGTGCTCTGCCCAGCACGTCGCGGGCAAAACGTTCGCTACCCAACAACTGAAGATTCGCCAGCGTTTGTGCGGCAAAAGCTTCATGCATGTCGATCAGGGTTAAATCTGCCATGGTCAGACCGGCTCTCTCCAGGGCTAGCGGCGTTGACCACGCTGGTCCCAGCAGCATGTCCTGCCAGACATCGATGGCGGTAAAAGCAAAACTACGCAGGTATCCCAGCGGCACCAGCCCCAACTCTTTCGCACGCGACTCCGTCATCATGATCACGGCGGCTGCGCCGTCCGTTATCGGGGTACTGTTTGCTGCGGTGACAGTGCCGTGCTTGCGGTCAAACGCCGGACGTAGTTTGGCGTAATCGGCCAGCGTAGAGTTACCGCGAATATTGTTATCTTCTGAAAAAGGATCTTTAAACGGTGGCGCGTAGGTAGTCATTACCTCATCTGCCAGCTTTCCTTCAGCCCACGCCTGAGCGGCACGCTGATGAGAGCGGTGCGCCAGAGCATCCTGCTGTTCTCGGGTAATACCATAGGTTTTGGCCATTTGCTCAGCCGTATCCCCCATACGCAAACCAGTGGAATACTCGGCGACGGCTGGCGGCACAGGCATCAGGTCACGTAAACGCAGTCGGGAAAAGAGTTTAAGGCGTTGACCGGTTGTCCGGGCCTTATTGACATCCACCAGCACCCGCGCCAGCTTTTTACTAACGCCAATAGGCAAGACTGACGATGAGTCCGCACCACCCGCAATTCCCGCACGAATAGACCCCGCCATCAGGCTTTCCGCGACATTCGCCACTGCCTGAAAACTGGTCGCGCAGGCTCGGCTTACGCTATAAGCATCCGTATGCACATTCATGCCGGTTCCCAGCACGATTTCACGAGCAATATTTGGCGCTTCAGGCATTTGCACCACCTGACCAAAAACCAGTTGCTCAATCACATCAGCAGGTATTTCGCTGCGCGCCAGCAGCTCACCGACGACCATTTTTCCTAAATCAACGGCGGGAATGCCATGAAACGCGGTAGCCTGACGAGCAAATGGCGTACGCAATCCACTTACAATGGCAATACGGTCGCCCTGGCGGGTAACCAGCGGTAAAGCCTGACTCATAACACTCCCCTGTAAAAAAATAAAATAAGTGGTCTGACCTGATCATAGTCTTAACCAATTTTTTACATTTAGCCAAGCGGAGAGAAAAGAAAGTGGGAGCTAAGACACAGTGAATAATCACTGACAGTTACGAAAAAGCCCTTGCTATCAGATAGCAAGGGCTTTTGCAGAGGGGGATTAACGCAGGCCCAGCTGGAAGATCAGCGTTTCAGCTTCACAGGCAAAAACAAAGTCGATATCCAGACGCACACCTTCTGACTCTTCAGTAAAGGTCGAGGTGATTTGGCAAGGCTCAGATTCCACGCCACGCGCCTTTTCAGTCAGAGCGGCCAGCGTTTCTTCTGCCTCTGCGCGGTTCGCGAACACACGGCTGTAGGACGCGGTGCAATCGGAGTTGTCCATGATGGTGCCAACATCCATACAGCAGCAAACCGGGGTTTCATCAGCACTGCATTTACTCATTGTAGATTTCCTCTGTATTCGCACCTGAGGTGCCAGATAAACGATAGGGATATTTTACGCTCCCATTATTCGCCTCTCCAGTCGTTAATTGTATGAAATGCGATAAGTGACCGAAATCACACTTAAAAATGATCTAAAACAAAAATCGCCCAAACAGGTGAGTGCGCCCCCCCGCAATTTTGCCAGCTGGATCGCGTTTCTCTGATCAAATTTGAAAATATTTATAAACATACTTGCAACATTCCAGCTGGTCAGACCTATACTCACGCCACTGGTCTGATTTCTAAGTCGTACCTCAGACCCTACACTTCGCGCTCCTGTTACGGCATGTAACATTGTTTGTATAAAAATAAATCTATGAGGTTATGGTCATGAGCCAGAAAACCCTGTTTACAAAGTCTGCTCTCGCAGTCGCAGTCGCAGTGGCAATTATCTCCACACAGGCCTGGTCTGCAGGCTTTCAGTTAAACGAATTTTCTTCCTCTGGCCTTGGCCGGGCATATTCGGGTGAAGGCGCAATTGCAGATGATGCAGGTAACGCCAGTCGTAACCCGGCACTGATTATGATGTTCGATCGCCCTACTTTCTCAGCAGGTGCGGTGTATATCGATCCAGACGTTAATATTTCCGGTAAATCGCCATACACCGGACGCAGCACTGATGCGGACAACATCGCGCCTACGGCGTGGGTTCCCAATGCTCACTTCGTGATGCCTATCAACGAACAGTTTGGTTGGGGTGCTTCCGTTACCTCAAACTATGGCCTGGCTACCGAATTTAACGACAGCTACATCGTCGGTGAATACGGCGGTAAGACCGACCTTAAAACGGTCAACCTTAACCTGAGCGGCGCCTACCGTCTGAATGATAGCTGGAGCTTCGGTCTCGGTTTTAACGCCGTTTATGCTGATGCAAAAATTGAACGTTATTCTGGCGAGCAGACGGCTGCATTACCGAAGGTCAGCAACAAAATTGCCAGCCTGAAAGGGGACGAATGGGGCTACGGTTGGAACGCCGGGATTCTGTACGAACTGGATAAAAATAACCGTTATGGTTTAACGTACCGTTCTGAAGTTAAAATTGATTTTGATGGCGATTATAAGAGTGGCATCCGTACCCAGGCGAACGCTATACCTGGCGCTGGCACTACATTCCCATGGGGAACGACCAATGCCACCGTCCCGGGTTCTCTGACACTTAACCTTCCTGAAATGTGGGAATTGTCAGGTTATAACCGTATTGCACCACAGTGGGCTATCCACTACAGCATGGCCTATACCAGCTGGAGTCAGTTCCAGGAGCTGAAAGCCACAGGTTCCAATGGACAGACACTGTTCTATAAAGAAGAAGGCTTCAAAGATTCTTACCGCATTGCATTGGGTACGACTTACTATATGGATAAAAGCTGGACGTTCCGTACCGGTATTGCTTATGACGATAGCCCGGTTCCAGCAAGTAAGCGTTCCATCTCGATTCCGGATCAGGATCGCCTGTGGTTGAGTGCAGGTACAACTTATGCGTTCAATGACGATGCCTCTATCGACGTCGGTGTGTCTTACATGCACGGACAAAAAGTAACAGTGCAAGAAGGCAACTATACTTTCGACTCTGAAGGTAAAGCCTGGCTGTTTGGTACAAACTTCAACTACGCATTCTGATTTTCTTCAGACGTAAAAAAGGTGAGCTTTTTAGCTCACCTTTTTATTTGCCCAATTCCTTACTCAGAATCGATCTCTTTTAAATCATCCTGAATATCTTTCGCGTTCGGGTTTTCTTCTGGTTTGAGTTTCCCGCCGTTCGCAATAAAGTCATGACGCTGGAAGTAAGCTTCGCGCACCATGATGTAAGGATCGGAAGACTGACGCAGCAGACCGTCAGAGTCGAGCAATTGCGCACGGGTTTCAATCCCTTCAACCGTCCATTTGCCTATCGACAACGGCCAGGTCAGCCAGGACAGTACCGGATACAGCGTATCGACCATATCGCCGCCGTCATCACGCAGCGTGAAACTACCGTAGAACGGAAGCTGCATATACGGCCCGTAACCAACATCATAATGGCCTAACGTACTGCCAAAGCGGTGTGGTTCAACGCGCTGCAACTTCGGATTAGCCATACCTGCCACATCTATAAAGCCGCCCATACCTAACAGGGTATTCAGGAAGAAACGGGTAAAGTGCACCATCCCCTGATAAGGATCGCCTTGCAGGAAGTAGTTGACCATGACGGCCGGCTCTTCAAGGTTCCCCGTAAAGTTGCTTAAACCATTACGCGCTGGCTGCGGAACATAATCACGCCAGGCAACAGCTACGGGTCTAACAACATATGGATCTAAAACATTAAAGTTGAAGTTGTACATGGTGCGGTTGAACCCTTCAAATGGGTCCGAACGCCCCTGCTGTTCAGTACCGGAGCTCGCACACCCCACCAAAAGTGTGGTTCCCAGCGCAAGCGCCGACAGGCGAAGCTTCATAAGTGTCTCCCTGTGTTTTATGGCTATCGCTGATTGCCATCCATGACGGAACGATGACGTATCCGCCTGTTTAGATGTGAGCGATTGTAACAGCACGTCAAATGATGTCTATATACCCTGTCTTACTGATTTGATCATAGCCTGGTAATGCGCACTCCGCGGCGGTTCTATTCTAACTAACCCGATAAAAACAAACGTTACTATTTTTGCTATCTCAGACTTTCTCCCGCTGGTTTTCGGACAAAAGCCGCTACGCTTTAGCAATACGTGCTTATTCAGGATTCGGCTATGAATGACATCAAGAAAGATAAGATCGATCGACACAGCGACGAGCTCGAGGTGGAAAGCGATGAAAAGCTAACAGGGACAAAGATAGAGCTTGATGAGGACAGACTCCCCTCCCGCGCCATGGCAATCCATGAACATATTCGCCAGGATGGGGAGAAAGAGATGGAGCGTGACGCGATGGCGCTACTGTGGTCAGCCATCGCAGCAGGACTGTCGATGGGCGCCTCATTGCTGGCTAAAGGGATTTTTCACGTACAACTGGAAGGCGTGCCAGGGGGATTTTTACTCGAGAACCTCGGTTATACCTTCGGCTTTATTATTGTCATTATGGCCCGCCAGCAACTCTTTACCGAAAATACCGTCACCGCTGTACTGCCGGTGATGCAAAACCCTACCCTCGGCAATTTTGGCCTGTTGATGCGCCTGTGGAGCGTGGTTCTGCTGGGTAATATTATTGGCACCGGGGTTGCCGCATGGGCGTTTGAACATATGCCGATTTTTGATGAAGAGACCCGCGATGCTTTTGTCAAAATTGGTATGGATGTGATGAAAAATACGCCAACAGAGATGTTTTCCAACGCCATCATTTCCGGCTGGTTAATTGCCACCATGGTGTGGATGTTTCCGTCTGCCGGGGCGGCAAAAATTGTGGTCATTATTCTGATGACCTGGCTGATTGCGTTAGGTGATACCACGCATATCGTCGTCGGCTCGGTGGAAATTCTCTATTTGGTCTTTAATGGCACGCTGCACTGGAGTGATTTTTTCTGGCCCTTTGCGCTACCAACGCTCGCCGGGAATATCTGTGGCGGAACGTTTATTTTCGCGCTGATGAGCCATGCGCAGATCCGCAATGATATGAGCAACAAACGCAAGGAAGAAGCCAGGTTGCAAGCAAAGCGTGATGAGCAAAAGCAGAAAAACCAGAAAAAACAGGCCTGAATGGTGACTGTTTGAGCAGTCGGGCGGCCTGAGACTTACCGTTGTGAGTAAAAAACGCTATACTCGTGCCGCTTCGTCCCCTTAGTTAAATGGATATAACGAGCCCCTCCTAAGGGCTAGTTGCAGGTTCGATTCCTGCAGGGGACACCATGAATTCTTGTGCTCCCCGTTATAATCCTTTCATTTACCAGTCAGTTCATCCCTGGGCCAGGCGGTAAAACGGCACATTCCTCACTGTTGCAGTAAGATTGTCGGACACCATTGTCTGCTTTGTCGCTATCCGCATCCCTGCTTTTCTCAGCCTCAACACATCAGCGGCAATACGCTGGCTGCCAAACCAGAAAAGCCCGTCCAGCGCAGTGACATCAAGGCCCGATTCCAGTGCCAGCTTCAGACGTTCACGCGGCGCTTTTACTGTTTTAGCAATCTGCTGATATGGCGCTTCGCCTGAACCTGCAGGACTAATGCGCCGGATACGATGTGACAGGCGGTACTGAAATTCATTCGGGATCCCGCCGAGACTCGCTTTCAGGCTGTAAACACATCCAAAGCGTTTGCCGTTAAAGATGACGTTTTTCTGACTAAGCTGCAGCTCTTCACGCACGCTGGCAATCAGTTGTGGAGTACGGAGTAATAACAGGCGGAAAGGCAGCTCAAAGCTGGTCACATAGTCCACATTCAATAAAGCAATACGCAGACGTTCTTGGGGCCCCGCCTTCATTTCCCGGCATTCAGCAATAACATCAGCCCACTGGCCGGTAAGACGGGAACACTCTGTCGCCTCAGTAAAACTGTATTTTTCAGCCTGATAATCAATACGCTCAGTCACACTGAATTCCCTTCTGGCCAGATCTCGGTATTGGTTGCTCACTTTACCAGCGACGACATCCCTGTGTCAGAAATCTTTTTCTAACCCACTGAAAGTACCTGACCAATGCTCCTTCCTATCCTCACCATGAGGATACGATAACTAACCGACCCGGTATGTTTTCCGGGTCGGTTAAACGGCGCCACGTCAGACAACAAAACGGTTAACCAGATCCTTCATGGTTGCCGACAGATTGTCCAGCCGCTGGCTGTCGCTCGCAGCCTGAGATACCAACGCCGCATTTTGCTGCGTAACCTGCTCCATCGGTCGCAGTGCCAGGTTTATCTGGGTTACCCCTTGCGACTGCTCCGTCGCCACACGAGCGATATCCGCAATATATTGCTTCATACTGGTGGTATTATCCGCCGCGGCTTCCAGCGCGGTAGCAGATGCCGTAACCCGCTCAACACCTTCACTAATTTTGACCATATTCTGCGCGACCAGCTCACGGATTTGGTTAGCCTCTTTGGCGCAACGCTGCGAAAGATTTCTCACTTCACTGGCTACGACCGCAAACCCCCTGCCCATCTCTCCTGCCCGTGCAGCTTCCACTGCCGCATTCAACGCCAGTAAGTTAGTCTGAAACGAAATATCGTCAATCGAGGTCACAATATTCGAGATTTTCTCACTGGAAGCGCGAATATCCCCCATGCTCTGGTTCGCCGCACTGGCAACGTTACTGGCCTGTCGGACCTCTTTTTCCAGCCTGATTGTCAGATGCTCCGCTTCGCGGGCATTATCTGCCGTTTGCGTAATCGCTGTTGATAGCTGCTCCATACTGGCCACAGCTTCTACTATTGATGCTGCCTGTTCATCTGTACGTTGCGCCAGATCCTGATTTCCCGCCGTAATACTGCTACTGGCATCAGACAAAACCACGGAGCCTTGCTTAATCTCCTGTACGATATGCTGAATACTTTCCAGCATCGTGTTATAGGCGCGATTAAGTGAGGAAAGCTCATCTTTGCCCGGGGTCGCCAGACGTTGAGTCAGATCGCCGTTCATACCCGCAATCTTGCGTAGCGTGTCACTAAACTGACGGTGCATATTGATTGCGATGGCCCCAGCGAACGTCAATGATGCAAGTAGCGCTAACAGGCTGACAGCCATATATATTTGCCAGTTTTTTCGTGCATCCTGCGCGAGTTTTTCTGCATTCGCCAACAGAAGATTCGCCGCCACATTTTCTATCTGCCGCATCACTTCAATACGCTGGGTTTGTACTTTAAACCAGGTAGTAGGATCGACACCAAATCCACCGTTGGCGGCATGGCTAAACGCGGTTTCACGAAATGCGAGGGCTTTTGACGCTTCTGCTGACTGTAAGCGGCTTTTCAACATGGCTGCCTGTTCCGGTGAACTCAGGCGTAACGATTCTGCTAACCAAACGTTCTGTTTACTGACGACATCACTGAGCTGATGTAACTGTCCGTCGGCGAAATGGCCGGAGGAAAAGATATTTGACAGCAGAGCTCGTTCAATACCCGCCTGTTCTTTTAAATTCAGCAGGTTGTAGTAGGCGGCGAATGCGTTTGCCATCTCGCCAGAATCCGTCAACTGCCCCAATCTACCCACAAAATTCAGCACATCAGCAATGACGTTGGTATAAAACTTAACAACATCTGAAGCCGGAAGCCCTAATTGCGTGACGTTCTCCCGTATAGTGGAGAGAGAAAGAATGTTTTTCTTAAACGTGGCGACAGAGGTGGCGACATCCCCTTCCGGTAATGCAGTATCGGACAGTGACCGCACAAATACCTCGATCTCGCGATCGGTCAAAGCCCGCTGTGCATTTAACTCATCTTTGAACGTCTTCCCTGCAGCCCCCAGAAACCCGACACTCATACCGCGTTCTTTTTGCAATTCATGCACTACATTTCCGGCACTGTGTGCGAGCGCTGTCAGTTGGGCAATATTCTCCATCTGCCGTTCTGTCTCAATGCGCGTTAATATTCCTGAACCAGCAAACCAACATAACGCCAATAATAATGGTTGTAGCGCAATTATTAACTTCATTTTCATCGGCATTCGATAAACCCACCACATGCCACTTCCCTCCATTATCCATATTTTCACTATGGTTATCGGCGTAAAGAAGCGGCTCTTTAAATTTGAACAATGGGCAACTGTTTGTTTTTTAGATTAAATTTTTGCCAGTATAACTCTATTTAATTACTTCAATTAGAATAAAACACTGACTAATGTGAATTTGCAAACCTATACTCCACTTTATTAACTTATTTGGCATATTATTTTTTATTAAAAATCAGGTAATCATCAACTGATTCAGAAAAAGGAGAGACACAGAACAAGTGACAGCGGCCCGAGATAACAGCCGTGGCTGCGGCCATCATTCTGGCGTCCCGCCGAACGTTAAGGTTATAATCCTTGCAACGATTTTTTGGATTAGAAGCGACAATGACAAAACTTACCCTACAAGAACAGATGCTTAAAGCAGGTCTGGTCAGCAGCAAAAAAATGGCGAAAGTGCAGAGAACGGCGAAAAAATCGCGCGTTCAGGCTCGTGAAGCCAGAGAAGCGGTTGAAGAAAATAAAAAAGCACAGGTCGAGCGTGATAAGCAGCTCAGCGAACAGCAGAAGCAGGCCGCATTGTCTAAAGAATACAAAGCGCAGATCAAGCAACTGATTGAAATGAACAAAATCACCATTTCCCGTGGCGATATTGGTTACAACTTTACTGACAATAACCTGATCAAAAAAGTTTATGTTGATAAGGTAACCCAGTCTCAGTTGATCAAGGGCCGTCTGGCCATTGCCCGCCTGACGGCTGAAAGCAGCAGCGAGAGCGAATACGCCATTATCCCGGCTGTTGTCGCCGACAAGATTGCCCAGCGCGATGCAAGCTATATTGTTCTAAATTGCGAACTGAGCCAGGAAGCGAAGGACGAAGACGATCCGTATGCTGATTTTGTCATTCCTGACGATTTGATGTGGTAAGAAAAACACCCCGATAATCACCCAGAGTTCCGTCGCGTATTTCGGTGAACGCTAGTGCCACCACCGAAATACCGTCACCCGCTCTTCTTCCCCACATGCCATCTGCTAAAACTTATAGTGTTCCTTGCTCAGTCCGTATTTTCTCATGCGCAAATACAGTTTCTTACGCGGAATTTGTAAATACTCCGCCACTTCATTAATGCGTCCCTGATGAATATTGAGCGCTTCGGTAATGATCTGTCGCTCGTACTCGTCGACCCGACGATCGAGCGGTGTCGGTTCGGGCAAATGCAGTTGCGGATTCGCGGTTTCAGCCAGTGGCAGTAGCCCAACAGCAAAAAGCTCGGCGGCATTGGCCAGTTCCCGGACATTGCTTAACCACACGCGACGCCGCATGCCTTTCAGTAAATCCACTTCAACTTCAGGCACCGGATGGTTCAGACGCAGACAGGCTTTGTGCAGATAATGACGAAACAGCGGCTCAATATCATCCGGGCGCTGAGACAACGGCTGGCAACCAATTTGCGTCATCGCGAAACAGTAATATAGTTCAGCCACAATCTGGTTGGTTGCCGCCAGTTCCACCAACGAAGTGGCGCCAATGCCAATTAAGCGAAACGGACGCCGCTCCTGACTTTGCAAATGCACCAGCTGGTGCTGCTGTTCGCGCGTCAGGCACTCAATATGGCTCAGGACCAGCGTTCCCCCTTGCGCCTGGGCAATAAGGTCATTGAGTTGCCCCGCATTCTCTAACGTCAACTCCCCACGAATAAACGGTCCTTCAGCGCTGCGCCCAAGCTGATGCAAATAACGGGCACCGGTCATACGTCCGGTTCCCGGCTCGCCATAAAACCAGACGGCAATATCCGTTTCAGCCAGTTGCCGTAAGCGCTGGCGGTACTGATTAACCCAGTCACTGTAGCCGACCAGTTCAACCTGGAGCTTTTGCTGGCAATAGTGACGACGTGCAATCACAGATTTTCTCTGCCGCAACGCGTCCTCTACCAACACCAGCAGTTTGCCAGGATCAACCGGTTTTTGCAGAAAATCCCTCGCACCTTTCTTCACCGCGTCCACCGCCATAGGGACATCGCCATGTCCGGTGATCAACAGGATCGGAAGCTGATTGTCATCCTGATGAAACAACGTCATCAGGTCAATTCCATTACAGCCAGGCATACACACGTCGCTCAGGACAATCCCTGGCCAGTCGGCCTGCAGCCAATTTCGGGCATCAAAAGGGTTACTGCATGCGAATACATGATATCCCTCCTGTTCAAGCAACAAGGTGTAAGCGTCAAGAACATCGGCATCATCATCAATAAGCAGAACAGAATATTCATCACTCAACATCGTTTACATCCGTCAGATTAAATTGCAGAACGACGCAGGCATTGCGCCCCGGGGTCGACGCCAGGCGCAGTTCGCCGCTCATTTGCATCATTAACGATACACAAATCGATAAGCCAATACCGAGGCCAACATCCTTACTGGTGGTAAACGGTTTTAACAGTGATGGTAATAATGCCCCAGGCCAGCCGGGGCCGTTATCGCTGATAAATACGCACAACCGGCTGCCTTCGGTCTGCCAGTGAACCTCTATTTTCGCCGCAACCGGACAGGCATCCAGCGCATTTGCCAGGACGTTTACCAGCACCTGCTGAATACGCACTTCATCACCAGCCACCCACACGCCCCGGTCTGGGAGCGTCAGCGTACCCTGCTGTGGCTTGTGTCGCATGGCCAACAGTTCCCAGGCAGCGTTGAACGTTTGTCGTAGATCGACCGGATGCAGAGGCGTGCCAGGCTCGGCCCGGCGCGCAAACTGACGCAGTGAACGGATAATGGCATCGATGCGAGTAATCAGCCCCTCCGCTTTGGTTAACGTGCTTCTGGCCTGAGCGGGTTGTCCCTGTTCGATTGCCCTCCCCGCCGTAAACAGGTACATCGACAGCGCATTCAGCGGTTGATTAATCTCGTGCGCCAGCGTGGTCATAGTCTGGCCGACCACAGCCAGTTTTGCCGTCTGGATCAGCTCATCCTGCGTTGCACGAAGATCGGATTCAATCTCCTTGCGCTCGGTCACTTCCTGTTCCAGCTGATTTTTTTGCGCGCTCAATTGCCCCAGAGTATGGCGCAGCAAGCCTGCGATACGCCCCAGTTCATCGCGTCCATACACCGGGATAGAGGCATCCGTTCTGCCAAGACCAATTTGCACCACGGCCTGGTTGAGCGCAGTAAAACGCTTCACCAGACGCGAGCGAATGAAGTAGTGGTTAAGCCCCCAGGCGAGAAGTAGCGCCAGCAACGTCGCCAGCAGGATAAGCCCACCGCTGACGCGAACAATTTGTTCCAGCCGCTGGTTAAACGTCTGCATTTGCTGATGGCTACTCCCCAGTTGCGCTTCCAGCAGTGTTCGAAAGCGCCCAAGCGTGGCCTCTCTGGCATGGCTGGCATCAACCAGCGCTTTTTGCGCTGCAACATAATCGCGCATCGTATCGGGCATTTTATTTTTCATCATCCCGATTTCCAGCAGCTCATCGATAGTTTGTCGCAGTGTGATAGTGCTGGGCCAGTCATCGAGGGTACGAATATTTTCATCCGCCGTTTTCTTCAGATTTTCCAGGTAGCGGATGTGATTCTCCACCAGCATGCCATCGTCGCTACCCGATTTCAGTTCATTGAGCCTGTCGCGTAAATCATCAACGATCTGGTTTTCAATTCTTGCCAGGGTGTAGACCTGCTGCTGCTCGTTTTGCACCTCTCGGGCACGTTTGAGATACAGCGCCGCATCACCATTTTTGGCCTCGATTTGATCCAGCAACGTCCCCTGCTGCCAGGTAAAATCCTGCACCAGTGAATTCAGCTCAGTAGTAAAATCATCATGTAGCCAATCAATGCGCGCGGAAAGTTCGCTCACTTTTTCGCGTACAAGGAACATGTTGTAGAGCACCCGGTCCAGTTCCGCCATCAGCGCCCGGCTGTCCTGCAAAATCACCGCCAGTTGCTGCTGCTCTGCTGATTGCAACCCCCTGCTCAGCACTTCGATTTTATCCAGATGCGAGATTATCTGATTGCGCAGTTGCAGTCTTACCGTCGTATTGGGAGCCAGCAGGAATTCATTTAGCTGGTCCACAACCAGGTTAAGATTTCCTTCAATCAAGAAAGCGGAATGCACGCGCGGGAAGTAATCATCAAGCGAATAGCGTATCTGCGAGCTCTGCTCATGCCAGGAGTACAAACTGACGCAGCTGACGCTCAACGTCAGTAATGCGCCCGTTAGAAAGGCTCCCCGCAGGCTGCTGCTGATGCTGAGTTGGCGAAGGCGTTGCAGTATCGATCCACCTTTCATTTTAATTCTTCCAGTTTTGATATCGCCTGACGCTGATTTTTAAGAAACCAGAGCTGCCACTCCATCATCTGCTGTTCGGCAACGCTTTTATTATCAAACTGCGCAAGCCAGGCTTCATCTTCACTACTTTTGGCATCTATCGGAACGCTGGTCAGTAAGGCTCTGATTTCGGGTAGCGGGCGCTTCAGGCGCGCTTCCGCACTGTATAGCGCCCGCCATGCATCCTTCAGTTGCGCAAGACGAAAACTGATGGCGGTATCAAACATCCGCTGCACTAACTGTTGCCGCTTAAGGATCAGTCGATAATTAAGCGGAGGCTGGTTCATTAAAATAGCCTGCTGAGCAGCGCGGGGATTATCAGATGCGAGCTGCGTTACCGGATATTTTCCCGTATTCGCATCAGCAAGGATCCGCTGTCCCTCCGGGCTTAACAAATAGCGGATAAAACGACGCGCTTCATTGGGGTGCTGGCTGTTCTTGAGAACAGCCACATAGGTTGGCGATACCGCCGAGCGTGGAAAATAGGTAAAAGCCAGGTGAGGATCGTTAAGCAACAGGTTGGCATAGTTATCAATGACCGGCCCCGCCACGCCCAGGCCACTCTTAATTTTGTCGGCTACGCCAAAACTGCGTGATGAAATCGTCACCAGATTTCCAGCACTCGCCAGCAGCGTCGCCCACCCCGCTTCCCACCCTTTTTGCTGTAGCAATGACTCAACCATCAGATGGTTGGTATCCGAACGCGATGGGCTACTCATCAACAGCGCGTTCTGATATTTGGGCAGCGTTAAGTCCCCCCAGTCGGCAGGAGGCGACAGATGTCGTGCCGCCAGCGCAGAACGATTAATTAACAGACCAAAACCAGATATCGCCACTGCCACGGAGGTCGAACGGATAGAGTCTGGCACCAGCCGCTGGCTTTCCGGCAACGCATTGTCGAAGGGCGCCAACTTCTGATGTTCCTGCAGATGCTGCAACAGCATAGGGGATGAGGTCAAAATCAGATCAACATTTTCCGCATTCGCGGTATCCAGCAGTTGCTCCAACGAACTGCTGGTCCGGTTTAACGTGCGAATCATCACCGACCCCGGTTCAGTCTGCCAACGCTGAATAATCCAGGCCGTTGCCCCCGGTGAAAAGGTTGTCGCCATTACCAGCTCTTTACCCTGCGCCAGGCAACTCACCGACAATGACATAAAACAGAGCGAGATCGCCCAACAACGCCCCCGGCCCAAAAGTCTGTTTGTGATCCTGTTCATAAATACCAACATGTGCAAAAAATAATATTGAGACAAAACTTACCCGTTTATCACCGACTGGGGGAAGAATAAGGTTATTCGTAGAATAACCAAACGGAAAGTGACGACATCGGTGAAGAATACCCGAAAACGCAGTCTGGATTTGTTAATATCCGCACACGCCGATGATAAAAGCATCCGTAAAAGAATAGAATTGAAAATCCATTATTTAAAAAGAGTCAAAATCAGCCACGCAATCCACAAATTGTGTCAATAGTGACTCATTTCATCAACTTGAGTTTCTCTGCTGTCTATTTCACTCTTCACTGCGAAAAATCCTGATATTCACATCAATATAAATTTAGGTGATGATATGTTATCCATATTTAAGGCAGGGCCAGCGGCAAATAAAGTCCCGGCGGAGAAAGTCCAGGAAACTTATGGCCGATACCGCATTCAGGCATTACTCAGTGTATTTCTTGGCTATCTCGCATACTATATTGTGCGCAATAACTTCACGCTCTCAACACCGTACCTGAAAGAACATCTGGATCTCAGTGCCACGCAAATTGGTCTACTCAGCAGTTGTATGCTTATTGCCTATGGGATCAGTAAAGGCATTATGAGTAGTCTGGCAGACAAGGCCAGCCCTAAGGTCTTTATGGCATGCGGCCTGGTTCTGTGCGCCATCGTAAACGTCGGTTTAGGATTCAGTACCGGATTCTGGATTTTTGCCGCTCTGGTCGTTTTCAATGGCTTGTTCCAGGGAATGGGCGTTGGTCCTTCATTTATTACCATTGCCAACTGGTTTCCGCGTAAAGAACGTGGACGCGTCGGCGCATTCTGGAATATTTCTCACAACGTTGGCGGTGGTATTGTCGCTCCGATTGTTGGTGCCGCCTTTGCCATTTTAGGGAGCGAGCACTGGCAAAGCGCCAGCTATATTGTCCCGGCCGGTGTTGCCGTACTGTTTGCTTTTATTGTGCTGATGCTGGGGAAAGGTTCACCGCGCCAGGAAGGCTTACCGGCTCTGGAACAAATGATGCCGGAAGAAAAAGTAGTATTAAATTCCCGACACGCTGTCCAGGCACCAGAAAATATGAGTGCCTTCCAGATTTTCTGCACCTATGTGCTGCGTAATAAGAATGCCTGGTATGTTTCACTGGTAGATGTCTTCGTCTATATGGTGCGTTTTGGCATGATTAGTTGGTTGCCTATTTATCTGTTAACCGAAAAACATTTCTCGAAAGAGCAAATGAGCATCGCTTTTCTGTTTTTTGAATGGGCGGCAATCCCTTCCACATTACTGGCGGGCTGGCTTACCGATAAACTGTTTAAAGGCCGTCGCATGCCGCTGGCCATGATTTGTATGGCGCTGATTTTCGTCTGTTTGATCGGCTACTGGAAAAGTGAATCCCTGCTGATGGTCACTATTTTTGCCGCCATTGTGGGTTGCCTGATCTATGTTCCACAGTTCCTCGCTTCTGTTCAGACGATGGAAATCGTCCCCAGCTTCGCAGTAGGTTCTGCAGTAGGACTGCGCGGATTTATGAGCTACATTTTTGGCGCATCGCTGGGCACCAGTCTGTTTGGCGTAATGGTCGACAAAATGGGGTGGCACGGCGGCTTCTATCTGCTGATGGGGGGTATTGTTTGCTGCATCCTGTTCTGCTACCTCTCTCATCGCGGTGCGCTGGAACTTGAACAACAGCGAAAAAATGCTCAACAAGAAGAAGCATCACTCCAGTTGGCGGATGCCCGGTAATTCATTTCGGTCTCACAAAAAAGTGCCAGCGATGCTGGCACTTCAATAAACTCAGACAAATAATAAATAACTTAAGGTGATAATTTATTGCTAAACGTAACATTCCAAATTATTGCTTACCGTCTGCGACCATAAAGCGAATGATCAAACCACATGCCGGGGCAAGAAACAGGAATAATCCAGTTACCATTTCGTCACCATTGGTCAGCCGCATAGTAAAAACGTAAATTAATGCCGTAAGGATGGCCATGCCGAGAAAAGCGCTAATTGACGCCGCAGCGCCTATAACCTGCCAGATATAGCAACTGACGCACAGAATGCTCAGTATGAGAAAGATCCAGAAATAGAGCATAGCGATACCTCCTGTCTGCCGTAAACTTAACGTAAGTCCTTACACTCCCTTAACTTTATATTCTAAGACAATTCCTATCTGCATGCAATTTGAGCAACATTTTATTCACAAAAATCATTCGACCGCTTACTATTACACTGTTTCTCCGTCGTTTATTTAATCATCATAAAAACAACGAATTATATATAGGCGAAATTTTGCCCTTAATCGCCCTAAAAACATTTACGAATCTTGAGTAATTATTTCTGGCTGACATTAATTTTCGGGTGTACATTGTGCGTCCGATCATTCATGCCCCCTCGTGGTTTTGTCCTGACTCAGTTTTACACTCTTTACAGGAACCAATGTCGTTCATGGCGGCCTAACGATCAGTGCAGAGTGTAAAGCGACAGGCAAAGAATCTTCGCGATACATCTATTTCGTATCAACAACAGGTGCTTATGTTCCCCCAAAGTAAATTTTCACGCGCGTTTTTGCATCCGCGCTACTGGCTCACATGGTTTGGTGTTGGTGTGCTCTGGTTACTGGTACAGCTTCCCTATCCCGTATTGTGTTTTCTTGGTACCCGTACAGGAACGCTGGCTCGTCCATTTTTAAAACGCCGTGAATCTATTGCACGTAAAAATCTCGAACTCTGTTTCCCAAATCTGTCGCAGGAAGAAAGAGACAAACTGGTCGATGAGAATTTCCGTTCGCTCGGCATGGGGCTGCTTGAAACAGGTATGGCCTGGTTCTGGCCGGACCGTCGGGTGCGTAAATGGTTTGATGTAGAAGGGCTGGACAACCTGAAGCGCGCTCAGATGCAAAATCGTGGCGTGATGGTTGTAGGTGTACACTTTATGTCGCTCGAGTTGGGTGGACGCGTAATGGGACTTTGTCAGCCGATGATGGCAACCTATCGCCCGCACAACAATAAGTTGATGGAGTGGATCCAAACCCGCGGTCGTATGCGCTCCAACAAGGCGATGATCGGCAGAAATAATCTGCGTGGTATTGTCGGTGCCCTGAAAAAAGGCGAGGCCGTATGGTTTGCCCCCGATCAGGACTATGGTCGTAAAGGGAGTTCATTCGCCCCCTTCTTCGCAGTCAAAGACGTGGCGACCACCAACGGTACCTACGTACTGTCACGATTATCGGGCGCAGCAATGCTGACCGTAACCATGGTGAGAAAAGCAGATAACACCGGTTACCGCCTGTTCATCACCCCGGAAATGGAAGGTTACCCGGCAGATGAAAGCCAGGCTGCGGCGTATATGAACAAAATTATCGAAAAAGAGATCATGCGTGCACCCGAGCAGTATCTCTGGATCCACCGCCGCTTTAAAACTCGCCCGATGGGTGAAGCTTCGTTGTATATCTAAAAAGAAAGGCCGTAAGGCCTTTCTTTTTTTCTGCGGCTGAATTACTTAACGCCCCATTTGCTGTGCAGTTCAGCCATTCGCTCGCTGTAGTTGCGGGCGATGCAGGCTGATTTATCCTGTTCCTTCCAGCACTCGTTACGCCCTTTCACCCAGCCTCGTTGCTCTGCTTTCAGCGTCGGGTT
The DNA here is from genome assembly GCF_030332425.1 of Citrobacter sp. Cpo142. Classification (NCBI taxonomy): domain Bacteria; kingdom Pseudomonadati; phylum Pseudomonadota; class Gammaproteobacteria; order Enterobacterales; family Enterobacteriaceae; genus Citrobacter; species Citrobacter sp. Cpo142. Next base: position 213,588 of record NZ_JAOWHW010000113.1, read on the forward strand.
ATTGCTTGATTTAACCAGCGCCTGCTTATAGGCCCCGTTTAACGCCAAATCCATTTCTGAGAGCGAAGGACTCTGGCAGATAATCTCTTCGATACTGCCTTTTTCTACCGCAGCGCAGGAAAAAGAGGGTCCAGTGCTGGTCGATTTTTTGGCCCCGGAAAAGTCGGTATTGTCCTCAGGCGGGCATACCCCGTGCTTACGATTAGGGCCGGCCCAGGAAACGTCCGGATTCCCGTCGTTTTTACGGGAGATAGAAACGGTATTGTTCCCGCTTTTTGCTTCCCAGTAATTTTCATTAATGGTCTTCACCGTCGCCTTCGTGCCATCAATCCAAACATTGCCTTTACCATCGCTATTCACACCACCAATACTTGCGCAGCTGAAATTAAACGCCAACGGTGAGGCCGCCATCGACGTCAATGGCGTGAAAACGAGTGCTAACATCATTAATCTGGTCATTTTTAACCTTTTCATTATCTCATTCCGCGAAAAATTAACCGCATTAACATAATGGCGATATAAGAATTCTCCGAGTAAACATTACGTCGCTCAATAGCAATTTATTACCGGCAGAAATTAAACTGTCGCCGAATCACGACAGTTGTAAGTTATTAAAATCAAATAGAAAAATGCCTCTTGTCTCGTCTCATTTTTAGGCGTACATTAGCGCCGTCTGGAGCATTAAAGCTCAGAATTCTGAGGTGATGCAGCCAAGCAAATGAGGGGTATTCTCCCTTTCGTTCGCGTGTGCATCAGCTCTCTGTCAGGTAAGCATATGTTCATTTAGACGTACCCCAGGTACGCGGAGAGATGAAAAGTGAAATATTTCTTTATGGGCATTTCTTTTATGGTCATCGTTTGGGCCGGTACTTTCGCCCTGATGATCTAAATTAAAAGACGCAGCAAAAAACAGGAGCCATCAGGCTCCTGTTTGCATTTTGGGGGAATATTCGTCAGTCGGTACTTTCAGAAGTCGATTTTGCACTGGTCGGTAACAAGCCATCTGCACGGAACATTGCTTTGATGCCGCGAATAGCCTGGCGGGTACGGTCACGGTTTTCAATCAACGCAAAACGCACATGCGTATCACCATAATCACCAAACCCAATCCCTGGCGAAACGCATACCTTCGCTTCGTTCAGCAGCTTCTTGGCAAACTCAAGTGACCCCATCCCGGCGTATTGCTCTGGAATTTTCGCCCAAACGTACATCGAGGCTTTTGGCATCTCGACCATCCAGCCAGCTTCATGCAGCCCTTTGACCAGTACATCACGACGACGTTTATATTGCTCAGCGATATCCCGCACGCACTGCTGATCGCCTTCCAGCGCGGCGATGGCCGCAACCTGCAGTGGCGTAAAGGTCCCGTAATCGTGATAGCTCTTAATTCGCGCCAGCGCGTTCACCAGCGTTTTGTTGCCCACCATAAACCCGATACGCCATCCCGCCATGTTGTAGCTTTTCGACAGGGTGAAAAATTCAACTGCGACGTCGCGAGCGCCTGGTACCTGCATAATCGATGGCGCTTTCCAGCCGTCATAAACAATATCAGCGTAGGCCAGGTCGTGAACCACCAGCACGTCATAGCGTTTAGCCAGGGCCACCACTTTCTCAAAAAATTCCAGCTCAACGCACTGCGCGGTCGGGTTGGAAGGGAAACCTAAGATCATCATCTTCGGCTTCGGGTAACTTTCGCGTATTGCGCGTTCCAGCTCATTAAAGAAGTCGACACCTTCAACCAGCGGCACTGAACGCACCTGCGCGCCAGCGATCACCGCGCCATAGATATGGATGGGATAACTTGGGTTAGGCACGAGGACCGTATCACCGTGATCGAGCGTTGCCAGCATCAGGTGCGCAAGTCCCTCTTTGGAACCGATGGTCACAATGGCTTCGGATTCAGGATCGATCTCAACGTCATAGCGTTCCTGGTACCAGCGGGAAATCGCCCGACGCAAACGTGGAATGCCGCGAGAGGTGGAATAACCATGAGTATCCGGGCGCTGCGCCACGGTACACAGTTTTTCAACAATGTGAGGAGGCGTGGCCCCATCCGGGTTCCCCATGCTGAAGTCGATAATATCTTCGCCGCGCCGACGCGCAGCCATCTTCAGTTCAGCGGTGATGTTAAAAACGTACGGGGGAAGGCGATCAATACGCGTAAAGCGACGTTCAGGGCGGGAGTCAGCCATAATATCCTCAGATTAACGTTAGCGCCCGGACCGTCCGAGCGACGCTGCCACGATGGTGGCACGTTTAGAAAATAGCCTGAATAATTTCCTTCTGTCGAGAGGCAACACAAAATATTTTTTCCTGACAAAAAAAGAGGAACAGCATAGTAAAATGAGGAAATATTCATTTTCACAATCCGCTTAAAATTACCATCATTTAACATTTTGTTGTTAAATACATTACCTTGAATGCGGCGCTGACAGGACAGGTATTGTAAATACAACAATCATGCAACAATCCCCTTTTAATATTATGGTTTTTCCCCATTAGCTCTGAGCTGCGGGGATGCTGGTCATCCTGCCTCAGGTTACCTATCATAGTGGTTTAACCCTTGCGCAAGAGTCACCCGTGCACGAAATATTCAATATGCTGCTGGCGGTATTTGACCGGGCAGCACTGATGCTGTTCTGTCTGTTTTTCCTGATTCGTATCCGCCTGTTTCGCGAACTGTTGCACAAGTCAGCCCACTCCCCAAAAGAGCTGCTCGCCGTTACCGCGATTTTCTCCATGTTTGCCCTGTTCAGTACCTGGTCAGGCGTACCGGTAGAAGGTTCTCTGGTCAACGTGCGTATTATCGCGGTTATGTCAGGAGGGATCCTGTTCGGTCCGTGGGTTGGCATTATTACGGGGCTGATCGCAGGCACCCACCGTTACCTGATCGATATTGGCGGCGTAACTGCCCTGCCCTGCTTTATTACCAGCATTCTGGCTGGCTGCATTGCCGGGTGGATCAACCGTAAGATCCCCAAAGCGCAGCACTGGCGCGCAGGTATTTTAGGCGGAATGCTGTGCGAATCACTGACCATGATCCTCGTTGTCGCCTGGGCGCCCACCACCGACCTGGGGCTGGATATTGTCTCAAAAATCGGTATCCCGATGATCCTCGGCAGCGTCTGTATTGGCTTTATCGTGATGCTGGTACAAAGCGTTGAAGGTGAGAAAGAAGCCAGCGCTGCAAAACAGGCCAAGCTGGCGCTGGATATCGCCAACAAAACGCTACCGCTCTTTCGTCAGGTCAACAGCGAGTCGTTACGTCAGGTGTGCGAAATTATTCGCCACGATATCCACGCTGACGCGGTTGCCATCACCAATACTCAGCACGTTCTGGCCTATGTTGGCGTTGGAGAGATCAACTACCGCGATAACGATGACTTCGTCAGCCCCACCACGCAGGAAGCCATAAATCACGGTAAAATTATCATAAAAAACAATGATGAAGCGCATCGCACCCCGGAAATTCACTCCATGCTGGTGATCCCGCTTTGGGAGAAAGGCGTCGTGACCGGCACGCTGAAGATCTACTACTGTCACGCTCATCAAATCACTTCCTCGTTACAGGAAATGGCGATCGGTCTGTCGCAAATCATCTCCACCCAGCTTGAAGTCTCCCGCGCAGAGCAACTACGAGAAATGGCAAATAAGGCAGAGCTACGCGCGCTGCAAAGCAAAATAAATCCCCATTTTCTGTTTAACGCTCTGAACGCGATTTCATCGTCGGTGCGGCTTAACCCGGACACCGCACGTCAGCTCATTTTTAATTTGTCGCGCTATCTTCGCTATAATATTGAATTAAAAGACGATGAGCAGATCGACATCAAGAAAGAGCTGTATCAAATCAAGGATTACATCACCATCGAACAGGCCCGCTTTGGCGACAAGCTGACCGTTATTTATGATATCGACGAAGAAGTAAGCTGTTTTATCCCCAGCTTGTTGATTCAGCCGTTGGTAGAGAACGCTATCGTCCATGGGATCCAGCCCTGCAAAGGAAAAGGCGTGGTCACTATCAGCGTTGCGGAGTGCGGTAACCGGGTACGGATTGCCGTACGGGATACGGGTCATGGTATCGATCCAAAAGTGATTGAACGGGTCGAATCCAATGAAATGCCGGGTAATAAAATTGGTCTGTTGAATGTGCACCATCGCGTTAAGCTGCTCTACGGTGAGGGATTACATATCCGCCGTCTGGAGCCAGGCACTGAGATTGCCTTTTATGTGCCTAATCAGCACTCGCCCGCTGCCGCACCGGCCACATTATTGCTTTAACCAGGAGTGAAGTCGTGAAAGTCATCATTGTTGAAGATGAATTCCTGGCCCAACAGGAACTGAGCTGGCTGATAAAAGAGCATAGCCAGATGGAGATTGTCGGCACGTTTGACGATGGTCTGGACGTGCTGAAATACCTCCAGCACAACCGCGTTGACGCCATTTTTCTGGATATCAATATTCCCTCGCTGGACGGCGTATTGCTGGCACAAAATATCAGCCAGTTCGCGCATAAACCTTTTATTGTGTTTATTACCGCGTGGAAAGAGCACGCCGTCGAAGCCTTCGAACTGGAAGCTTTTGACTACATTCTGAAGCCGTACCAGGAATCACGCATTGTCAGCATGCTGCAAAAGCTGGAAGCCGCCTGGCAGCAACAGCAAACGGGAACGTCCCCTGTAAGTCCGGTAGCCCGCGAAAACGATACGATCAACCTGATCAAAGATGAGCGGATCATCGTGACCCCAATCAACGACATCTACTACGCTGAAGCGCATGAAAAGATGACGTTCGTCTATACGCGACGAGAATCATACGTCATGCCGATGAACATCAGCGAATTTTGCAGCAAACTACCGGCTTCGCATTTCTTCCGCTGCCACCGCTCGTTCTGCGTAAATCTGAATAAAATCCGCGAGATCGAGCCCTGGTTTAACAACACTTATATTCTGCGTTTAAAGGATCTGGAATTTGAAATCCCGGTTAGTCGGAGTAAAGTGAAAGAGTTCAGACAGTTAATGCATTTATAGCGCAGAGAAAGAACGATGAAAGAGCCAGGCCTACCCGCAGACCAACAGTTTTTCGCCGATCTGTTCAGCGGCCTGGTGTTAAACCCGCAGCGCCTGGGGCGCGTGTGGTTCGCAACCCAGCGAACCACTCTACCGACCGGTAGTTTATGTATTGACCTCCCGCGCCTCGATATCGTGCTACGTGGGGAATACAGCAACCGGCTGGAAAAACAGCAGCATAGTCTGGCGGAAGGCGACATGCTGTTTATCCCGGCGAAAGCGGCGAATCTGCCCGGCAGCGATAAACCCGTGATGCTACTAAGCCTGGTGTTTTCCCCGGCATGGCTGGGACTCTCTTTTTACGATAACCGAACCGCATCGCTGTTACGTCCAGTTCGCCGTATTGAGCTACCGCATCCGCAACGTGGCGAAGGCGAGGCGATGCTCACTGCATTAACCCATTTAAGCCGCTCTCCTCAGGCCCAGGATATTATTCAGCCGCTGGTGCTTAGCCTGCTGCATCTGTGTCGTAGTGTGGTCAATACCCGCCCTGACGCAGAGCGTCCGCGCGCTGAATTTCTCTATCACAGTATGTGTAATTGGGTACAGGATAACTATGCTCAACCACTGACCCGGGAAAGCGTGGCGCTTTTTTTTAATATCACACCCAATCACCTGTCAAAAGTGTTTGCCCAGCACGGTACCATGGGGTTCGTCGAGTATCTGCGGTGGGTCAGAATGGCGAAGGCACGCATCATCTTACAGAAATACCATCTGTCGATTAGCGAAGTCGCACAACGGTGTGGATATCAGGACAGTGATTATTTCTGCCGCCTGTTCCGACGTCAGTTTGGCCTGACGCCCGGAGAGTACGGCGCACGCTTTCAGTCGGCGCGTTAAATGAGACAACACCAACGCTGTTAGTCATATCCGTTTGCCTCGTTGTAAAATAGCGGCCTTTAGCCAAATCCTACTGGCTTACTCGATAAAGTGAATATGCGATGAAAAACAGACGTGCACTCTCCGTGATGTGTTTTCAAATGCTGGAATCAGGTGCGGATCGTCAGACCGTGAAAAGAGCCCTCACCTCCCGCCGAGTTAAAGGTCGTCATGCGGTGGTTCTGCTCTGCAAGCAAGAGATGAAACTGTTAAGAGCCGGGAAACTGCCGGGGCACAACACGCCGCATTGATGATTTCACTTTCCGGTAGCGTTTACCCAGCCTGCAACCACAACGCCACAGGCTGGATAGCGTTCTTTCAGTGAAGCTTAAAATGTCAGTTCCGCCTCCAGCAGCGCCAGAATGCTCTCGGCATCTTCAGCGGCAAACAACGACTGGCGGAACTGCTTGTTCACCAGCTTACGCGCCAGCTGCGAGAAGACCTTCACGTGGTTAATGCCTTCATCGGCACCCAGCGTCAGCATGATCACCAGTTCCACCTCGCCCATCTCAGACTGCCAGTCAACGGGCTGAGCAAGCCGGGCAATGCTGATGCTGGAATGGCGGATCCACTGGGATTTCGTGTGAGGGATTGCCACCCCAAAACCGACGGCGGTGGTAACTATCTCTTCGCGCTGCCAGACATCCTCTTCCAGCTCAAACGGATGTTCAGTGCGTCCGTTTACCCCAAGATTGCCGCACAGAAACTGGAGCACCTGCTCTTTGTTGCTCAGAGATTCACCAACAAAGATATTCTCCAGCGCCAGCAGCGGACGCACATCTTTTTGCGGTGCAAACTGATTCAGCAGATCTTCAATCTCCTGAGCGCTACGGCACTCGCAGGCCTGCATAGCGAGTTCGCGGCATGCCTGGCTGTTCAGTTGACGAAGCTGACTTTTTACCGCCGGAATGCGTGGACTGCTCATACTCAGCTCATCGAGTCCTAAACCCAGCAGCAACGGTAAATAGCGTCCTTCGCCGCCCAGTTCTCCGCAAATACCCACCCATTTACCACGTTCGTGCGCCACGTGAACAATCTGCTGCAACATACGCAGGAACGACGGCGTAATCGGGTTGTACAGCGGCGAAACGCGTGGATTATTGCGATCGACGGCGTACAGGTACTGGGTCATGTCATTTGAACCAATACTGAAGAAATCCACCTCATCGCAGAAATGGTCGATGATGTAACACACCGAAGGGACTTCAACCATAATCCCCAATGAGATTGTCGGGGCATGACGTAAACCGTCTGCTTTCAGCGCCACCAGCGCTTTTTGCAGTTCGCTTTTTACCCACAAAATCTGGTCAAGGCTGTGCACCATCGGGATCATCAGCTGTGCGTTACCGAAGGTCGCCGCGCGTAGGATGGCACGCAGTTGGGTACGAAACAGTCCGGCAAACTCCGGATAAATCCGCACCGCACGGTAGCCGAGAAACGGATTATCTTCCTGCGGAATATTGAGATAGCGGATATTCTTATCACCACCGATATCCATGGTGCGAAAGATAACCGGCTTGTCGCCTGCGGCCAATAAAACCTGCTGGTAGGCTTCAAACTGTTCCTGCTCGTCAGGAGCACTGTCGCGGTCCATAAACAGCATTTCAGTACGAAACAGCCCAATCCCTTCCGCACCATTGGCAAATGCACCCGGCGCTTCGAGCGCGGTGCCGATATTCGCCGCAACATCAATACGCTGATTATCTTTGGTCAACGCGGGCTGGGCGGCATCAAGCGCCTGCCGCCGCTGGCATTCATCGGCCAGCTTCTGCGCAATCGCGTAATAGCCGCGAACCGCATCGTCCGGATTGATGGCCAGTACTCCACAACGGGCATCCAGTACCGCAGGCTGCCCTGCATAGCGGCTAATAGCCTCCAGCGGCAAGCCACTAAGCACCGGAATAGCGGATGCGCGAGCGAGAATCAGGGTATGCGAGGTACGCCCTGTTTTCTCCAGGATCATGCCAGACAGATGCTGCAAATCGAGGCTTAAAAACTGGCTGGGCGTCAAATCCTCAGCGACCAGAATCGTCGGCTTATTCAGCACCAGCGCATTGCGCGGACGTCTTTCAGGCCAGGTGATGTGCAGCAGCTGTTCGCTGATATCACGGATGTCGCTGACACGCTCGCGCAGATAATCGCTACCGGAGGCCGACAGCTTATCGCACACCTGTTCCATATTGGCGACGATTGCGGCCCCTAGCCCCAGATGCTGCTCCAGCATTAAGCGGCGAATATTCCCGGCAAACTCGTCGTCCTGAATCAGAGACAGATGCGCGCTGAGGATGGTTTTACTCTCGCCGTCACGCTCGCGCAGCTGTTGATTGAGCTGTTCGGCAAGCGTCGCCAGACTGTGTTCCAGCCGGGTGTTGTCTTCCGCACTCGCTGCAATGGCGCGATAGCTTTCCAGATTATCGCTCTGCCAAAGCGTGAGCGTACCTGCCCCCACGCCCCCTGCCAGCATGGTGCCATAAAGAAGGTCTGGATTGAGGCGAATCAGCGAACGCGGCAACGGATGCGCCGCCAGTTCCTCCGGAGTCGGTTGAACGCTATCGCTGTCAATAAACCGGTGCTGGAGATACTCCTCCAGCACTCGCCGAGCCTGTTCTTCATCGTGACCGGTGATGGTTAAGCTACAGCTGTCGTTAAACAGCGTCCCGGTGCCAATCAGCGCCAACGAGCTTTTCGCATCCGCCCTCGCATTCTGGCGATGGTTAATAAATATCACCTCACTTTGCCACTGGCTGCACTGCTCTTTCAGCTCCCACGCCGGACGTGCATGCAGACCATTGGGTAACGGGCAAAGAAATTGAATCGTTAGCATAACAACTCCTGATTAGCGCGAAATCAGCACCTGAAATCCGTCAGATGAGCCACGGTTTCGCACGTAAGATGTGAAATAAGAGCCGACAACAACTGCTGGGTCTGAATGATGTCACGACAGTCTGCAATCGATGCCGCGCAGTGCCCATGCCGTGTGGCGGGCCCCATGACAAACGTTGGGATCCCCGTGCCGCTTACGTGCACAGCTCCACCGTCGGTGCCGCCGTTACTGAACATGTCGAGCTGCAAGGAAATCCCCACATCGGCGGCCACGCTTTCAACCCACGCCGTCAGCTTTGGTGGTGCAATCAGCGATTTATCGCTTAACACCAGCATTGGGCCTTTACCAGTCTGCCGATGGTTGGCCGCACCATAATCAAAGTTTTTGGCCCAACAGGCGGTATCCAGCACGATTGCCACATCCGGTGCGACTGCACGTGCTGCTGTTTGTCCTCCGCGCAGTCCTACTTCTTCACTGGAACTGGCCACCAGCCAGACCTCACAAGGGGGAGTTGAGTCATGCCATTCGCGCAGTAGCGCCACCAGCAAATAACATCCAAGTCGGTCATCAAAGGCTTTGCCCATAACTTGCTGATGCGGCAAAACCTGAAAAGTTGTATCAAAGGTGACGCGATCGCCAGGGCGTATACCGGCCTGAAGTACCTCGTCGTAAGATCGCGCGCCAATGTCTACCCGCAGGGCACTGACCTCATTACCGCTGCGCTCTCCATCAAGCAGACCGGGAATTTTGCTCTCTTCACGGGTGGTAATCCGCACCGGCTGCAATTGTCTGGCCGCCATACGCACATTTCCCACCGGCAATACATCGATAGCTCCTTCGCTGGAAATGCTGCGCACGATAAATCCCACTTCATCCATATGCGCGCAGATCATCACCTTCGGACCGGTTGATTCATTCAGACGGATCAGCACCGACCCCAGGCCATCAAAGCGCACCTCTTTATGCAAACGATCCGCCTCTTCAAGCAGGATCTGACGCACTTCTTGTTCTGAAGAAGCGATCGCATCCGCCTCGCTCAGCGCTTTCAGTAGCGATAAGTCCATTACGCCTCTCCCGTGTGTAACAATGTTTTCGCCATGGTGTAGAGCACCTCTCCGCCATCTGGCGTAACCAGCACCACATCCTCAATACGTACTCCTCCCTGCCCCGGCAGATAAATACCCGGCTCAACGGTGAGTAGCATGCCAGCCGCCAGAGTCGTTGTGTCATTAGGGGAAAAACGTGGGTTTTCATGCACCTCAATGCCAATAGCGTGTCCGGTATTGTGGCCAAACGCGTCGCCATAGCCCGCCTGCGTAATAACCCGCCTGGCTGCGGCATCCACCTCATTGCAACGCGCGCCTGGTCGAATTGCCGCCACCGCGGCACGCTGCGCCGCCAGGACAATCTGATACACGGCAAACAGCGCGCTTTCTTCCGCTGGCAGGTTGGCGTCGGGGATGCGAAAGGTTCGCGTCATATCCGAACAATAGCCCTGATACTGTGCGCCAAAATCCAGCGTAATGAACTCACCCGCCTCAACACGTTTATCGCTGGCTTTGCCGTGTGGCAGAGCACCGCGCCAGCCGCTGGCGACAATGGTGTCAAAAGAGGCTTTATCTGCGCCGAGCGTGCGCATAAACCACTCCAGTTCAGCGGCAATTTCGCGCTCACTGAGACCAGGTTGAATAAAGCGGCGTATATGTTCAGCACTAAGGTCGGCGATCCGGCAGGCTTCGCGGATGCAAGCTATCTCCTGCGCCGTTTTCACCTGCCGGAGTACGTCCGGCACGGCGCTCACTAATCGGGCGCACAGTTTGCCCGACCACGCGTTTGCCGTTTCCCAGCTTACCTGCTCACCTTCGAATCCCACCGTCTGCAGCTTTTCGTTCGCAATGATGTGATTAACCTGCGAATACAGCGTCTGTGTTCCATCGAGTAGATGGATCTGATAGCCCTGAGTACACGTGGCGACATCGGTGTAGTAACGGGCATCGACCAGGATGTGCGCACTTTCGTGGCTGATAAACACAAACCCTGAACTGCTGGAGATCCCCATATGTGGCTGTTTGTTCTGCCGCGATGACAGCAGCATCGCATCAAGATGTTGCGCTGTTAACCAGTCGCGCAGCGAGGCAAGTAAGCTCATGGTCACAATCCTTTTAATCAGAGACTTTCAATCAGCAATTTGCCTTTGCGATACATCATGTTGCGCAGGAACACCACCATCAGCGCCGTAATCACCGCGCCTAACAGGATCCCCGCCATATAGACGCCGAGGTTAGTTACCAGCGGCCACGCCCAGATAGCCGATTCCGGGAACCACTGCACCGCCCCCAACCAGACGGCAGCCGTCGATCCAACAATGGCACCAACCATGTAGGAAGGAATTGCCGTGATGGGACTTTCCAGCGCAAATGGGATCGCCCCTTCACTGATGCCCATAAACGCGAGGAACATCGCCGTTTTTCCCTGCGGGTAGAGCTGTGCGCTGAACAGACGTTTGCCGGTTAAGCGACGATCAATAAGCGTGGCCAGCCCAAGACCAATCGGAGGAATGACAATCGCAATAGAACGCGCGGTTACCGGTAGAACATGATCGGTGGTAAAGCTGAAGGCGACAAAACCTGCTGCTTTATTTATTGGGCCACCAAGGTCAATCGCCGTTGCCGCGGAAATACCCATCGCATACATCAGCGTGCCTTTCTCGCCAGCCGCCGTCAGCAGAGTACGGATCCCGCCGTTGATCCAGCCGCCAAACGGTGTGATCACGTAGTACATCGCCAGCATGACGAATATCGCGGAAAGAATGGGCAGTAAAAAAGTGGTTTTGAACGCCAGCAGGAAATCAGGCAGCTGGATTTTTTGGTTCATCCACTTCACCAGATACCCGGCGACAATCGAGATAATCAGCGCGCCAATAAAGGTTGACGGTACGGGAGCACTGGTTGCCCATTGCAGCGTCGCGGGGTCAAAATTCAGCATCTGCGTGGGCTGAGTAGACATTAGCCCGCCGATGAACCCCGCCGGAAATGCCAACTTGCCGCCGATAGAGTTAGCGACAAACGCGGCAAACATCGGGATAGCAAAGCCAAACAGCACGCCGCCAAAAGATTGCGACAGCCAGGCAAACTTCAGCAATGAGAGATTAAAACCAGTAAATTTTCCGCTGTTCAGCGCATCCATGATGCCTGTGTCAGCAGGAATATCGAGCCAGCTATAGGCGATCAGTTGCGAGAAGGCGAGAATGACCCCGCCCATAATTAACGTCGGCACCATGCGTGAAATACCCGACATCACATGTTGCGGAAGTTCGCCCCAGAAGCTATTGCGGGAGGCCGGTGGATTTTTTATTGCCGCTGCCGCACCAGATGCGCCAGGCACAACGGTTGCACTGCGTTTTTTAATGGCCATACGTAATTCCCTGTCGATGATTATTGTTGTTCAGCGGCAACCATCTCTTCGATCTCTTTAATGATGCCGGCCGCATTTTTTATCGCGTCCTGTAACGTAATTTCATAGACGTCACGCGACTCAAAACGCTCGTTATCTTCTGGAGTAACAGCAACAGAGTGGATGATTAACGTCGCCTCAGCGATATCCTGCGCCGTCAGACGATTTTGAATTCCGTCCGCGCCCTGAGTTTCAATTTTCACTTCATAACCCGCTTCAACCGCCGCTTCTTCCAGCGCCTGAGCCGCCATAAAGGTATGGGCCAGGCCCATTGGACACGCGCAGACGGCAATCAGTTTTTTGCTCATAATCATTTCCTCGTAATAGTTAACGAGTGAAATTATGGTCCGAGGAAAGTAACAACCGTTATCAGACAAATAATGCTTTTACTGGACAATTAATCCCGTCATTCGGAAATGTGACGAAGGTCGGAAAGGTAGGCGGTAGGCATAAAAAAACCGCGTAATTTACGCGGTTTTGCAGGTTTCTGATTGATGAATTAAAGAATATGGCCTAACGTCTGACGTAAATGCGCACCAGCGCCAAGTAGTCCAGGATTATCGTGCACGATCAGATACACCGGAATATCCTGCACATAGGCTTTAAAACGGCCTTTATCTTCAAAACCACCACGGAAGCCCGACGCTTTAAAAAAGTCGAGGAAGCGCGGCACGATACCCCCGGCGATGTACACGCCACCAAACGTGCCCAGCGTTAACGCCAGGTCGCCACCAAAACGTCCCATGATGACGCAGAACAGCGACAGCGCACGACGACAGTCGATGCAGGAATCTTCCAGCGCCCGTGCGGTGATGTCCTTCGGCTGCAGATTTTCCGGCAGGCGTCCGTCAGATTTGACGATGGCGCGATACAGATTCACCAGCCCCGGACCAGACAGCACGCGCTCAGCGGAAACATGACCTATTTCCGCGCGCAGAACCTCAAGGATAATTCCCTCTTCCTCGCTGTTAGGCGCAAAATCCACGTGGCCGCCTTCACCAGGGAGACTTACCCAGCGTTTATCCACGTGCACCAGATGCGCCACGCCGAGCCCGGTTCCTGCGCCATAAACCGCAATAGGTTTACCTTCAACAGGTTCCGCGCCACCAAACTGGATTAAATGCTCTTTTTTCAGCATCGGGATCGCCATCGACACAGCGGTGAAATCATTGATGATTTCCAGATGGCTGAAGCCCAGATTTTTTTTCATCTCAGCAATAGAGAACGCCCAGGTATGGTTGGTCATTGCCACCCAGTCGCCGGTTATCGGACAGGCAATGGCAATACAACCATCTTCAACGCTAACGCTATGCTCATCCAGGTACACGCGCACCACCGCCTCCAGACTTGGATAATCCAACCCGGAATAGGTTTTTGCCTGCGAAATCTCGCCACTGGCAATATCGCACAGAGCAAGACGCGCGTTGGTGCCGCCAACATCCCCTACTAAAGCATATTTTGTCATTCTTCCACTGCTCCGCTAAAGTCAGAATAAATCTTTGCCACACTGTAAATTCATGGGGACATAACAACAACGGTCTGAAGGCTGATGCCCGTGGAAAATCGATCCAGATCACACAATTACTTTATCGTTTCAGCACCATTTGCAGCGATGTCGTCAGGCAGGCTGTGCAAACTATGTCTATGACTCTGTTTTAAGGAATAGAAAATGCTCCATCCGCGAGCCAGAACGATGCTCTTGCTATCAACCCCAGCGCTAATCATTGGCATAGCGTCCAGCCTGGTGTTGATCGTTGTGATGAAAGTGGCTTCCGTTTTACAGCAGTTTTTGTGGGAACGTCTGCCTGTTAGCATCGGTATAGCCCAGGACTCTCCGGTCTGGATTATCGGTATGCTGACGCTCACGGGGATCATGGTCGGGTTAGTTATCCTCTACAGTCATGGCCACGCAGGTCCGGATCCGGCCTGTGAACCGTTAATTGGCATGCCGGTGCCAACATCAGCAATACCGGGCCTGCTGGCAGCGCTAATCCTTGGCCTCGCGGGTGGCGTCAGTCTGGGTCCGGAACACCCCATCATGACCGTAAATATCGCTCTGGCAGTAGCACTTGGTAGCCGCATGTTTCCCCGTATTGCGAAACTGGACTGGACCATTCTCGCCTCTGCCGGCACCATCGGCGCACTATTTGGTACCCCCGTTGCCGCCGCGCTGATATTTTCGCAAACGCTGAATAGCTCAAACGATGTGCCCTTGTGGGATCGCCTGTTTGCGCCGTTAATGGCCGCCGCCGCGGGTTCGCTAACCACCAGCCTGTTTTTTCACCCCCATTTTTCACTGCCCATCGCGCACTACACGCAGATGCACTTGACGGATATCCTCAGCGGCGCGGTTGTTGCTGCCATCGCCATTGCCGCTGGAATGGTGGCCGTCTGGTGTCTGCCGCGTTTGCACCATTTAATGCATCGATTAAAACACCCGGTGCTGATCCTCGGGGCAGGCGGTTTTATCCTTGGCATTTTGGGTGTTATTGGCGGGCCGCTTACCTTGTTTAAGGGACTGGACGAAATGCAGCAAATGGCGTTTAGCCAAACGCTGGGGACATCAGATTATTTCATGCTCGCCGTCATTAAGCTGGCGGCATTAGTGGTTGCAGCCGCGAGTGGTTTTCGCGGCGGACGAATCTTCCCGGCAGTATTCGTTGGCGTCGCGCTTGGCTTAATGTTGCACGCCCATGTTGAAGCGGTGCCGGCTGCCATCACGGTTTCTTGCTCTATTCTCGGGCTGGTGCTGGTCGTCACTCGCGACGCCTGGCTGAGCCTGTTTATGGCAGCAGTGGTGGTACCAGATTCCACCCTGCTGCCGCTGCTGTGCATCGTCATGCTGCCCGCCTGGCTGCTGCTGGCGGGCAAACCGATGATGGTCGCTGAGCGCCCTGATAAATAGCTATCCGCCGTTGCGAGATTCCAGCGCACGGGTCACCGTGCGCAATAATTCAGGAAGGTCGGCTTTCGGTAGCACCACCTCGATTAACGACAGTCGTTGCGGTTGGGACAGCCGGGCCAGCACTTCTTCCAGCTGTACCGCCTGCTTCACCCGCCAGCATTCCGCCTGACATTCACGACTAAACGCCTGCGGCACCGACGTCCAGCTCCAGGCGGCGATGTCGTTATAGCGCTGATTTGCCCCGTGTATGGCCCGCTCCACGGTATAACCGTCATTGTTGAGCAGTAAAATAACCGGCGATTGCCCGTCTCTGAGCATCGATCCCAGCTCCTGAATGGTGAGCTGCGCCGCGCCATCGCCAATAATCAGGATCACCCGACGGTCCGGACAGGCCGTTTGCGCGCCGAATGCCGCCGGGAGCGCGTAGCCGATAGATCCCCACAACGGTTGAACCAGCACTTCCGCCCCGCAAGGTAGCGAGAGCGCAGCCGCGCCAAAGGCGGCGGTTCCCTGATCGACGAGGATAATGTCATCAGGCTTCAGAAACTGCTGCACCGTGTGCCAGAAGTTTTCCTGCGTTAGTGGGCCTTTCTCAACCTGAACACGCCCAATTGGCGGACGTTCTGGCGGCAGAGAAAACGACATTTCCAGGCACAGCTCACGTAATGTGGTGACCGCCTGCTCCATCGGGATGTTAAACCAGTGGGATCCAATTCGTGACGCATGGGGCTGAACGTCAATGGTGCGATCCTGCGGTAGCTGTTGTGTAAACCCAGCTGTCAGGGTGTCGACAAATTGTGTGCCGACACACATTATCGTATCGGCATCTTCTATCGCCTGACGAACATAATCGCTACTGGCTCCGGCGCTGTATGTGCCAACAAACGCCGGATGACGCTCATCGAACAGCCCTTTGCCCATCAATAACGTAGCATGGGCCATCGGCGTTTCCGCCATCCAGCGCTGCAAGACCGGCTGCAGGCCAAAACGCAGCGCGAGAAAATCTGCCAGCAGCGCTACGCGCGGGCTATCCAGCAATCGTTCACGGGCATGGTAGCGAAACGCCTCTGCCACGCTACTTTCCGGCTCGCTCAGAGGAACAATCAGGATGTCATTCGGTGGTGTGGCGGGCTGTTTTGCCACATCAGCAGGTAGCATCAGATAGCCCGGTCTGCGCTCGGTAAGCATCATTCGCAACACACGGTCAATTTCATAGCAGGCATTTTGTTCATCCAGTATCGCGCTGGCCGTCGTTACCGCCTGCTGCATGCGGTAAAAATGCTGAAAGTCACCGTCGCCAAGGGTGTGATGCATCAACTCCCCGCGACGCTGAGCGCCGTGACAGGGTGCGCCAACAATATGTAAAACAGGAACATATTCCGCATAGCTTCCCGCGATACCGTTAATCGCGCTTAACTCCCCCACACCAAACGTGGTGAGCAGCGCCCCTACCCCGGATACCCGGGCATAGCCATCTGCCGCATAAGCCGCATTCAATTCATTCGCACACCCGACCCAACGTACGTTGGGATGTTCAATCACGTGGTCAAGAAACTGCAAATTATAATCGCCCGGCACACCAAAGAGATGGCCGACGCCACAGCCTGCCAGCCTGTCGAGCAGATAATCAGCAACGGAATACGGGGTTTGCATGACAGCTATCCTTCTGACGGTAACCTCATGTTGAGTATCGAAGAACTGTGATGACTGTCCAGGAAAGTCGCTGTGAAGGGGTGGAAAGCAGGATTTACAGTTTTGGTGGTTAAAATTCATTGAAGAATCGGCGGTGTAACCGTATACACTGGAAGACACACGCATTGTGGAAGGGGGGTGACATGGTTTATCACGCAGATGAAAATCGTTATCAGACAATGGAGTACCGCCGCTGCGGTCAAAGCGGCCTTAAACTCCCGATTGTCTCACTGGGTTTGTGGCACAATTTTGGCGATACCACGCAGGTCGAGAACAGTCGCGCATTGTTACAGCGCGCATTCGATCTGGGGATTAACCATTTTGATCTGGCAAATAACTATGGTCCACCGCCGGGTTCGGCAGAACGGAATTTTGGTCGGATCCTGCAGGAAGATTTTTTACCGTGGCGAGATGAGCTTATTATCTCCACTAAAGCGGGCTACACCATGTGGGAAGGTCCCTACGGTGACTGGGGTTCACGCAAATATCTGATTGCCAGTCTCGATCAAAGCCTGAAGCGTCTGGGGCTGGAGTATGTCGATATCTTCTACCACCATCGCCCCGACCCTGAAACGCCGCTCAAAGAAACCATGCGCGCGCTGGATCACATCGTCCGTCAGGGCAAAGCGCTGTACGTCGGACTGTCTAACTATCCCGCGGATCTTGCCAGGCAGGCGATTGAAATACTCGACGATTTAGGCACGCCATGCCTTATTCACCAGCCCAAATATTCCATGTTTGAACGTTGGGTCGAAGGTGGCTTGCTGTCGCTATTACAGGAAAAAGGTGTCGGCAGTATCGCCTTCTCACCGCTGGCTGGCGGACAGTTAACCGACCGCTATCTGAACGGCATTCCTGCGGATTCTCGTGCGGCAAGCACCAGTCGCTTTCTGAATCCGGACCAGATCACTCCACAAAAACTGGAAAAAGTGCGGGCGCTGAATGTGCTGGCAGAACGACGCGGGCAAAAGCTTTCCCAGATGGCGCTGGCATGGGTGTTACGGGATGACAAAGTCACGTCAGTGCTGATTGGCGCGAGTAAAACGGCGCAGATTGAAGACGCTGTCGGCATGCTGGCAAACCGTCACTTTACGTCTGAAGAGTGCGCGGAGATTGATGCTATCCTGAGTTGATTGAAATAAAGACACATTTATTAACAAAAAGTGCTCTCACTTGCGATTTAAGAGTTAAGGCGATGAAACGGGGCTTTACTGCCCCGTAATATTACGTTAACAGGCCGGCTACGGCTCGATCGTGAAGGAGAGAAAACATGTTCAGGTCACTGATTCTGGCGGCAGTCTTATTGGCTTTTACACCGCTGGCCGCGAACGCTGGCGAAATCACCCTGCTGCCATCAATAAAATTACAAATTGGCGATCGCGATAACTACGGTAACTACTGGGATGGCGGCCGCTGGCGCGACCGGGATTACTGGCACCATAACTATGAGTGGCGAAAAAATCGCTGGTGGCGTCATGACAACGGCTACCATCGTGGCTGGGACAAACGCAAAGCTTATGAGCGCGGTTATCGTGAAGGCTGGAACGATCGTGACGACCATCGCGGTCGCGGGCGTGGCCACAAACATCATCATTAATGTAACAAAAGGGCCAACAGGCCCTTTTGTTTTTACAAACCGAGTGCGGTTCCTACCAACAGCCAGATATTGAGCGCCACCACCAGCACAACAATCACCCAGCCTACCTGTTTCACCCATCGGGTATTCACCAAATCGCCCATCAGCTGACTGTTGCTGGTGAAGATCAACAGCGGCACCAGCGCCAGTGCAATACCAAAACTGAGCAACACCTGGCTCATCACCAGAATACGCGTCGGATCCAGTCCCATCAAAATCACAATAAATGATGGCATCATGGTGACGGTACGGCGTACCCATAGCGGAATGTGAAAGCGGATAAACCCTTGCATCACCACCTGCCCGGCCAACGTACCGACCACGGTAGAAGAAAGTCCCGCAGCCACCAGGCTTAAACCGAATACCGTCGCCGCAGCGTGACTCAACAGCGGTTCAAGTGTCAGATATGCTTGATCGAGATCGGCAATACCGGTATGCCCACTAAAATGAAATGCAGCGGCAGCCGTCGCCATCATCGCCAGATTGACAAATCCAGCAATCGTCATGGCGATTGCCACATCCCATTTCGTGGCCGCATAGCGCTGTTGACGTGTTCCGCCGTGCAGATGCTGAGTTAAGGAAGAGTGCAGATAAATGACGTGTGGCATGATAGTCGCGCCGAGCACGCCAGCAGCCAGGAACACCGCTTCGGAATTAGGCAGGCTCGGGATAACCATTCCCTTGCTAAGTTGCGCGAAGTTCGGCTGGGAAAAGATCAGTTCCACAATGTAAGCCGCAGCCACAAACAGCAGCAAGCCGCCAATCACTTTTTCCAGCGGTTTTTGCCCACGGCGCTGTAACATCAGAATCAAAAAAGTCGCGATACCGGTGAGCACGGCCCCCTGCAATAACGACACGCCGAGGATCAATTTGAAACCAATCGCGGCACCAATGAATTCAGCAAGGTCTGTCGCCATGGCGATAATTTCGGCCTGCACCCAGTAGAACCACACCACCGGACGAGGATAGTGATCGCGAATTTGCTCCGCCAGGTTTTTACCCGTGGCAATACCCAGCTTTGCCGACAGCACCTGGATCAGCATCGCCATCAGGTTTGCCCAGACCACCACCCACAACAGTTTATAGCCAAAGCTGGCCCCTGCCTGGATGTTGGTGGCGAAGTTGCCCGGATCGATGTAGCCGATCGCCGCGATGAACGCAGGTCCCATTAATGCGAGCTTCAACTTGCGCGCTGCCCGTCCACTGCTACTCTCAACGCGATCGTTAGTCATTTTAGTGCCTCAGAAACATAGCCTTTGCTATGTTTCAAGCTACGCCTATTGAGAATGATTATCAAATTCATTTTGATGGATGAAGTTGATTTCTCTGATAGCGTTTGTCTATGGATCGATAAGGATTCTGGAAATACTGGTGAGATGTTTAATTATTGTTATGAGATTAGCACAATGACATAACTTTTCACTTCCATACTAAACATAACAGAAGTGTATCACCGATCACTAATTTTGAATCTCGTCACAGGTCCTTATTATAGTGTGTGTTTGATCTCGTTTTCTTTATGGTTGTTACATAGAATGTGCACGAAAACTAAACCTGCCTCATATTTGGAGCAAATATGGACCGCGTTCTTCATTTCGTCCTGGCCCTTGCCGTGGTTGCGGTACTCGCACTGCTGGTAAGCAGTGACCGTAAAAAAATCCGCATTCGTTATGTTATTCAATTGCTTGTTATTGAAGTGTTACTGGCATGGTTCTTCCTGAACTCTGATGTCGGTCTGGGCTTCGTGAGAGGCTTCTCCGAGATGTTTGAAAAACTCCTCGGATTCGCTAATGAAGGGACAAACTTTGTCTTCGGCAGCATGAACGACAAAGGCCTGGCATTCTTCTTCCTGAAAGTGCTGTGCCCAATCGTCTTCATTTCCGCTCTTATCGGTATTTTGCAGCATATCCGCGTTCTGCCGGTTATCATCCGCGCGATTGGTTTCCTGTTATCCAAAGTGAACGGTATGGGCAAGCTGGAATCCTTCAACGCCGTCAGCTCCCTGATCCTGGGTCAGTCCGAGAACTTTATCGCCTATAAAGATATTCTCGGCAAAATGTCTCGCAACCGTATGTACACCATGGCTGCAACGGCGATGTCGACCGTTTCCATGTCTATCGTCGGCGCGTACATGACCATGCTGGAGCCGAAGTACGTGGTTGCAGCGCTGGTTCTGAACATGTTCAGCACCTTTATCGTGCTGTCGCTGATCAACCCGTACACCGTTGATGCCAGCGAAGAAAACATCCAGATGTCTAACCTGCACGAAGGCCAGAGCTTCTTCGAAATGCTGGGTGAATACATCCTGGCAGGTTTCAAAGTGGCAATTATCGTTGCAGCTATGCTGATTGGTTTCATCGCGCTGATCGCAGCCCTGAACGCCCTGTTCGCCACCGTGACCGGCTGGTTTGGCTACAGCATCTCCTTCCAGGGCATCCTGGGCTACATCTTCTACCCTGTTGCATGGGTAATGGGTGTGCCGTCCAGCGAAGCGCTGCAGGTGGGCAGTATCATGGCAACCAAACTGGTTTCCAACGAATTCGTTGCGATGATGGATCTGCAGAAAATTGCCGCCACGCTCTCTCCGCGTGCAGAAGGTATCCTGTCCGTGTTCCTGGTCTCCTTCGCTAACTTCTCTTCCATCGGTATTATCGCCGGTGCGATTAAAGGTCTGAACGAAGAGCAAGGTAACGTGGTTTCCCGCTTCGGTCTGAAGCTGGTGTACGGCTCTACGCTGGTGAGCGTACTGTCTGCATCTATCGCCGCACTGGTGCTGTAAGCGTAAGACAACGTCGTATTGATAAGACCGGGGAGATTCTGAACTGCACCCAAAAAGTTGGACACCCAACGAAGTAAGGTGCAGTTTTTTATGAGCAAGTATTCTCTCAGCTTCAAGCTTGAGGTTGTGCAGCACTACCTTTCCGGGCTGGAAGGACAGGAGGCGACTGCAAAACGTTTTGGTATCGATCACAGTGCCGTTCGTAAATGGTCTGCTGCCTGGAAGCTCCATGGCGAAGCCGGGCTTACAACCCGGCATTTCACCTATTCTCCTGCTTTTAAAGAGTCCGTTATCCTGCATATGCGTGAACACCAGCTGTCTGTTCGCGAAGTCTGTGCAAAATTCACTATCCCTGCCTTTTCCACTGTTAGTCAGTGGGAACGACTGTATGATGAAGGGGGATTAGAAGCCCTTACAGACAGTCGACGCAGGAAAAAAACGATGCCAGAACGCCCTGAGAATCACCCCGTCCCTCCTTTGCAGACCCCTCTTGCTCCGGATGAACGTGAGGAACTTGAACAACTGCGTGCTGAAGTGGCATATCTAAAAAAGCTGCAGGGCTGGCAAGAAGCTCGTTCTACTGGCAACTGGCCAACGGTAAAAAACCAGACAAATATGCCGATGATAAGCAGCATATTTTAACGCTGTTCCATAAACATAAAGGACGGTATGGATACAGGCGAATCACGCTGGCTGGCCGCCGGAAAGGAAGCTTACTGAACCATAAAACGGTTCAGAGGTTAATGAAGGTGTTAGATTTAACCTGTTGTATCAGAAGGAAGAAATATAACTCTTACAAAGGCCGGCATGGGAAAGTTGCGGGTAATGTACTGAACCGGCAGTTCAGTGTGGATAAACCCAACCAGAAGTGGGTAACATATGTCACGGAATTTAAAATAAGCGGAGAAAAGCTGTATCTGTCCCCGGTTCTGGATCTGTATAACGGAGAAATAGTAGCGTATCAGATGGAGTCCCGTCCTCTTCTGTCGATGGTGGATAACATGCTGTCGAAGGCTATATCTGTACTGGGCAAAAACGAATACCCGCTGCTCCACTCAGATCAGGGCTGGCAATATCAGATGGCGCATTATCAGAACCGGCTAAAGGAGGCGGGTCTAAAACAGAGCATGTCAAGAAAGGGAAACTGTCATGACAATGCAGTGATGGAGAGCTTCTTCGGCACACTGAAATCTGTGTGTTTTTACCTCACGGAACACAAGAATATCAGCGAGTTGCGCATGGCTATCGATGACTACATCCACTATTACAACCATGAAAGAATAAAACAGAAACTGAAAGGCCTGAGTCCGGTAGAGTACCGAACCCAGGCCCAGATAACCGCTTAAAATAAACTGTCCAACATTATGGGGTCAGTTCAATTCTTCTCCCCGGTTTTTTTATGCCTGCTATTCAGCAAACCGAAGAGATACAGGATAAGAACAGGTAGGAAACAGAAACAAAAAACCCCCGCTTTTCAGCGAGGGTTTAAATTTTGGTGGAGCTAAGCGGGATCGAACCGCTGACCTCTTGCATGCCATGCAAGCGCTCTCCCAGCTGAGCTATAGCCCCACGATGCTATTACGTACGTACCAAATTTATTGGGATTAAATTTGGTGGAGCTAAGCGGGATCGAACCGCTGACCTCTTGCATGCCATGCAAGCGCTCTCCCAGCTGAGCTATAGCCCCATTACGTAAAGCTTGTCGAGTTGACGGGCGGCATCATATGAATTCCCTTCGCGTGTGTCAACGGCAAAATTAACTCATAGAATTCAATCGCTGAAAAAGCAGTCAAATGAAGAACATTGCGTAACAACTCGCATTCAGTAGTTAAACGCGTCACGGTTTCTACTAAAATGGTGCTATAAAATGAGCCACTAATTAACCCCACGACTATTCAGGGAATCGTTATGTTCAAGGAACGGATGACGCCAGAAGAACTTGCTAATCTGACCGGATACAGCCGACAGACCATCAATAAATGGGTGCGCAAGGAGGGTTGGGCTACATCACCAAAACCAGGCGTACAGGGCGGTAAAGCGCGTCTGGTTCACGTCACCGAACAAGTTCGTGAATACATTCGCAGTGCTGAGCGTTCAGCCGAAGGTTTATCAGATAATTTATCGTTATCCGGCGATACCTCTATCGAAGCTCTACTGATTAGGCTCGCCAAAGAGATGACTCCGTCAGAACAAAAAATGTTTACGTCACTGATCCTGCGTGAAGGCATTACGGGTTTGTTACAACGCTTAGGAATCCGCGACAACAAATAATATGAAAAAATTACGCAGCAAAATGACGACCGAAGAACTGGCGGACTGTCTCGGGGTTGCCAAACAAACCGTCAATCGTTGGATCAGAGAACAAAACTGGACCACCGAAAAGTTTCCCGGCGTTAAAGGGGGTCGTGCAAGGCTGATTCACATCGACTCCAGCGTCCGCACGTTTCTGCTCAATATTCCGGCTTTTCGCAAAGTCCCTGACATTTATCAGGCTGAGGAACCGCTGGCAGAATACAACCACGTGGTGCGTAGCCACGCCTGTCGCCAGATAATTAGCGCACTGGACAACATGTCCCCAACGGAACAAGAAAAGCTGGCTATGTATATTTCGCGCGAAGGTATTCGCACTTTCCTTACCCGTCTGGGTATTGATGAGTCTGAATAACAGGCAAAAAAAACGGCAGGATGCGCTCCTGCCGTTGTTTCATCGCTCAACCGATCTTACTGCTGGCTTTCACGCTCAGCAATAAACGCCAGCGCTTTATTAATACGCTCAATGCTGCGTGATTTACCAATCGCATGCACCGTGACGTCTAACGCCGGAGACTGACCCGCGCCGGTTACGGCTACGCGCAGCGGCATCCCAACTTTACCCATACCCACTTCCAGCTCATCAGCGGTCGCCTGAATCGCGTGGTGCACGTTTTCTGCCGTCCACTCGCTGATAGCAGCCAGCTTATCGCGAACCACTTCCAGCGGCTGACGCGCTACCGGACGCAGGTGTTTCTTAGCTGCATCCGCGTCGAACTCAGCAAAGTCTTCGTAGAAGTAGCGGCAGCTCTGTGCCATCTCTTTCAGCGTTTTGCAGCGCTCACCCAGCAGTTTAACCAGCTCAGACAGCTGCGGGCCGACGCGAGTATCGATATTTTCCTGCTCAATGTGCCATTGCAGATGCGTTGCCACATATTCTGGTGCCAACGAATTAATGTAGTGATGGTTCAGCCACTGCAGTTTTTCGGTGTTGAACGCACTGGCAGACTTGCTCACCGCACCAAGGGAGAACAGTTTGATCATCTCTTCACGGGTGAAGATTTCCTGATCGCCGCTGGACCAGCCCAGACGCACCAGATAGTTCAGCAGCGCTTCCGGCAGGTAACCGTCGTCGCGATACTGCATAACGCTGACCGCACCGTGACGTTTAGAGAGTTTTTTACCGTCGTCGCCGTTGATCATCGACACGTGTGCATAAACCGGCACCGGCGCATTCAGCGCTTTCAGGATGTTGATCTGACGCGGAGTGTTGTTGATATGGTCTTCACCACGAATAACGTGAGTGATTTCCATATCCCAGTCGTCGACAACAACACAGAAGTTGTAGGTCGGGGAACCGTCAGTACGGCGGATGATCAGATCGTCCAGCTCCTGGTTGCTGAATTCGATCGGCCCACGGATCTGGTCGTCAAAAATAACGGATCCATCCTGCGGGTTGGCAAAACGCACCACGCATGGTTCATCAGCAGCATGATGCTCATGGCCGTGGCGGCAGCGACCGTCGTAACGTGGCTTCTCACCGTTTGCCATCTGCTCTTCGCGCAGTGCGTCCAGACGCTCTTTGGAGCAATAGCATTTATACGCGGTACCGGCTTCCAGCATCTCATCAATCACGGCGTTGTAGCGATCAAAACGTTTGGTCTGGAAGTACGGGCCTTCATCCCATTCCAGATTCAGCCAATTCATGCCATCCATAATGGCTTCAATAGCTTCCGGAGTGGAGCGTTCGAGATCGGTGTCTTCAATACGCAGCACAAACTCACCGTCATGGTTACGTGCAAAAAGCCAGGAATATAGAGCAGTACGCGCACCACCGACGTGCAGGTAACCTGTCGGGCTTGGCGCGAAGCGAGTTTTGATTTTCATGAAATGGCCTTACGTTTATAAAGATGCCGACAACCGGCAAATCCTGGGAAGATTATCAGGCTCGTATTCTATCACTGTGGTCTGATTCCTCAATGTTGTTCAGGTTGGAACATCACGCTTTGCCATTTTCGTATACAAATCATGCTGCATGGATTGATTTGCGATCGTTTTGTTTAAATTTACGACGAACGAACAAATTCTTTAGAAAATGCGTTGACTCATTTTCAACTCTCCCTATAATGCGACTCCACACAGCGGGGGTGATTAGCTCAGCTGGGAGAGCACCTCCCTTACAAGGAGGGGGTCGGCGGTTCGAACCCGTCATCACCCACCAACTACTTTATGTAGTCTCCGCCGTGTAGAGTAAGAAATTGAGAAGTGGGTGATTAGCTCAGCTGGGAGAGCACCTCCCTTACAAGGAGGGGGTCGGCGGTTCGATCCCGTCATCACCCACCACTTTCTCGCCAGCTGGATTTCTTACAAAAAATTGAAGTACCGAAGTGGGTGATTAGCTCAGCTGGGAGAGCACCTCCCTTACAAGGAGGGGGTCGGCGGTTCGATCCCGTCATCACCCACCACTTCGGGTCGTTAGCTCAGTTGGTAGAGCAGTTGACTTTTAATCAATTGGTCGCAGGTTCGAATCCTGCACGACCCACCAATGTAAAAAGGCGCCCTAAAGGCGCCTTTTTGCTATCTGCGATTTATAAGATTCGAACCTGCATCGCCTGATGCGCTACGCTTATCAGGCCTACAGACAATACCGCACACGTAGGCCGGCACAGACATCACATCGTCAATGCCGCTACCAGTTTCCCCAGCGCGGGTGTCGCCTGCTGTTGGTCATACACAATATACAAATCCGCCGGAATACGTTCCTCTAACGGTCGAAATACCACGCCAGGCCAATTCATCTGCGCATAGCTGTCAGCAATTAACGTAATACCAATCCCCATGCTGATCATCGCCAGCACCGTTTGCGGCTCCCTCACCTCACGAATAATCATCGGGGAAAATCCAGCACTCAGGCAAACTCGCTGCAAAAATGCCCAGTCAGTATGAATGGAAGGCATTGTGACAAAATATTCATTTCTCAACGCCTCCAGCGGTATGGACTCACAGGCAGTAAGAGGATGTTCTTCCGGCATGGCAACCAGAAAAGAGGACTCATGCAAACGCAAACTGGTAAAACCGGGAGAAAGCTCCGTAGCCATCCGCCAAATTCCCGCATCCAGTTCACGCCGTTCCAGCATCGTCATCTGCATCGCGGGCATGTTCTCGCGAAACAGCACCTCAACATTGGGATTATCCTTCATAAAACGCCGCATCACCGGACGCATTTTTCCCCACATCGCTGTACCGATAACGCCAAGCTCAATTCGCCCTGCCTCACCACGACCAATTTGCTCCACTCTCGCCAGCGCCTGATTGGCACTGGATAACAGTCGGCGCGACTCTTCCATCAATATCTTTCCCGCGTGAGTTAACGCCACGCTGCGGGAATGACGGATAAATAGCAAAGTGCCGAGCTGTTGCTCCAGCTCTTTAATATGGGTACTGAGCGGCGGTTGCGACATATTCAGGCGAGCAGCAGCACGTCCAAAATGCAGTTCTTCTGCGACAGCAAGAAAATAACGCAGTAACTTCAGATCGATGCGGTGCGTGCGTTCCATGGATAATGCGCTCCTGAAATAAGGATAATGCGCAAAGTTACCACATTGCCTCGCAGAAAATGAAACGGCGGGTATCAGATCCCGCCGCCAATGGAGTGTTAATGTGCCGGTGATTTCTGTGCCAGTCGTTCAGGCTCATGCTTGTACTTGAAGAACAATGCAAAGATAACCGCCAGAGCCAGCGCATACGCGGCAAACACCAGCCAGATAGTTTGCCAATCCTTGACGCCATCGACAGAAAAATAGTCTACCGCCATACCACTCAGGATTGATCCCACCCACGCGCCAACGCCGTTTACCATCGTCATAAACAGCCCTTGCGCGCTGGCGCGAATGTTAGAGCTAACCTCCTGCTCGACAAATACCGATCCCGAGATATTGAAGAAATCAAACGCACAGCCGTAGACGATCATCGACATCAGCAGCAGCACAAAACCAAACGGCGACGGATCGCCAAAGGCAAAGAAGCCAAAGCGCAGCGTCCATGCCAGCATGCTCATCAGCATCACCGTTTTTATGCCAAAGCGTTTAAGGAAGTACGGAATAGTGAGAATAAAGCCCACCTCCGCCATCTGTGAAACGGAAAGCAATATGGAGGGATACTTCACCACAAAGCTGTCGGCAAATTCCGGGTTACGGGCAAAATCATGCAGGAACGGATTGCCAAAGACGTTGGTGATTTGCAACACCGCCCCCAGCATCATCGCAAACAAAAAGAAGATTGCCATCTGCGGTTTTTTAAATAGGACAAAGGCGTCCAGACCGAGCTTGCTGGCAAGCGTGGTGTTTGCTTTCTTCTCAGCAACCGGGATTTTCGGCAACGTAAGCGCATACAGAGCCAGCAGCAACGATGCCCCTGAAGCGATATACAACTGCGCGCTGCTCAGTTCCAGTCCCATCAAACTGACTGTCCACATCGCCACAATAAACCCTATGGTGCCAAACACACGAATTGGCGGGAACGCGGTGACCGGATCCTGACCCGATTGTGCCAGACACGAGTATGAGACGCTATTCGATAACGCAATCGTCGGCATATACGCCATTGCGTTAACCAGCATCACCCAAAACATGGTCTGCGGATCGGTAACGGTTGTGGCATATAGCAACACGCCCGCACATACAAGATGACAAAGCATATAGGCGCGCTCGGCGCGTAGCCATTTATCGGCAATGATGCCCATAATGCCCGGCATGATAATCGCCGCCAGCCCTTTCGAACTGTAAATCATACCGACGTTCGCACCGGTAAAATCCAGGGTATTAATCATGTAGGAACCCAGGGTTACCAACCAGCTTCCCCAGATGAAATATTGCAAAAACGACATGAGCTTTAAGCGAGATGCGATACCCATTTTTCCGTTCCTTGCCATAAAGTAAGACCCCGCAAGCGGGGTCATTTTTTAGTTATTCAGGCCAGTTTGCGCAAGAATCCGCAGATCAAATTGATGAAATTCTGCCGGGAGAGTTCCGCCGCAGCCAGCGTCTGCGCGTGAGATAATTTAACATCACCCAGACCTTCCGCCAGGTTGGTGATGGCCGCCACCGCAACCACTTTCAAACCGCAGTGGCGCGCAGAGATGACTTCAGGCACCACCGACATCCCCACCACGTCGCCACCGATAATTTGCATCATGCGGATTTCTGCCGCGGTTTCAAAGTTCGGACCCGGATAAGAGACAAAAACCCCTTCACTCAGCGAGAATCCTTCCTCAGCGGCAACAGTTTGCAGGACCGCACGGTAGTCAACATCATAGGCATTCGCCAATGAAAAGAATCGCTCACCAAAACGCTCATCGTTTGGCCCTACCATCGGCGTACCCGGCATCGTATTGATGTGATCGCTAAGCGCCACGAGGCTACCCGGTCCGACTTCGGGACGCAAAGAGCCTGCGGCATTGGTGCAAAACAGCAGCTCACATCCCAGCAGCTTCAGCGTACGAATGGCATCCGTCATCACCGTCATACCGCGACCTTCATAGAAATGTCCACGTCCTTTCATACAGGCCACCGGAATTCCCGCCAGATTTCCCAATACCAGTTCACCAGCATGACCGTGTACGGTACTCACCGGGAACCCCGGCAGTTTCTCGTAAGAGATGGCAACCGCATCCTCAATTTGATCCGCCAGCGCCCCCAGGCCGGAGCCGAGGATAAAGGCTACGCGCGGCGTAAAATCCGGTTTGTAACCACGAATGATATCAGCGCTATACCAGGGATTTTGCGAGAAAAGAGAGTGGCTCATGAGATGTCCTTAATACTGAGTAATCGAAATAACGTAGCGTACCGCATTGTTATAGCGAGACTACGCAATCGATTACCAATACCGTTTATCCCGATTACCGATAGTAAATCGGTATAGATGGCATGTGCTAAATCAGCCTGAACTCACATTTTTTTTCTGCCAGAAATGGCAAGGAGTACCAACATATCCGGAATTCGTCAGACGAGTGGGCTGACAAAGCCCGCCCTGAGAATGACTGACAAACATTTGTTGATTATTAATAAGCGAAAGCAGGTATAACAACGCACTTTCGCTAATCAATAATCAAAACGGGGGAAACTGCTGTTTACTTTTTATAGAGTTCGCTGGTCACTACAGCCTGAGAACCATTGCCTATAGAAGAGAAGTTCTTAATGACAAAGAAATCAGCACCTTCTTTATCTGCCATTTTCGAAATTTTGTGCATACATTGATTCACCGTATTTTCCGTTACGGTGATTGACTTGACATGCTTTAAACTATTGGCTTCTTGTTGCGAGATTTCTGTAGCAGCAAAGGCAGACAGACTGAGAAAACACAAAGAAGCGGCCAATGATGTGACTAATGTCTTTTTCATAACTATCCTCATAACTTACATATTAATATTTGAGCGTCAAGATATACTTTCCTCATAATATTGCAAACAAAAACCCTTCAATTTATAAAATAGACGAATCGACAAACATTGAAGAGTAATGAACATCATATGTATTGTTCAATAGGTTTATTATAGCGGGTTAAATACTTTCATAATAAACGCAGAAAAATAACACTAAATATCCGCGAGGAATTTAGTGCTATTTGCAATTAATTACCGGCCACTTCGTTAAGAAGAGTTGCCAAAATGCTAACTGGAGCAACAATATTATGTGCAACACCATAATCAAACTCCAGAACAGTACTTGCATCCTGATAATCTATATGGGTATCACCATTGTCATCCTGCCAAATAACCACCCGTAGGGGTAACTCTATTGCCGCATGAGGATTTGCTTGCATGGCAGGAGTACCACCCTTTGGGTTACCAAACAGAAATAACATCGTCGGTCGCAGAGCAAGACCTACATCCGTTGCCGCTTGCTGTTGATCAACCTGCACAAAAATACGAATATTTTTAGCATTCAATACGCTGACGAGTCTGTTTACAGTATCATCAAAATTGAACTTACTAGGCAGCGTTTTTGTCCGCTCCGGCTTTCTCATCTGTCGTTCCTTTATTTATAGAATATTCATGAAAATACCCGCCAGCGAATGACGGGTATTGATAAATGCTAGCACAGTTATTTAGGCGTCACTTCGACAGAGCCCCAGCTGATACCATTTGGGTTGTTGTCTACCGGAAGCGTGTTCACTACCTTACGCTCATTAATGTCAATCATCGAGACAGAGTTTGCAAATGAGTTAGTTACGTAAGCATATTTGCCATTTTTATCGACGACCACGCCATGGGCCCCATCGCCAGTGGTGATGGTTTTCGCTACCGCAAGGCTTGCGATATCAATCATGTTTATTGTGTTACCCGGCTTGCTCTTCGAGCCCTGATTGGTTACCAGCATGCTTTTACCATCCGGAGTACCAAACAGCTGGATTGGTACGGTACCGACATTAATTTTCTTCACAACTTTACGCGTTGCTGTATCAATCACCGCTACAGCATCTTCACCAGACAGGGAAACAAACACCAGTTTTCCGTCCGGTGAGAAACCTACCTGGGCTGGCATTTTACCTAATGGGATCTGCGCGACTTCTTTATTACTGGCTGTATCAACAACGGATACCGAGCCCCCTTTCATATTCGCGATAAAAACTTCTTTACCGTCAGGACTCACTCTGAGGCCATGAGGGAATTTACCTACATTAATTGTCGTTAAATTTTTCAAATGTTCTGCATCAATCACGCTGATGGTGTTATCTGCACTATTTGAGATATACTCCATTTTCCCATCAGGGGTGACGACAACATGCGCAGGGTGTGCGCCAACCGGAAGTTTTGCAATAACCGTATCATTTTCGGCATTAATAACCCAAACTTCGCCATGTTCCTTTTTGCCAGCATGAGAATCTTTGCCCATGTCCATTTTCTCAGAATGAGCATCTTTACTCATATCCATATGTTCAGAGCCTGATGAATGTGTTCCGTTAGCACCAAGGTTGGTTACCCAAACTGTTTTATTGTCTGGTGACACCTGAACGTTATGCGGCATTTTACCAACATGTACTTTATCTACAGTCTTTAAAGACGCAGCATCAAGTACATTAACTGAATCTGCACCTTCATTTGCTACATACACTCTGTCTGCTGCAAACGTATAACCAGACCATGCCAGCATACTAATTTGCATTGCAATTAAAATTTTATTTTTGCTTATCATCGCCGCCAATACCCCATTAGTTAAATATATTTACCGGATTAGTTTCAGCAACCAGCTATTGTAGGATTATTTAACATATCACTAATATTACTCCATCGGGATCGTGTTAATTCTACCTATAACGAGCTACTGTATAAATTGCTTAGTCATTTCATTAATCAATCGCTATACATCATTGTATTAGATACTGCTATCCGTACTTGCGTATAAAGAGTATCAACCTTCCAGCAAGTGGAAGGTCAAGAAAAAAAAGTAATAATTTAAAATAGCCTTAAAAATCCGCAAGCTGAGCAATTGTCTAAGAATATCGCAGGAGAATTTATAAATATAAAGAGGTAGTCCGGTGCCGGGTAAAATATCAAAGTTAACGATCAGTTCATCGATACTGAAAGCCAAACCTAACGACATGACAAACACCAGCCATATCGTTAAAGCTGGTACAAAGGATCCCGTGCCCGACCGGCGGTTAATTCACTGGCCTGCATCCGCACCACGTCCCACAGCGCCTGGGCCGCAGTCGATAAAGAACGATTTTTACGTCGTGCCAGCATCAATTGTCGTTCCACAACCGGCGTCAAGCGTTTAACCTGCAAATGGCTGCCTTGTGGCAGAGGAAGCGCCAGCGCAGGCAGCACGCTGATACCAATCCCCGCCTCAACCATCGGGAACAGTGTGGCAGGGTGACCTATCTCCTGAACGATATTGGCCTCAATGGAAAAGTGGGCCAGTGCCGCATCGATCAACGGTCGACTGCCGGAAGCGTAATCCTGTAATACCAAGCGCTCATGATATAAATCCTGCCAATTTACCCATTCGCGTTGGGCTAGCGGATGATCCTCTCGACACAACAGCAGGAACGGTTCGGATAACACCGCTTCACACTGTAGATCGGTCACAGCACCTGGATCTATCACAATGCCAAAATCCACCTCGCCCTGACGAATACTCTCCAGCACCCACTGTTGCGGACGATCGTGCAGCACAAAATCGATTGCTGGATAAAGCTGATTACTCTGGGCAATACACTGTGGAATAAGGTGAGCAGATATTGTCTGGCTGGCGGCAACGCGCACTGTTCCGGTTAACTGCGTTCCCACCTGGCCTGCTTCACGCAGCGTGCTGTGCAGTTCATCCAGAATACGTTCCAGCCGAGCCGCCAACTGGTGCCCTGCTTCCGTCAGCACCACTTCCCGCGTTGTTCTATCTAACAACCGCACACCCGTCTGCCCTTCCAGCTCTTTAACGCTGTGGCTGACCGCCGACTGGCTTAAGCCAATGATATCCCCCGCCCGGCTAAAACTTTTGGCCTGAGCGACGGTAACAAAGATACGCAGCTGACGCAGAGAGTAATTCATTTATTCGATTCATATATGGATGCAATAAATCAATTTTATTTCTCAAACAGAAAAACGCAAAATGTTCCTACCGAATTTCAGGAGCTTTTATGAAACTTTTTCGTATCCTTGATCCGTTCACGATAACGTTGATTACGGTCGTATTACTGGCGTCCTTTTTCCCGGCCAAGGGTGGCTTTGTGCCTTTCTTTGAAGGCTTAACCACCGCTGCCATTGCCCTGTTGTTTTTTATGCACGGGGCGAAGCTTTCGCGTGAAGCCATTATTGCTGGCGGTAGTCACTGGCGTTTGCATCTATGGGTGATGTGCAGCACGTTTGTTGTTTTCCCGGTACTGGGTGTTCTGTTCGCCTGGTGGGCGCCGGTTAATGTTGACCCGATGCTGTACACCGGTTTCCTGTACCTGTGTATTTTGCCGGCCACGGTGCAGTCGGCAATCGCTTTTACGTCGCTGGCGGGGGGTAACGTTGCCGCTGCCGTGTGTTCCGCTTCGGCCTCCAGCCTGCTGGGTATTTTTCTCTCGCCGTTGCTGGTTGGCCTGGTAATGAATATGCACGGCGCAGAAGGCAGTCTGGAGCAGGTGGGGAAAATCATGCTGCAACTGCTGCTGCCGTTCGTACTGGGACATCTTTCACGTCCGTGGATTGGTAATTGGGTATCCCGACATAAAAAATGGATCGCCAAAACGGACCAATCCTCCATCTTGCTGGTGGTGTACTCCGCCTTCAGTGAAGCCGTGGTTAACGGGATCTGGCACAAAGTGGGGATTGGCTCGCTGCTGTTTATCGTGGTGGTCAGCATCGTATTGCTGGCAATCGTGATTGGCATCAACGTCTTTGTTGCGCGGAAATGCGGCTTCAACAAAGCCGATGAGATCACCATTGTCTTTTGCGGATCAAAAAAGAGCCTGGCAAATGGGATCCCAATGGCAAATATTCTGTTCCCGACGTCAGTGATAGGAATGATGGTGCTGCCGTTGATGATCTTCCATCAAATTCAGCTGATGGTGTGTGCCGTGCTGGCACGTCGCTACAAGCAACAAACGGACGCATTGCAGGCGCAGCAGAAAAGCCACGCCGCAAAGGCTTAGAGCGGGCGTTTCAGGGGCTGCACCAGTTGCGTCAGCCCTTCAGTTTTAATCAGCAGCGTGATTTGCATCAGCTCGCCGAGCTTGCCCGGCGGGAATTCATCTTTACGGGCAAACCACAGCAGATACTCTTCCGGTACATCAATCAGCCGACGCCCTTTATATTTGCCAAAGGGCATCACGGTATTGGCGATTTCAACCAGCTGCTCTTTTTCCATTTCAGGCACCCAGTAAGCGGATCATTTCAGCTTCATCGATCACGGCAATACCCAGCTCCTGCGCTTTCGCCAGCTTCGAACCCGCCGCTTCACCGGCAATCACCAGGTCGGTTTTCTTCGATACGCTGCCGGCCACTTTTGCACCCAACTCGGTCAGTCGCGCTTTGGCGTCATCGCGTGACATCAGGCTCAGGCTCCCGGTCAGCACTACCGTTTTACCCGCGAAGGGGCTGTCGATTTCTTCAGCGTTGATGACCACCGGTGCTGGCCAGTGAATCCCCTGCGCCAGCAGTTGGACGATCACCTCGCGGTTACTCTCTTCAGCAAAGAAATTAAACACGTGGGTCGCTACCACAATGCCGACATCCGGCACTTTTTGCAGCTCTTCAATAGAGGCCGCTTCCAGCGCCTCAAGGGTGCCAAAATGCGCCGCCAGACCAGCCGCCGTAGCTTCGCCGACTTCGCGAATACCCAGCGCGTAGAGGAAACGGGCAAACGTCGTTTCTTTTGCTTTTTCCAGCGCATTCACCACGTTTTGTGCCGATTTCGGCCCCATACGATCAAGACCGGTCAGCTTGCCTGCGGTCAGTGTGAAGAGATCCGCAGGCGTGTGGACATACTCCTTCTCGACCAATTGATCGATAATTTTGTCGCCCATGCCGTCAACGTCCAGCGCACGGCGGGAAACGAAGTGTTTCAGCGATTCCTTACGCTGCGCTCCGCAGATTAAACCACCGGTACAGCGTGTGACCGCTTCGCCTTCCACACGCTCAACGTCAGAGTTGCATACCGGACAGTGGGTGGGAAACTCAATTTCACGCGTATCGTCCGGGCGCTCGGAAAGCACGACGTTTACTACCTGCGGGATGACATCGCCCGCACGGCGAATGACGACTTTATCGCCAATACGCAAACCAAGACGCTCAATTTCATCCGCATTGTGCAAGGTGGCGTTACTGACCAACACCCCGGCAACCTGAACTGGCTCAAGGCGGGCGACAGGCGTAATCGCCCCGGTGCGTCCAACCTGAAACTCAACATCACGTACGAAGGTCATCTGCTCTTGCGCCGGGAACTTAAAGGCCACAGCCCAGCGCGGCGCGCGGGCAACAAAACCCAGTTGTTCCTGCAACACCATAGAGTTGACTTTGATCACCACACCGTCGATATCGAATCCCAGCGTCGGTCGGTCTTCTTCAACCTTGTGATAGTAAGCAAGTACTTCCTCCGGAGAGTCGCAAAGCGTAACTCTGTCGCTCACCGGCAATCCCCACTCTTTAAATTGCAGCAGACGGCCCAGGTGGGTATCAGGCAGCACACCACCTTCCAGCACACCGACGCCATAGCAGAAGAAAGTAAGCGGTCGCTTCGCTGTGATACGCGGATCGAGCTGGCGCAATGACCCGGCCGCCGCGTTACGCGGGTTAGCAAACACTTTGTTGCCAGTACGGCGGGCCTCTTCGTTAATTTTTTCAAACCCGGCCTGCGGCAGGAACACTTCACCGCGCACTTCCAGACGCGTCGGAATGTTATCGCCACGCAGTTTTAACGGGATCGCACGAATGGTGCGCACGTTCGAGGTAATATCCTCACCCGTAGTACCATCACCACGCGTTGCGGCACTGACCAGCACACCGTTTTCATACAGGATACTGACCGCCAGCCCGTCCAGCTTCAGTTCGCAGCACCAGGTTAGTTTGTCCGTACTCTTCAGTCTGTCCTGCACGCGCTTGTTGAAGGCGAGAAAACTCTCTTCATCAAACACGTTATCCAGCGACAGCATTGGCACTTCATGGCGAATCTGGCTGAACGCTGCTAACGGGGCGGCGCCTACGCGCTGGGTTGGCGAGTCGGGGGTGATAAGTTCCGGATGCTGCGCTTCCAGCTCGCGCAGTTCACGCATCAGGCGATCGTATTCCGCATCGGGAATTTCCGGCGCATCCATCACATGGTAGAGATACTCATGATGGCGAAGCGTGGTTCGCAGTTCTGTCAGTTGTTGTTCGATTGATTCCATATCGCACCATCAATGATAAAAAACCCCCGACAGGCGGGGGTTTAGCAAGGATATGTCACGCCAGAGGAGAATCAGGCGTGAGATTCTTTAACTTCGCGGATGCGGTCCTGATACTCGCGCAGTTTCTGCGGCGTCATCATACGACGTTGATCGTCGAGCACCACACCACCCACTTCATCGGCAATGTGCTGTGCGGACTGCAGCATCAGCTTAAAGTTTTGCAGCTCGTCACCGTAGGACGGAACCTGCATAAAAATAGTCACGCCAGGGGTGCTGAAATCACCCGTCATTTCGGGGTCAAACGTTCCTGGGTTAACCATATTGGCAAGGCTGAACAGCGAAGGACCGCTGCCATCCGGACTCAAATGACGATGGAAAATATTCATGTCGCCAAATTTAAAACCGGCTTGCTGAATGCTGTTGAGCAGCACTTCACCGTTGAGCTCACTACCGTGATGCGCCGCAACGTTCATAATAATGACCGCTTCTTTACGCTGCGGTTTTTCAGCAACAGGCGCTTCTTCAACTACCGGCTCAGGCTGAGGTTGATGTTCAACGGCAGGCTCTGCGGGCTGGAAAGCCTGCGGCGCAGGTTGCGGTGCTTGCTGCACGGGCTGCTGAACCTGCGGAGCAACGGGCTGATGCTGCATCGGCTGCTGCGCAGGTTGTTGCTGAACAGGCTGATGCTGCACCGGCTGCTGCGGTTGTACAGGCTGCGGCTGCTGCTGAGCATGCGGCGGCGGTACCGGCGCTTGTGCAGGCTGCGGCGCGGGTTGACGCGGCTGAGCAGACGCATAAGGCGGCTGGTACTGGTGTTGCGGCGACTGAGGAGGAACACCATGTTCCTGCGCGTTACCGGGAGCATGATTCACACGATGAACGCGAACTTCGCCCACGCCTTCGTCTTCCTCGACGTTGTCGTCGAACGAATCCTCGTCTTCACGTTTAGACTTCATGCGTTTCAGTGGGCGATCGCGGAATATAGAAGACCGCTCTTTACGGCTAGTCCAAAAACCATGTACCAGTAAAGCGATTATGGCGATCGCGCCAACAATGATTAATATCAGACGCAAATCCTGCATCATTATATTCTCTGTTGTTCTAACACCTTGCCACCACGGCAAACATTTACTCACTAAGAGTATTTGTCGATTACGCCAAGTGCAAGTGCACTCTTGGCTTTCACGGCATAAAGATGAACAAAATTGTGCTTTTTGCTGTTTTTTCGAACATTTCTGAACAGCTTAACGCTCAACAACCCGGTAAGATACGCAAAGTTTACCAGAGCTTATATAACAAGGAGTATGTCCTGACCATGGTTTCATCATCTGCAATCGTACCTCGCAGTGGCCTTTATTACTTTTCACAGGGATGGAAACTCATCACCCAACCGGGCATTCGTCGCTTTGTCATCCTGCCTTTGCTGGTGAATATTCTGCTGATGGGCGGCGCATTCTGGTGGCTATTCACACAACTCGATAGCTGGATCCCCGCGCTGATGAGTCACGTCCCTGACTGGCTTCAGTGGCTCAGCTATTTACTGTGGCCGATTGTCACTATCTCCGTACTACTGGTGTTCGGCTACCTGTTTTCCACCATAGCCAACTGGATTGCCGCGCCGTTTAACGGTCTGCTGGCTGAACAACTGGAAGCGCGCTTAACGGGCGCAACACCGCCTGACACCGGCGTTCTCGGCATCATGAAAGATGTTCCCCGTATTATGAAACGTGAATGGCAAAAGTTGGCGTGGTATCTCCCGCGCGCCGTCGTGTTGCTGATCCTCTATTTCATTCCGGGTATTGGCCAGACCGTAGCCCCGGTGCTGTGGTTCCTGTTCAGCGCGTGGATGCTGGCCATTCAGTACTGCGATTATCCGTTTGATAACCATAAGGTGCCTTTTAAGGAGATGCGCGTCGCGCTGCGCACACGCAAGGTCACCAATATGCAATTTGGCGCATTGACCAGCCTGTTCACCATGATTCCGGTGCTCAATCTGTTCATCATGCCAGTTGCGGTTTGTGGTGCCACGGCGATGTGGGTAGACTGCTATCGTGCTAAGCACGCGTTATGGAAGTAATGCAAAAATGTGTAAAAGCGGGCTGGCTTATGCCCGCTCTTATTCCATACTGCAACGCATTATTTCCTGGTGGCATATAGATATACGAATTCCTTACTTCCCCATACTTTCTCAACAGGTATGCTGAAGCGGTATCCCAATTTCATACAGTTAAGGACAGGCCATGAGTAAGATTTTTGAAGACAACTCGCTGACTATCGGTCATACGCCGCTGGTTCGACTGAACCGTATCGGTAACGGACGCATTCTGGCGAAGGTGGAATCACGCAACCCAAGCTTTAGCGTCAAATGCCGTATCGGTGC
Organism: Citrobacter sp. Cpo142; assembly: GCF_030332425.1. Taxonomy (NCBI): domain Bacteria; kingdom Pseudomonadati; phylum Pseudomonadota; class Gammaproteobacteria; order Enterobacterales; family Enterobacteriaceae; genus Citrobacter; species Citrobacter sp. Cpo142. Next base: position 252,319 of record NZ_JAOWHW010000113.1, read on the forward strand.
CAACATGATTTGGGATGCCGAAAAACGAGGTGTACTTAAACCGGGTGTAGAGCTGGTCGAACCAACCAGCGGCAACACAGGGATTGCGCTGGCCTACGTTGCCGCAGCTCGCGGTTACAAACTGACTCTGACCATGCCTGAAACCATGAGCATTGAGCGCCGCAAGCTCTTAAAAGCGCTGGGCGCGAACCTGGTGCTGACCGAAGGCGCAAAAGGTATGAAGGGCGCGATTCAGAAAGCGGAAGAAATTGTGGCCAGCGATCCGGAAAAATTCCTGCTGCTGCAGCAGTTCAGCAACCCGGCAAACCCGGAAATCCACGAAAAAACTACCGGCCCGGAAATCTGGGAAGATACCGATGGCCAGGTTGATGTCTTTATTTCTGGCGTTGGTACCGGCGGTACGTTGACTGGTGTGACCCGTTACATTAAAGGCACTAAAGGCAAAACCGATCTGATCACCGTCGCGGTTGAACCTACCGACTCCCCTGTTATCGCCCAAGCGCTGGCAGGTGAAGAACTCAAACCAGGCCCGCATAAAATTCAGGGCATCGGCGCTGGCTTCATTCCGGGTAACCTTGATCTGAAGCTTATCGATAAAGTCGTTGCCATCACTAATGATGAAGCTATTTCTACTGCGCGTCGTCTGATGGAAGAAGAAGGTATTCTGGCTGGGATCTCTTCCGGTGCTGCGGTTGCTGCCGCGCTTAAGCTCCAGGAAGATGAAACCTTTACCAATAAGAATATAGTGGTTATTCTACCGTCATCGGGTGAGCGTTATCTGAGCACAGCACTGTTTGCCGATCTCTTTACAGAGAAAGAACTGCAACAGTAGTGCCAGCATGTTAAAAACGCGTAAAAAAGCACCCTTTTGGGTGCTTTTTTGTGGCCTGCTTCAAAGTTTCAACTCGCCTGGCATTGATTCAACCCGCCGGAACTGGTATTTAACCAAACTAATTATTTTGATGCGCGAAATTAATCGTTACAGGAAAAGCGCTAGCTGAATCGATTTTATGATTTGGTTCAACTCTTCCTTTCGCGGCATAATGTTTAATGACGAACGAAACGTCAGCGGCAAGAAGTTGCCAGCAACGGATTGCACCGAACTCCTTTTGTGTCGCGTCCAGTTTACGCCGATGCTAACAATACAGGCTAAAGTTGAGCCGCCAGGCTAGACTTTAGTTCCACAACACTAAACCTATAAGTTGGGGAAATATAATGTTCCAGCAAGAAGTTACCATTACCGCTCCGAACGGTCTGCATACTCGCCCTGCTGCTCAGTTTGTTAAAGAAGCAAAAGGCTTTACTTCTGAAATTACTGTGACTTCCAACGGCAAAAGCGCTAGCGCCAAAAGCCTGTTTAAACTGCAGACTCTGGGCCTGACTCAGGGTACCGTTGTCACCCTGTCCGCAGAAGGTGAGGACGAGCAGAAAGCAGTTGAGCATCTGGTTAAACTGATGGCTGAACTCGAGTAAGTTCAACGAGTTCTTTTAAATATCAGTCACAAGTAAGGTAGGGTTATGATTTCAGGCATTTTAGCATCCCCGGGTATCGCTTTCGGTAAAGCATTGCTGCTGAAAGAAGACGAGATCGTCATTGACCGGAAAAAAATTTCTGCCGACAAGGTTGATCAGGAAGTTGAACGTTTTCTGAGCGGTCGTGCCAAGGCATCTGCGCAACTGGAAACGATCAAAACCAAAGCTGGTGAAACGTTCGGTGAAGAAAAAGAAGCCATCTTTGAAGGGCATATCATGCTGCTCGAAGATGAGGAGCTGGAGCAGGAAATCATAGCCCTGATTAAAGATAAGCACATGACGGCTGATGCAGCTGCGCATGAAGTTATCGAAGGTCAGGCCACAGCCCTGGAAGAGCTGGATGATGAATACCTGAAAGAACGTGCGGCTGACGTACGTGACATCGGTAAACGCCTGCTGCGTAACATTCTGGGTCTGGCAATTATTGACCTAAGCGCTATCCAGGACGAAGTTATCCTGGTTGCCGCAGACCTGACCCCGTCAGAAACCGCACAGCTGAACCTGAACAAGGTGCTGGGTTTCATCACTGACGCGGGCGGACGTACTTCCCATACCTCTATCATGGCGCGTTCTCTGGAACTGCCTGCCATCGTAGGTACGGGTAGCGTCACCTCTCAGGTGAAAAACGACGACTATCTGATTCTGGATGCCGTAAACAACCAGGTTTACGTCAATCCGACCAACGACGTTATTGAGCAACTGCGTGCCGTTCAGGAGCAGGTTGCTACCGAGAAAGCGGAACTCGCTAAGCTGAAAGATCTGCCGGCTATCACGCTGGACGGACATCAGGTTGAAGTTTGCGCCAACATCGGTACCGTTCGTGACGTTGAAGGCGCTGAGCGTAACGGCGCTGAAGGTGTGGGTCTGTACCGCACCGAATTCCTGTTCATGGACCGTGAATCGCTGCCAACTGAAGAAGAACAGTTTGCTGCGTATAAAGCCGTTGCTGAAGCCTGTGGCTCTCAGGCGGTCATCGTCCGTACCATGGACATCGGCGGCGATAAAGAACTGCCGTACATGAACTTCCCGAAAGAAGAGAACCCGTTCCTGGGCTGGCGTGCCGTGCGTATCGCCATGGATCGTAAAGAGATCCTGCGTGACCAGGTTCGCGCTATCCTGCGCGCCTCTGCTTTCGGCAAACTGCGTATCATGTTCCCAATGATCATCTCTGTTGAAGAAGTGCGTGCACTGCGCAAAGAGATCGAAATCTACAAACAGGAACTGCGCGACGAAGGTAAAGCATTTGACGAGAGCATTGAGATTGGCGTGATGGTGGAAACACCAGCTGCGGCAACAATTGCGCGTCATTTAGCCAAAGAAGTTGATTTCTTTAGTATCGGCACCAATGATTTAACGCAGTACACCCTGGCAGTTGACCGTGGTAATGATATGATTTCACACCTTTACCAACCGATGTCGCCATCTGTGCTGACGCTGATCAAGCAAGTTATTGATGCTTCTCATGCTGAAGGCAAATGGACTGGCATGTGTGGTGAGCTTGCAGGCGACGAACGTGCTACACTTCTGTTGCTGGGGATGGGTCTGGACGAATTCTCTATGAGCGCCATTTCTATCCCGCGCATTAAGAAGATTATCCGTAACACGAACTTCGAAGATGCGAAGGTGTTAGCAGAGCAGGCTCTTGCTCAACCGACAACGGACGAGTTAATGACGCTGGTTAACAAGTTCATTGAAGAAAAAACAATCTGCTAATCCACGAGATGCGGCCCAATTTACTGCTTAGGAGAAGATCATGGGTTTGTTCGATAAACTGAAATCTCTGGTTTCTGATGATAAGAAAGACACCGGAACTATTGAGATCGTTGCTCCGCTCTCTGGCGAGATCGTCAACATCGAAGACGTGCCGGATGTAGTTTTTGCTGAGAAAATCGTTGGTGATGGCATTGCTATCAAACCAACCGGTAACAAAATGGTTGCCCCTGTTGATGGCACCATCGGCAAAATCTTTGAAACCAACCACGCTTTCTCTATCGAATCCGACAGCGGCATTGAGCTGTTTGTTCACTTCGGTATTGATACCGTTGAACTGAAAGGCGAAGGCTTCAAACGCATCGCTGAAGAAGGTCAGCGCGTGAAAGTGGGCGACCCGGTTATTGAATTCGATCTGCCGCTGCTGGAAGAAAAAGCCAAGTCTACCCTGACTCCGGTTGTTATCTCCAACATGGACGAAATCAAAGAGCTGATCAAACTGTCCGGTAGCGTGACAGTGGGTGAGACTCCGGTTATCCGCATCAAGAAGTAATTCTTTTTGCAGAGAAAGATGGCGCCAGCAGGCGCCATTTTTTTTATCTGATGGTTATCAAAACCCTGCCGGATGGCGCTACGCTTATCCGGCCTACAACAAACTCCGTAACGTAGGCCGGATAAGACGTTCTCGCCGCCATCCGGCATTAAATCTGTAAGGTGACCGGTCGGTAACACGCCTCGCGCATCAGGATTTTCATCCCTTCCGGCCCGCTTTCCAGCATCCGTCGCTCCGAGTCTGCCACTAACAATTCACAGTCGTAGCCACCCGCAATACCAAACATGGCCCGCGCTACACAGATATCTTCCAGCGCTGCTGCCCCGTTGGTGTCAAAATGTCCAACCATACGCCCATTCTGGCGAATCACCAGCCGGTAACTCTTCATCGCGCCTCCCCTGCCGGTGGCAGAATTAATTCATCACAACCGCACAGGTGCGTCCACGTCATCACGTCCAGCACCCGCTGCGCGGCGTCGTGCGTCGCAGTCGTCAGCGCTTTCCCCAGTACAAGGCCGCTCACCAGCTCTGCACAAAACAGATCGCCAGTCCCCTTCAGATCCGTTTTCACTCGCGGATGGACTAACACCTCAACCGTTTCAGCCGTCACCACCGCAACGTTAATAATCTCTTCGGTATCCCCCGGCGCACTGGTGATCACCACCCATTTCAGGGTGTCAGTGAGCAGTGATTGTGCCGCCGTAATGGCTTCATCAAGCGTACGACACGGCTTTCCGCTCAGCATTTGCAGCTCGAACACGTTCGGCGTCAGCCCCTGCGCCAGCGGCAGCAGGTGCTGACGATAAGCTTCCGGGATTTCGGCTTTCACATACATGCCGCTATCCGTATCGCCAATCACAGGGTCGACCAAAATGCACAGGTCCGGATGCGTGGCCCGAACGGTTTCCAGCCACTGTGCCAGCAAGGCGATTTGCTCCGCGCTGCCCATGTATCCAGTAGTCACCGCCTTTAGCTCGCGCAAGGCATCACGCTCGCTTAAGGCGCGGAGATAGCCACTAAACCAGTCGGACGGAATAACGCCGCCGTAAAAGGTTTCATAATGCGGGGTATTACTGAACAGCACCGTGGGTACTGCCGTCACGCGTAACCCCTGCGCTTTAATGGCCGGGACGGCGATGCTGTTGCCTACGCTGCCATACACCACCTGTGACTGGACGGCGACGATATCGGTCTGTAACGCCCGATTCGTGTCGTCAAAGAGCACTGACTGGATATCACTCTCCTGCTCCATAAATTTCTCCTCTCTCTGGACAGCGGGCCTACGCCTCACTATTATCGTCATATGCTAAAATTCATTTTGTCATAGGTCAATAATGATCGACGGAAAAACCGCTAACGAAATTTTTGACAGTATCCGTCAACATGTCACTACAGGCACGCTGGCAGCAGGCGAAACGTTGCCGCCAGTGCGGGAACTGGCGACGGAATTAAACGTGAACCGCAATACTGTCGCGGCGGCTTACAAACGCCTGGTCATCTCCGGGTTGGCGCAGAGCCTGGGACGCAACGGCACGGTGATTAAGGGGATTACGGCCCCCGTTGCGCTGGAAGGTGGTAATCCGGATACCCCGCTCGTCGATCTTTCCGGCGGGAATCCATCGCCCTCGCGTCTTCCTGACCTGAGTAGTTATTTCGCAAAGATAAATAAGAGTCCGCGGTTGTATGGCGATGCCGCTGTATCACCTGGACTTAAGGCGTGGGCATCACAATGGATGCAAAATGCAATGCCCGGCAAAGGGGAAATTGATATCACCAGCGGCGCCATTGATGCTATCGAACGGCTACTGTGCGCCCATTTACTGGCTGGTGATAGCGTTGTCGTAGAAGATCCATGCTTTTTGAGCAGCATCAACATGCTGCGTTATGCTGGTTTCTCCGCCAGTCCGGCCAATGTTGACCACGAAGGTATGCTGCCGGACCAACTGGAACTCGCGCTACAGAAAGGTGCGCGGGCGGTGATTCTGACACCGCGCGCGCATAACCCCACAGGATGCAGCCTGAACGCATCCCGCGCGGCGCAATTGCAGGAAATCCTGGCCCGCTATCCGCAGACGCTGGTGATCGTCGACGACCACTTTGCGCTGCTATCTGCTTGCCACTGGTATCCGGTGATTGCGAAGGAAACCACGCACTGGGCGATTGTCCGTTCGATGTCCAAAACGTTAGGTCCGGATTTACGCCTGGCCATTGTGGCCAGCGATCCGCTCACTTCAGGGAAGCTACGTTTACGGCTCAACTCCGGCAGTCAGTGGGTCAGCCATCTGCTGCAGGATTTGGCCTGCGCCTGCCTGAGTGACAAGACTTATCAACACACGCTGGCGCAAACTCAGCAGTTTTACGCCGCCCAGCAGCAAACGTTGGCGGCAGCACTGCGGCGACATGGCATTGAGTTACCCGTTGGTGACGGTCTGAATATGTGGCTACCGCTGGAAAATAACAGCCAGGCTATCGCTTTTGCGCTGGCGAAGTCCGGCTGGCTGGTGCGGGAAGGCGAAGTGTTTGGCGTCAATACGCCTGCCCACGGCCTGCGTATTACGCTGTCAACCTTAACTGACAGCGACATTGATAAGCTGGCGGCTGATATTCATCAGGCGCTAAAACGCTAACAGGAGAGAAAAAGTGCGAGTTCATTTTGTTATTCATGAGTCTTTCGAATCTGCTGGCGCGTATCTGCCGTGGGCCGAATCACGCGGCTATACCATCACCTGGTCGCGCGTTTATGCCGGAGAAGCGGTCCCTGCGAACGCCGATGATTTCGATATGTTGGTGGTGTTTGGCGGTCCGCAGTCACCACGAACCACGCTGGCAGAGTGCCCGTACTTTGATTCTCAGGCCGAGCAGCATCTGATCAACCAGGCGATTGCGGCACGTAAAATTGTGGTGGGGATCTGCCTGGGTTCACAGTTAATCGGCGAAGCGCTGGGTGCGAAGGTGTGCCAGAGTCCGGAAAAAGAAATTGGTCACTACCCCATCGTTCTGACCGAAGCCGGTCAACAGCACCCGTTGTTCAGCCATTTCGGCTCACCGCTTACCGTCGGCCACTGGCACAACGACATGCCAGGATTAACCGACCAGGCGACCATTCTTGCTGCTAGCGAGGGCTGTCCACGACAAATCGTGCAATACGGTAATTTTGTTTATGGTTTTCAGTGCCATATGGAGTTTACAGCTGATGCTATAGAAGGGCTTATTCAACACTCCGAACAAGAACTGACGGAAGCTAAAGGCAAGCGCTTCATCCGTTCCGTTGAAGAGATGCGAGCATGGGATTATCAGCAGATGAATGAGAAGCTGTGGCAATTCCTAGATAAGCTTGTGGAAAAACGTAACGATTGATTATGGCAGGCCGGATAAGACGCTTTACGTCGTCATCCGGCGCTCGTGCCGTACGTTTGCCTGATAGTGCTATGGTTATCAGGCCTGAAAACTAAATCCCTAATCCCTGGTTAAAGTGCTCTTCGCCAAACACGCCGGTTGAAAGGTAGCGATCGCCGCGATCGCAGATGATCGCCACCACCACCGCTCCCGGTGTCGCGCGCGCCACACGTAACGCCCCCGCTACCGCGCCACCAGAACTGACACCACAGAAAATCCCTTCGCGCACGGCCAGTTCACGCATGGTGTTTTCTGCATCGTTCTGGTGAATATCCAGCACCTCATCCACCAGCGAGGCGTTAAAAATGCCCGGCATATATTCCGCAGGCCAGCGGCGAATTCCCGGAATACTACTGCCCTCTTCCGGCTGCAGGCCAACGATAGTGACCGCTTTTTCTTGCTCACGCAGAAAACGCGACACACCGGTAATGGTGCCTGTCGTTCCCATACTGGAGACAAAGTGGGTAATACGACCTGACGTCTGCTGCCAGATTTCCGGTCCGGTGGTGGTGTAATGCGCGTACGGGTTATCCGGATTATTAAACTGATCCAGCAGCTTGCCTTCTCCACGCTGCGCCATTTCAAGGGCTAAATCGCGCGCGCCTTCCATCCCCTGCTCTTTGGTGACCAGAATCAGCTCGGCACCATAGGCGCGCATCGCCGCACGGCGCTCCTGGCTCATGTTGTCTGGCATCAGCAGCTTCATACGGTAGCCCTTCAGCGCGGCGATCATTGCCAGCGCGATTCCGGTATTACCGCTGGTAGCCTCAATCAGCACGTCGCCTGGCTTAATTTCTCCGCGCTTTTCCGCTTCGACGATCATCGACAACGCGGCGCGGTCTTTCACCGAACCTGCGGGATTATTGCCTTCCAGCTTGACCCAAATTTCACTGCCGTTATCCGGCGCCAGACGTTGTAATTTCACCAGAGGCGTATTGCCAATTGTTTGTTCTAATGTGTTCACGTTTTCAGCTCAATAAAATGCCGGGTGGCGCTGCGCTTACCCGGCCTACAGGTCATGCTGCACCTGATAAGCCCGATAAGAACAGCGCCACCGGATGATAACTATACGAATTAACCTATCAGGCACTTTGCGCCAGGGCAAGTTCCTCTTCACGCGTTTCAATCCGCTGGTCTCCGTTATACAGGCGCGCATTTTGCAGCCCGACAAACAGCCGTTCGCCGCGGTTCGGGGTATCATCGCCCTGCATGATGACCGTCAGCGGTTCGTTATACCACCCCAACGGTTGCACAACTAATTGGGTGTAGTGTCCTTTCGGGCTGGCTTCCAGCACCTGTACCGGCAACGGCGAATCCAGGCTGGTACGACGGCTCACGTCCACTTCCCACGGACGCAGGAACAGATCCACCGGTCCCTGATAACCAGGCGTATAACCCAGCGGCCAGCGGTGTGCGCCCACGTGGAATTGCCCACCGCGAATCGTTCCCTGCAAGCGGTTAACCTCGCCCATAAACTCCAGCACAAAACGGGTAGCCGGTTCGCGCCAGACCTGATCCGGCGCATCAGCCTGCTCGATATGACCCTGACTCATCACCACCACGCGGTCTGCGACTTCCGTCGCTTCTTCCTGGTCGTGGGTCACAAACACGCTGGTAAACTTCAGCTCTTCATGCAGCTGACGCAGCCAGCGACGCAGCTCTTTACGCACCTGCGCATCAAGCGCGCCAAACGGCTCGTCGAGCAGCAGGATCTGCGGCTCTACCGCCAGCGCACGCGCCAACGCCACGCGCTGTTTTTGCCCGCCGGAGAGCTGTGCCGGGAAACGGTCCGCCAGATGAGCCAGTTGAACCATTTCCAGCAGTTTGGTGACTTTTGCTTTAATGGCCGCCGCATTCGGGCGCTCACGCCGTGGCAGGACCGTCAGACCAAACGCGATATTGTCGAAAACGGTCATATGACGAAACAGCGCATAGTGCTGGAACACGAACCCCACCTTACGGTCGCGGGCGTGCAATCGGCTAACGTCGGTACCGTGAAAACGGATATGCCCGCTGGACTGATGCTCCAGCCCGGCAATAATGCGCAGCAGCGTAGTTTTGCCCGAGCCAGACGGCCCCAGCAGCGCAACCATCTGACCTGAAGGAATATCCAGCGAGATATCGTTCAGCACCTGGGTGCGACCAAAAGACTTCTTAATATTGGCAATCTCAATGCTCATGATTTTCCTCCTGCTGCGCGCGTTTCTCCTGGTTCTCCAGACGCCATTGCAACATGCTCTTCAAAAACAGGGTAATAATCGCCATCAGCGTTAATAGCGCCGCGGCGGTAAAGGAGCCGACCGTATTGTAGTCCTGCTCCAGTAATTCAATCTGTAGCGGCAGCGATAAGGTTTCGCCGCGAATCGAGCCGGAAACCACTGACACCGCGCCAAACTCACCAATCGCACGGGCGTTGGTCAACACCACACCGTACAGCAATGCCCAACGGATATTCGGCAGCGTCACGCGGCGGAACATCTGCCAGCCGGACGCGCCAAGCAGCACAGCCGCTTCATCTTCATTGCTACCCTGGCTTAACATCACCGGCACCAGCTCACGCACCACAAACGGACAGGTCACGAACACTGTCACCAGCACCATCCCCGGCCAGGCAAACATAATTTGCAGGTTATGCTCATCCAGCCATCCGCCAAGCGGGCCGTTAGAACCGTAAAACAGCAGATAGACCAGGCCGGCAACCACCGGCGAGACAGCAAATGGAATATCCAGCAACGTCAGCAGCAGTTGGCGTCCGGGGAAGTTAAAGCGGGTCACCAGCCAGGCCAGCAACACGCCAAACACCAGGTTCACCGGCACCGCAATCAGCGCAATCAGCACCGTCAGCCAGATGGCATGCAGCATGTCCGGGTCCGCCAGATTCTGTAATACCGGCATTAATCCCTTGCTGAACGCCTGCACGAAGATGTAAATCATCGGCACCAGCAAAATAAACGCGGAGACCAGCATGCCCGTGCCGATCAGGAACCATTTCCCCCAGTTGATGCGGGGTGCGCCATAGCGTTTCAATTGGGTAATGTCTGCCATCAGTGACCTACCACACGTCGACCAAAGCGACTTTGCAGAGTGTTAATTGAAAACAGCAGCAACAACGAAGCCCCGAGGATCACAGAAGCAATCGCGCTGGCGGCCGGGTAGTCAAACTCCTGCAAGCGAACAAAAATCATCAGCGAGGTCACTTCCGTCTTCCATGCGATGTTTCCGGCGATAAAAATAACCGCGCCAAACTCACCGAGGCTGCGGGTAAACGACAGCGCAACGCCAGCCACCAGCGCGGGAGACAGCTCCGGCAGCACTACTTTACGGAAACTTTGCCAGCGCGTAGCACCGAGTGTTTCAGCTGCTTCTTCATATTCCGGGCCTAACTCTTCCAGTACTGGTTGCACAGTACGCACCACAAACGGAATGCTGGTAAAGGCCATCGCTACCGCGATACCGAGCCAGGTGTAGGTCACCTTGATATCCAGCTTCGCCAGCCACTCGCCGTAGAAGCCATTAACCGAAAACAGTGACGCCAGCGTCAGACCTGCCACCGCCGTAGGCAGTGCAAACGGCAGGTCCATCAGCGCATCCAACAGCGTACGGCCCGGAAAGCGATAGCGGGTTAATATCCACGCCATCAGCAAACCGAACACGCCGTTAAAAATCGACGCCACAAACGCCGACAGCAGCGTCACTTTATAAGCCGTCACCACCTGCGGATTGGTAATCACATCCCAGTATTGCGCCCAGCTCATTTGCGCCAGTTGCATCACCAGCGCGCTCAGCGGCAGCAGCAATATCAGGCAGACAAACAGTAAGCTGGTGCCCAGGCTCAAAGTGAAGCCGGGCAGCACGCGTCGGGAAGAAACAGCAAACATTTACTTACGCCCCGCCGCCAGCAGTTTGTCCAGCTCACCGCCGCTGACAAAGTGTGTTTTCATCACTTCAGGCCACGAGCCAAACTTATCTTCCACACGGAACAATTCGGTCTGCGGGAATTTATCTTTCAGCTTGTCCATTACCTGTGGGTTATTCACGCGGTAGTAGAAATCGGTAATGATGGTTTGCGCCTGCGGGCTGTACAGCCAGTTCAGGTAGGCTTTCGCCGCTTTTTCAGTACCGTTGGCCTGCACATTTTTATCTACCCAGGCCACCGGGAACTCCGCCAGAATGTTGACCTTCGGCACCACCACTTCGAAGCCCTGGTCTTCATACTGTTTACGGATATTGTTCACTTCCGATTCAAAGGTAATCAGTACGTCGCCCAGACCGCGCTCCACGAAGGTGGTAGTTGCACCACGACCGCCGGTATCAAATACTTCCACGTTTTTCAGAAACTGGGTCATGAACTGTTCGGTTTTAGCTTTATCCCCACCGTCCGCTTTATCTGCCGCGCCCCACGCTGCCAGATAGGTATAGCGTGCGTTACCGGAGGTTTTCGGGTTCGGGAAAATCAGCTTCACGTCCGGGCGAACCAGATCGTTCCATTCGTGGATATTCTTCGGGTTGCCCTTACGCACCAAAAACGCCATGGTGGAATAGAATGGCGAACTGTTATTCGGCAGGCGGCTTTGCCAGTCGGCAGGGATCAACTTGCCTTTGTCATGCAGGATCTGCACGTCGGTCACCTGGTTATAGGTCACGACGTCAGCTTTCAGCCCCTGCAAAATCGCCAACGCCTGTTTTGATGACCCGGCATGAGATTGTTTAATCGTCAGTTTGTCGCCGCCGTTATCCTTCGCCCATTGCTGTTCAAACGGCGGATTAAGGGCGGCAAACAGCTCGCGGGAAACATCGTATGAACTGTTCAGCAGTTCCGTTGCCTGCGCCTGCCCCACCAGCAACAGCATGGCTGCCAGCGTCAGTGTTCTTTTTTTCAGTAAGTTAACGGCCATTGCGCACCCTTATAAATTAAATGACTTTCTTATGGTCATCATATTTATAACCAGTGCTAAAGGAGTAACGGTTTTATATACCGTTTGATGATTTGAAAGTTGAAAAGAGAATAAGGGGTACCTCCTCCCCAGCACATGGGGAGGAGACTGGCATCAATCAGACGCCGACGCTTACGCTTTCAGGCAAAGTGCTGCCGCCATCAATCACGTTTTGCGTGCCAGTTAAATAACTGGACTCATCCGATGCCAGGAACGCCGCCAGTTCGCCGACCTCAAGCGGGCAGGCCAGACGACGCATTGGGATCGCTTTCGCCATTTCGACTAAAACGGATTCAGGATCTTCCGGGTTAGACTGACGCGCAATGCTTTCCGCCATCGGCGTACGAACGTAGCCAGGGCAAATGGCATTCACGCGAATGCCGGACTGCGCATATTCTACCGCCAGGGATTTGGTCAAACCGATGATCGCGGCTTTCGACAGCGCGTAGGCCGTTTCGCCCGGGTCAGCAACCATATCGCCGGTCACCGATGACATCATCACGATGCGCCCATCTTTGCGCGCAATCATCTCCGGCAGAACGGCTTTCGTCACGTTCCAGACGCCTTTAATGTTGATATCAATGTGAAAATCGCGATCTTCATCGCTCATATCAAGGAAGTTGCCGAGGCGGCATACGCCGGCATTGTTCACCAGAATATCGATTTTGCCTTCAATCTGCTTCGCGCGCGTCACCGCTTCCTTGACCGACGCAAAATCTCTGACGTCAGCGTGAACGGCTGTGCAACGGTGCCCACGCCCAGCCAACTCATCCGCCAGTTTTTCAATCTCATCGGAGATATCCAGCAGGATTAAGTTCGCGCCATGGCGGGCAAACGTTCTGGCGATACCCTCGCCAATACCCTGAGATGCGCCCGTAATCAATGCTGTTTTGCCCGTGAGTTTTCCCATTTCAATATTCTCCTTTTGAATATGAAGCCTTCGCTTCATTCACGCAGAAGATACAGCAATAACAAATTAGTGCTGAGGAATAGCTCACTAAATCAGGTTAATCTCAGGTAAAAAAAATCCCCGACGATGCGGGGATGTCTATTTCGTGGCCGATAACAGGATCAGCTCAACATTACAGCGCCATTAAACGGTCCAGCGACGGTGCAAAGTAATAGCCGCCGGTTACCGGTTTGGTGAAGCGCAGCATCGCATCACGCTTACCGTCAGTGTCACCAAACATGCTCAGCAATTGTTGTTCAATGTTGTGCAGACGAGCGCAGTAGGCGCAGAAATAGAGACCATGCGTGCCGCTGGCAGTACCGTATGGCAGGCTCTGGCGCACAATTTTCAGCCCTTTACCGTCTTCTTTGAGGTCAACACGGCTCAGGTGAGAGGTGACCGGACGGTCATCACCGTCGATCTCTTCGTTGGCTTCCTTGGTGCGACCAATCATCATTTCCTGGTCATGGATGCTCATGCGATTAAGCTGCTTCAGGTTATGTTCCCAACGCTGTACAAACACATAGCTGCCACCGGCATCCACGCCATCTTTGATAACGGCAACTTCACGGCGCGTTTCTTCGCCTGCCGGATTTTCCGTACCGTCAACAAAGCCGCTGAGATCGCGCTCTTCGACCCAACGGAAACCGTGGATTTCTTCTTTGACTTCAATACAGTCGCCAAATGCTTCCATTGCCGCCTGCGCAACGGAGAAATTCACGTCATGACGCAAAGAGAGAATATGGATCAACACGTCATATTGGGTTGCTGGTGCCAGACCTTTACCGTAAGGGATAAAGTCTTTTAACTCTTCAGCACCGACGCCGCCGCTCAATGCACGCCAGGTGTTGTTGCCAAAAGCGACAACCGCGCCCAGATGCGCATCCGGGAACTTAGCTTCAAAGGTCGCCAGCTTATCGGCGAAGGTTTTGCTGGCCGCACGCAGGGCATCAACGTCGCCTTTAACATTGGCTTCAATCCAAATCGCCGCACGGCAATGTTCTGGCAAAATGCCACTCTGAACCTGAGACATTGTTCCTCCTGAAAAAAAGATGCCACGACATCGTGGCATTGATGGGCGCTATTCTACCTGTTTTTTTAACAAGCCGATTTGTTCAGACGCAAATTAACGCCGCCAGATAATTTTGCTTACTTTCCACGCTTTCAGCGTGTCGTCAGACGGCATTATATCCTCAGGCCCGCTCCATTCACCGGAAAAAATATAGCTAATATGTTGACTTCCCTCAGCTTTACACTCAACGCCCGCGCTGTCATCGCCGGTTGCTTTTTGGCAATTACCGAAAGCTTTAGTGTAAAGGTCGCTAAACGGTGTACCGATTTCGACACCCGCGGCTGACGAAATATCGTGATCTAATATATCAATACGACTGATGGTTCCCTGGCTGCCGTTGATGACTATCGCCAGCTTGTCGTCTTTCATCGCTTCATAGAAGCGCACCACATTACCGTTATCGGTCTTCATTCCGCTACGCAGGCGGTAATCACCGTCCAGCGCATCAGCAATAGCTTTTTCATCCAGCGGCGTAGCGCCCGTTAACGCTCCGACGCCCTGCTCTGTGACCTGCGTTGAAGAACCAAACCAGTTCCACGGATTGGCGGCAGACCAGTTCACCGAGGACAACGTTGAACACCCGGCCAGTAGCAGCGGCATCGCGCATAAAGTCAAACGCAGTGATTTCATTTCACTTCCTTCCTTATTTATCAACGTTGCTTGGAGTCCGGTTTCCCCAAAAAGTGCCGTTATTCTTTCTCAAGGGAAAAACAGGCGCGCAGACGTTGATTGGTTAACAGCCAGATCAGCGCGACAATATCCGCCACCAGCAGCGCCAGCCCGACGCCATTGAGCGGATCGCCTGCCAGCCACATCACCGGCTGCCAGCACAGCAGCACTAGTTGAGCGAGAATCAATAATCCACGCAGCCAGCGCCAGATCACCGGAAACGCAAAGCGTCGCCCGCTGAGTAAAAACGCCAACACGGCGGGAACGCCGGGAAGCAACCCCAGCCAGAATGCGTCATGATCGGGATAAAACAGATTCAGCAAGGTGTTGCCCTGCTCACGGGAAGAACCGGCAATCACAAACAAAACCCAGGTGCGTGCCTGCAACAGCAGTACGCACCAGAAGAGAAAAGGCAGGCGCAGACGCCCATGACCATCATAGTCGGCCGGATGAAACTCAGTACTCTTCATCTTCGATCAAACGCTTGCCCAGATTGAGTACATCCGCATGTTCATAGCCCAGACGTTCATACATGCCCTGTACGACGTCGTTATCGTCACGCACCATGATTTGAATCTTCGGACAACCGCGGGCAATGAGCTTTTTCTCCAGCCGGTTGAGCAGCGCATTGGCAATACCGCGTCCGCGAAACTCAGGATGCACGCCCAGGTAATAGGCGGAACCGCGATGCCCGTCGTATCCGCCCATCACCGTGCCGACCACCTCGCCGTTCACTTCAGCAACGAGGAACAAGCTGACGTCATGATTGACTTTACGTTCGATGTCCATTTCGGGGTCGTTCCATGGACGCAGCAAATCACAACGCTCCCAGAGGGTAATCACCTCTTCGAAATCTTCCTGGCGAAAAACGCGTATTTCCATGGTATTGGGTACCTTTTCAGGACGTTAAAAAGCGATTATGGCGCGAACGGCTGATTTAGCCAATATCTGACGCGAAGCGGCGGAAAAAATGGCATAATACGGAATTGTCACGTATTGAAATGAAAAGTAAAACAATTCTTATCTCGATCCGTCGCAACGGACTACGCGATACGATATAACGTTTAGAACCTTTTTTTTACAACTCAGGCCGTATGAGCACTTTTAAACCACTAAAAACACTCACATCGCGCCGCCAGGTGCTGAAAGCCGGGCTGGCCGCCCTGACGCTGTCAGGCATGTCACAAGCCATCGCTAAAGAAGAAGCGCTAAAGACCAGCAATGGACACAGCAAACCGAAAGCGAAAAAATCCGGTGCTAAGCGCGTTGTTGTCCTTGATCCGGGGCACGGAGGGATTGATACCGGCGCAATTGGTCGCAACGGCTCGAAAGAAAAGCACGTTGTGTTAGCTATTGCCAAAAACGTGCGCTCGATCCTACGCAACCAAGGGATTGATGCACGCCTGACCCGCTCCGGCGATACGTTTATTCCGCTCTACGATCGCGTCGAGATCGCCCACAAACATGGTGCCGATCTGTTCATGTCGATACACGCCGACGGTTTTACCAATCCGAGCGCTGCGGGTGCTTCGGTCTTTGCCTTATCCAATCGCGGCGCCAGTAGCGCCATGGCGAAATATCTGTCCGATCGTGAAAACCGGGCCGATGAAGTCGCCGGAAAGAAGGCCACTGACAAAGATCATTTGTTGCAGCAGGTGCTGTTCGATCTGGTGCAAACTGACACCATAAAAAACAGCCTGACGTTAGGCTCGCATATTCTTAAGAAGATCAAGCCGGTACACCGTCTGCACAGTCGCAGCACGGAACAGGCCGCCTTCGTGGTGCTAAAATCACCTTCGATTCCGTCGGTCCTGGTCGAAACCTCGTTCATCACCAACCCGGAAGAAGAACGATTGCTGGGTACGGCGGCGTTTCGTCAGAAAATCGCCACCGCTATCGCCAATGGCATCATCAGCTATTTCCACTGGTTTGATAACCAGAAAGCCCACTCGAAGAAACGTTAACCATGAAGCCCGATGCACAGCGCGTAAAACAGTTCCTGCTCAGCCTGCAGGATGAAATTTGTCAGCAGTTATCCGCCGTAGACGGCAGCGAGTTTGTTGAAGATAACTGGCAGCGCGAAGCGGGCGGCGGCGGGCGCAGTCGGGTGTTGCGTAACGGCGGTATTTTCGAGCAAGCAGGCGTCAACTTCTCCCACGTCCACGGTGATGCAATGCCGGCCTCGGCTACCGCGCATCGCCCGGAGCTTGCCGGGCGCAGCTTTGAAGCGATGGGCGTCTCGCTGGTGGTGCACCCGCAGAATCCCTACATTCCAACCAGCCATGCCAACGTACGGTTTTTTATCGCGGAAAAACCGGGGGCCGATCCCGTGTGGTGGTTTGGCGGCGGCTTTGACTTAACGCCCTACTACGGCTTTGATGAGGATGCGGTTCACTGGCATCGCACGGCGCGGGATCTGTGCCAGCCGTTTGGCGATGACGTTTATCCACGTTACAAAAAGTGGTGCGATGACTACTTCTTCCTCAAGCACCGCAACGAGCAGCGCGGCATTGGCGGGCTGTTTTTCGATGATTTGAATACCCCTGATTTCGACCACTGCTTCGCTTTTATGCAGGCAGTAGGTCAAGGTTACACCGAGGCGTATCTGCCCATCGTCGAACGCCGCAAAATGATGAGCTGGGGCGAGCGCGAGCGTAATTTCCAGCTTTATCGTCGTGGGCGCTATGTGGAATTTAATCTGGTGTGGGATCGCGGCACGTTGTTCGGTTTGCAAACCGGCGGGCGCACGGAATCGATTCTGATGTCGATGCCGCCGCTGGTACGCTGGGAGTATGACTGGCAGCCGGAAGCGAACAGCCCGGAAGCTGCCCTTAGCGAGTTTATTCAGGTCCGCGACTGGGTGTAATTACCTGATAGCGCTACGCTTATCAGGCCTACAACAACGGCAAACCCGTAGGCCGGATAAGACGCGTTAGCGTCGCATCCGGCACAATAATCTCATCATGCCCACTGGCGCATACGCTGATGCAGCGTCAACGACGGTTTCTCCGCAAACAGCTGCTGGTAGTCGGTAGCAAACTGCCCTAAATGCCAGAATCCCCACTGCATGGCGGCGTCTTTCACCGTCGCACTCTGCGACCACGGGCTTATCAACTCACGGCGCACGGCGTTCAGGCGAATACGTTTCAACCAGGCATTCGGGCCAATACCGAGGATCGCGTGAAAGGCGTTTTGCAACGTTCGGCGGCTAACGTGCAGTTGATTGCATAAGTCGAGCACGGTCAGCGGCTCTGACATATTCTCCAGCACATATTCGCGCGCACGCGACAGCAAGCGACGATAGCTTTGATGGCTGATGCTCTCCGCAGTCATAATCGGCTGCGCTTCTTCCAGCATGGTGCCCATCGCCAGCAGCAGGTTATCGCTCAAGACCTTACGTACCGCAGGTTGATGGAGGTTTTCCGGGTTTTCACTAAACGTCGCCAGCGCCTGCTGCACAAAGCCCCATAGCGCGGCTTTGTGTTGTTCTTTAACTTCCAGCGCCGACTGGTTACGCAGCATATGCAACACCCTTTCCGGGTTATGCAGGAAGTTGGCCTGACGGGCAATGGCCTCTTCCGAAATGACGACACCCAAAATGGTGTAGTCATCCGGTGTACTCAGTTCAAACTCCGTCCCGCCTGGGCGGGTGGCAATTTCAGCGCTCCCCAAACACTGGGTACCAATAAATCCCTGCTCGCCGCGCGTGGCCGGAATGCCAAACCAAAATGAGTTTGGCCAGACAAGGCACGACTGACGCAGCGCCAGTCCGGTGTATTCACGGAACACCTGAATATCGTCGAGCAGGATTTCCGTGAACTCGCCATGAAATTTTCCCGGATGCAGCTGGTCGTAGATCTGCTGCCAGGCAGTTATCGTCAGAGCATGCTCATACACATCCGTTGTTCGCCGCTGGTGAACGTTGTCCACCTCCACTTTCGGCGTCAGTTTAACGTCTTCGGGTAATGCTTCATGATAAAGATGGTGCAGGTTTGCAGTACGTTTCTTTTTCATGATCTTTTAAGCCGGAAGCTTCAACGAAGCCCCCGGCCCTCCGACAGGTTAATTTTTTAAGCGATAGCGACTACTGCGTTTACGCAACGCTCCGTCAGAAAAGAGCTGTTCCAGCGCTTTTCTGGCTTCATCAAGTGACCAGCCAAAGTGGGCGGCCACTTCCCCTGCCGTCATTCCTTGACGGACCGATGCTAACAGCGTCAAAAGTTGGGCAGAGGATTCAGACGTCACTGGGGCGTCTTGTGTCTTCTCTGGTTTCACTTCTGTTTTCGCTTCTGGCTTCTGTTCAGGTTTCTTCGGCTGGCGTTTAAAACCGCCGATCAGCCACTGGGTGTCATCGTCCGGCCGGCCTATTTCCTTACGGCTGATAACACGGCCCGTACGCGCTGCGGCTGCACTGCCAGCATCCAGCGCTGCGCGGCATGCCGCCAGATCGCCTTCCACCACCAGCGTCAGCCGACCAGGATCGAGCACTTCGTGGCTAAGCAGACGCACGTTCGCGGCTTTCAGCATGGCATCCGCCGCGTCTACGGCAGCCACCATGCCATCCACTTCCAGTAATCCCAGTGCATTGATCATCACTACCTCTCTTACGCGCGCTGGATTGGATTACGGGCAATATCCAGAACGGCATCGGCAAAGGCGTTACATGCGGCTTTACAAGCGGCCTGGCTACCGGTCAAAAACGCTGCTGAATAGTTGGTTTCTGACGGCGGTGGTACATAGGTCACCAGTTGCACATCGGCAGATTTCAGCGCGGCATCAATACCAAATGTCGCTTCCAGCGGCGGTGCTACCAGATACGCCATCGGATCGCCCAGTCGGCATCCTGCGGTCGCGGAAAGATACGAACCGGTGCGCGAAACCACATGCGCCAGGAAGGCGGTATCTTCTGCGTCATTCGCCCACTGGAATGCCGCCCCGCTTTCAATATTGGCCACCATCGCGTCCAGACCTGCGCGAACTTCGGCTGGGTTTGGTCCACCGAGCATAATCAGCACTTCGCCCGAGGTTGGAGAGGGACTGTGCGCCGCACCGGCATACAGCGAGCGGCCATAAACCACTTCCACCATCGCCTGTTTTGTCGCTTCATCTGCGGCAATATACGCCACGTCATCAGAGTCTGCTGTGATGAGTCCGAGGCTACGTATATGTGGCGGCAATTTAAGTTCGCGGGCAAAACCGTCATTTACCGAGGCAATCACGCGCATCGCGGTGACTGAAGGTCTAATCAAATCTAATGCTGGCATGATGCCTCCTTAACGGGTCATATTGATGCCGGATGCTTTTTGCTCCAGCATGCGCTTGGCCAAATCCACAATTACTGCTGCCGCTTCAACCGGAGGCGTACCGCCCTGGTGAATATTCGAGATGCAGGTACGGTCAGCCTCAACGGTGGTTGCCACACGCGGCGAATAGACGGCGTAGCAAGAAAGACTTTCCGACTGGCCGAGGCCCGGACGTTCACCAACGAGCAGGATCACCGCTTTTGCACCCAGCAGTTCACCGATCTGATCTTCGATTTTCACGCGCCCATAGCGAACAAAGAACGGCGTCCCGACTTTCAATCCAGCCTGTTTTAAGCCCGACAACAGCGGCGGCAGGATCTCTTCGTAGTTGGCAGTGATGGCATCGGTAGACAAGCCATCAGAGATAATCACCTGTACATCCGGATTCATTACACACTGTGATTTCAGTGCTTCAATGGCTTCCGCACTCAGACGACGCCCCATGTCCGGGCGCGTCAGATACAGGTTTTTGTCGCTGATTTCCGAGCGCACTTCCAGCAGCCCCTGGGCTTTTACCCACTCTTCCGGCACTTCTTTCAATACCGTATCTTTCGAACGCGAGTGGTCAGCCAGGAAGCGCAGCAACGCCTGGGTACGCGGACGAGGACCAGCACGACCGGTACATACACGCGCAGCGGTGCTACGGCGCAGTTCGGTCAATACCTCTGCGCGGTGCGGATTCTCAACGCCTATCCACGCTTTGGCTTCGGCTGAGCCTAAGTCCATCGCGCAGCTTTCACCGGTCGATACGTCGCACTGCGTGGTGCTGCATTTTGCTGGTGCTGACGGTTCTTGAGCCTGCGGTTGAGACTCACCCATTGACGCCATTACGCTGCGTACAATTTCTTCAATCTGTTTTTGATCCATCGTGTGTCATCCCCGCGTCATCAGAAGAACAGTGACGGATCGCCCGCCCGTTTGGTCAGGCGACCGTTTGCCATAATGCCCATGGTTTCCAGCCAGCGTTCAAACTCCGGCGACGGACGCAGGTTCAGCAGCTGACGCACAGTCGCGGTGTCGTGGAAGGCGGTGGTCTGATAGTTGAGCATGATGTCGTCACCGAGCGGCATGCCCATGATGTAGTTGCAGCCAGCGGTGGCGAGCAGAATCATCAGGTTTTCGTTAAGGTTCTGGTCAGCATCAGCATGGTTGGTGTAGCAGCAGTCACAGCCCATTGAGATGCCGCTCAGCTTGCCCATAAAGTGATCTTCCAGACCGGCACGAATAATCTGACGGTCGTTGTAGAGATACTCCGGCCCGATAAAGCCCACCACGGTGTTCACCAGGAACGGATCGTAGTGGCGCGCCAGCCCGTAGTTACGTGCTTCCATCGTCACCTGATCGGCACCGAAGTTCGCGCCCGCGGAAAGCGCAGACCCTTGCCCGGTTTCGAAGTACAGGCAGTTTTCCCCGGCGATACGGTTGAACTCAGCGCCCACTGCGCGCGCTTCATCCAGCATGGCCAGCTCAACGCCAAACTCTTTTAAGCCTTTTTCGCTACCGCAGATACTCTGGAAAATCAGCCCGCCCGGCGCACCGCGACGAATCGCTTCGATCTGGGTAGTCACGTGTGCCAGTACGCAGCCCTGGGTCGGGATGTTAAATTTGTCGATAACGCCGTACACGGTATCCAGTACGCGGCTTAAGTTTTCCACGTCATCCGTTACCGGGTTAACACCAATCACCGCATCGCCCGCCCCGAAGGACAGCCCTTCGTAGATTTGTGCCGCAATACTCTGCACGTCATCACGGGTGTCGTTCGGCTGCAAACGGCAGCTGAAGGTGCCCGGCAGACCGATGGTGGTATTGGCCTTTTTGATCACCGGCATTTTCTTACCGCCGTAGATCAGGTCCGCGTTAGAGCAGATTTTTGCTACCGCAGCGACCACTTCCGACGTTAACCCTTTGCGCGTAAACGCAATGTCATCAACGGAGGTTTCATCGCTCAGCACGTACTCGCGCAGCTCGCTGATACTCCAGTTTTTGATACGGTTATAGGCCGTCTCGTTGACGTCATCCTGAATCAGACGCGTTACACAGTCCTCTTCATAGGAAATCACCGGGTTATTGCGGATATCCGCCACCGTCATTTCCGACAGTACCTGCTTGGCCGCCACGCGTTCCTGCGAACTGGTTGCAGCCACTCCTGCCAGCACATCCCCCGAACGCAGTTCGTTGGCTTTTGCCAGCACCTCTTTAACATCCTTAAACTGATAAACATTGCCGAACAATGTGGTCTTTAGTTTCATAAGTCGTTCCCTCAGGAAGGAAATGCGAGTGATTTCACCGTCACCGGCACAACCGATCCGCCAAAAAGAGGCGTACCAATGTCGATATAGTCCCCCGCCCGGACAACCACCTCATCGATGACTGCCAGCGGGTGTTGCTGTAACTGTGGGCGTAACAGCATGCCCAGGGCCTTACCAAAATCCTGCTCGGCTACCACCAGCAGGGGATGCGGATTCGGATAGCGCGCGACGAAGGCCAGCAGCGCATCAATCACCGTTAACAGCGCGGCGTAGCGCACCGGCAGTGAACCGGGCAGCGCCAGAACGTAAGCGTCTGTTTGCGGGTCAAGATCGAGCTGCATTAGCGCCTGTTGCCAGGCGGCCACCAAATCAGCCTCATCAACCGGAATCGCCACCGGCAGATTGCGCAGCGGAAGCGCCACACCTTCCAGCCAGATAGTGCTGC
The DNA here is from genome assembly GCF_030332425.1 of Citrobacter sp. Cpo142. Classification (NCBI taxonomy): domain Bacteria; kingdom Pseudomonadati; phylum Pseudomonadota; class Gammaproteobacteria; order Enterobacterales; family Enterobacteriaceae; genus Citrobacter; species Citrobacter sp. Cpo142. The sequence continues at coordinate 275,131 of NZ_JAOWHW010000113.1, forward strand.
CCGAAAGCGACAGCGTATGCGCACCAGCGCCAATCACCGTGGCGCGCACGGTTTGCGCCGGGAACTGCACGTTCATCTCACGCAGGCGCGGATGTTCATGCAGAGCCGTCGCTAACAGCGGGCCAATGTCGGAAAAACAGAACGGATCGGCTGGTTGGTTGCGGTAGCACTCGCCCACCCCGCCGGACAACGTAATCACTTCCGGTTTCATGCCCGCCGGTAACAGGCCGGTTTGCATCAGCGCCTGTGCCAGCGGTGATAACGTGCCGTCGATCACCTCCACAATCAGCGCCGCCATCCGTCGGGCTACCTGAACAAGCTGCGCCGCATTGAGAGTTCGGGCATCAGTGCCCGGACCAAATACGTCATCAACAATCATCTGCCCCGGCTGATGCGCATGCACAACGCGCCCCTGGCCGTCCGTTTCCAGCAATCGTCCGCCGACGTTGAGGCAAGCCGAACCGCTGACCTTTCCGGCATCGAACAGAACGTAGTTCGACGTACCGCCACCGATGTCGATATTCAGTACGCGGCACAACTTCTGCTCGGACAGGGTTTGTGCCCCCGCACCGTGACCGGCAATCACCGATTCCAGATGCGGACCGGCGCTGGCCACCACAAAATCCCCCAGCGACTGAGAGAGCGCCATCACCGCCGGTCGCGCATTGCGGGTTTTGGCACTTTCTCCGGTGATGATGATCGCGCCGGAATCGACAGTCTCAGGCGCAATACCCGCCGCCTGATACTGGGCGAGGATCAGCGCCTTAAGTTCGGCCTCTTTCAACCCGCCCTGCTTATCAACGGGGGTAAAGAACACCGGGCTTTGCCAGCTAATTTCGCGTTTGATGAATTCGTAGCGCGGCACCTGCGACACTGCCGCACGGTTAACCAGTTCAAGGCGCGAGAAAATCACCTGAGTGGTAGTGGTGCCGATATCGATACCGACGCTCAGTAGCTGGCGAGTATTCACGATTGCGCCTCCGGGTTGGTTTCTACTTCTGCTGGCACATCTTCATCTTTCGGTACTAACAGCATAGCCACACCAATCGCCGTCACGCCGCCAATCAACTTGCCGACAATCATCGGGAAGATCATCGCGTTCATATTGGCAGCGGCGAAGCCTAAGTGGTCACCCAGTGCAAAGGCCGCGGAGACCGCAAAGGCGCAGTTGATCACTTTGCCGCGGGTATCCATATTCTTCATCATGCCGAACATTGGAATGTTGTTCGCCAGCGTCGCGACCATACCAGCAGCCGCAATATTATTGATTTTTAACAGATTACCGACGCTCATCAGCGGTTTTTCAAACCAGCGGGTCAGCAGCAGTACCATTGGGTACGCACCGAGCAGTACGCAGGAAATAGAACCGATAACTTCGATGGCGCGCATCACTTCACCCGGCTTGTCGCCCGGAGCCATGAAGATAGGATCAAGACCTGGGATTAGCTCCCAGCCGAGCAGGAATTTGACCACTGCTGCTGCCAGACCGATGGTGATCAGCGCCACCAGGAATTTCGCGAAGATCTGGAAGCCGTTGATCATTTTTTCCGGGATGAATTTCAGTCCCAGCGCCACCAGCACGGCCACGATCAGCACGGGAATCATATTCATCAGGATTAGCGCGAAGGTGAATTCCACCGGCTGTCCGTTGATTTCGACGCCGGAGTACATCGCAATCAAACCGCCCGCAATACAACCAATCGGAATGGTGACAATACCCGCCAGCACGCCCAGCGCCAGATAACGACGGTCAGACGGTTCAATAATCCCCAGCGCAACCGGAATGGAGAAGACCAGCGTCGGCCCCATCATCGCCCCGAGGATCAGGCCAGAGTACAGCCACGCCGCAACGTCGCCGCCCGCCAGTTCTTTCGCCAGGAAGAAGCCGCCCATATCGCACGCCAGCAGCGTTCCGGCAAACATCGACGGGTTCGCGCCCAACATTTCATACAGCGGAATAATTACTGGCCCGAGCACATGCGCCAGAACCGGTGCCAGCGCGGTCATACCGACCATCGCCAGGCCCAGCGCGCCCATCGCCATAAAACCTTCTTCAAACTGGCCGCCCGATCCCTCAATACTCTTACCAAACTTACCGAGGAAGCGTGCCGAACCGCCGAACTGCGACAGGATCCTGTCCACGGCGGCAATCAGCATAAAGAACATCATGATGTACATGATGATTTCGTTAATTCCCATAGCCCCTACTCCCTGTCATTTGTGATTTGTAGGCCGGATAAGACGTTTACGTCGCCTCCGGCATTAACGCCGTGTTATTGCCGGATGACGGTGCGAGCACCTTATCCGGCCTACAGGCATTACCCGGCAGCCGCGTACAGGTCGATGATCTGTGCCTGCGTGGCGGTGCGTGGGTTACTGCGAATACAAATATCCTCCAGCGCGGCGTGAGCCCATGCGCTGTACTGCTCGGGCTTTGCCCCAACGTCAGAGAGTCGTTTGGTCTGGCCCACTTCGCTAATCAACTCGCTGACCGCGTTGATAGCATCACGATCGTCCGATTTCTTGTTGGTTAACGCGCGTCCGATATGGCTGAAGCGCTCACGACACACCATGCGGTTGAACCCCATTACCGTAGGAAGCAGCATGGCGTTAGCCTGTCCGTGTGGAATGTGCAACGTCGCCCCCGGCTGGTGCGCCATCGCATGGCACAGGCCAAGCCCAGCGCTGGAAAACGCCATCCCGGCCATACAGGAAGCCAGCAGCATGCTTTCGCGCGCCGCCAGATCCTGACCGTAGCCGACGGCCTTCGGCAGCGATTTACCGATCATCGCTATCGCACCAATCGCCAGGCTGTCGGTAAACGGCGTCGCGTTCAGTGCGCTATACGCTTCAACGGCGTGCGTCAGTGCATCAATCCCGGTCATCGCCGTTACGTGCGCAGGCACGCCTTCCGTCAATGCGGCGTCAAGGATCGCTACATCCGGCATCAGGGTTGCGTGGGCCAGCACTTTTTTGAGTCCGGTCGCGGCGTCGATAATCACCGTGACGTTCGTGGTTTCTGAGCCCGTTCCGGCGGTAGTCGGTACGGCAATCAGCGGCAGACGCGGGCGTAACACGCTACGCTCGTCCATGTCAGCCAGCGTCTGGGTAGGATTGGTCACCAGCAACGCCACTGCCTTGGCGGCATCCAGCACGGAACCGCCACCAAAAGCCACGACGCCGTCGCACTTTGATTCACGCAGTTGCGCGACTGCCGCGCAGACGTCCGTAATGCACGGTTCACCTACCGGACAAGGCCACAGCGTCATTGCCACACCTTTCATCGCCAGGCTGCGCTCCAGTGCGGCGGTCATCCCCGCCTGATGCAGAAAGCTGTCAACCATGACGAACATATGCGTCAGTCCGCGCGTTTGTGCTTCCTGTCCGCAGGTACTGAGCGCTCCCAGTCCACATAACGTAACCGGGGGAACGCTAAACGTTTTTACGCGTTGCAGATTCAGGGTATCGAATGCCTGAAAGAGCGCGGTCTGCAATTCAGCTTGCATAGATTCCTTCCGCTTTTTCTTTTCCGCTGTTTGCAATCGCCAGCGGAGTCATAAACAGGCTGTGCTGGGGTAAATGCACCTGCAGTTCCGGGAAACGCTTACGGAACAGTTCATCAACGCCTGGCTGCATACAGGAGCCACCCGCCAGCCACAAATCAGCGACACTCTGTCCGGCAATATGGTGCGCCACGATTTCCGCCATCTTTTCGTAGACAGGCTTCACCACCGGCCAGATTTCTTTGCCATTGCTGCGCTTGTACTGCTCGGCTTCCTCCAACTGGATACGACGGTTCCCGGCCAGCGTCAGAGAGATATGGTGCCCGCCGGTCGCTTCATCAGCGGAGTAAGTCACTTTTCCCTGTTTAACAATTGCAATCCCGGTAGTGCCACCACCAATATCCACCACTCCGGCGTTATCAAGCTGCAACAGATCCGCCACCGCGGTTGGTTCGTCGAGGACATGGCTCACTTCAAGCCCGGCAGACTCCAGCACGTTAATAGAGATGCGTGGGTCAGTTCCCGGTGGAAACGAGGTTGCCGCATGGGTAAAACGGCAACCCAGCTGTTGTTCGAGCGTATCGAGATGGCGACGAACGATGGTCACCGCACCAAAGAAATCCCAGACGATGCCATCGCGCACGACATCGGCCCAGTCCAGGCAAACCGCGACCGGCTGTCCGTCACTGTCCACAACCATCGACACCACATCACACGTTCCCAAATCAATGCCCAACCACAGCGGTGAATCGCTCTTTGCGGGCGTCTGGTTACATAGCGTTGCCGCTTTTAGCAGTCTGGGTGTCAACCAACGTTGTTCGTCGTGCGCCATCTCATTTACTCCTTATACAATTCTGAAGGCGTCTACCAACACACAGCGACGCAGACGCACAAACGTACGCGCACTGGTCACCCCTTCCCCGGTTGGTGTGGTAATGGTCATCGTGGTCCAGCCTTCACCGCCCAGTCCAAGACCGGCAATGCACGGTCCGTTCTTAACGAAGATGCTGGTATCAATGGCGTTTGCCATACGGTTCATATTTTCGATATTGCGTGAGTGCATCGCCGCCGTATGGTGGCAGCCGCCTTCCAGCTTGACCGCCAGTTCAATGGCTTCATCGACGTTGGCAACCCGTACGACTGGCAGCACCGGCATCATCAGTTCGGTAACGGCAAACGGATGCGTCGCTGAGGTTTCGACGAATAACAGACGGGTTTGCTCCGGTACGTTCAGACCAATCGCCGCAGCGATTTTTCCGGCATCGCGCCCGACCCAGTCACGACTGACCGTGCCTTTACCGCGCTCATCGATATTTTTCAGCAGCACCGGCTGCAGCTGTTCGGCCTGAGCCGCGGTCAGTTTCACCGCATGCTGGCTTTCCATCAGACGCATCAGTTCATCAGCGACGCTATCGACCACGATCAGCACTTTTTCGTCGGCGCAGATGATGTTGTTGTCAAACGATGCACCTTTGACTATCGACTGCGCCGCGCGTGCCAGGTCAGCCGTTTCATCAACCACCACTGGCGGATTACCCGCACCAGCGGCAATCAGACGTTTGTTGGTGTGCTTACGCGCGGCGTCCACTACGGCTTCACCACCGGTCACCACCAGCAGGCCGATACCTGGGTACTTGAACAGACGCTGGGCAGTCTCGATATCCGGGTTGGCAACCGTCACCAACAGGTTTGCCGGACCGCCTGCGGCAACCACCGCCTGGTTAAGCAGAGTGATAGCGCGCTGAGAGACTTTTTTCGCCGCCGGATGCGGTGCGAAAACCACGCTGTTACCAGCGGCAATCAGGCTGATGGCGTTGTTAATGACGGTCGCGGCCGGGTTGGTGGATGGGGTTACCGAGGCCACCACGCCCCACGGCGCGTTTTCAATCAGCGTCAGACCGTTATCGCCGGTCAGAACCTGTGGAGACAGGCATTCCACACCCGGCGTGCCGCGCGCCTGCGCCACGTTTTTGGCAAATTTATCTTCGACACGTCCCATGCCGGTTTCAGTGACGGCAAGTTCCGCTAATTCTCTGGCGTGCTTTTCGCCCGCCTCACGTAGAGCCGTGATAGCCAGTTGGCGCATGGCGACGCTTTTCAGCCCCTGCTGGGCTAGTTTTGCTGCCGCCACTGCGTCATCCAGGGAGGCAAAAACGCCCATTTCTTGAACGGCACTGACGGGTTGGCTGCTGTCTTTCATTTTCAGCAGTACCGCTTTCACGACCTGTTCAATATCCTGTTGATTCATGATTTTCTGCCTTATTTATGGAAGATCACCTGACCACCTGCCACCACTTCATCGACAATGCCAATCACGCACAGATCGACAGGCGATGATTCATTCCGGTGCGCCTGACGGGCGGAGCTTCCGCTGACCAGCAGCACCCACTCTCCGGTTCCCGCCCCGATGCTGTCGATAGCAACAGCACATTGCCCGTCGGGATTTCCCTGGGCGTCAATCATTTCCACCATCAGCAACTTGTCGTGCGCGAGCCCCTGATGGCGTACGGTACAAACAATTTGTCCTGTAACGATTGCCAGTTTCATACGCGCCTCCGTGGCATATTTCAGGTAAAACCTCCCCCTACCCTCCGCAGAAGGTAATGTGAAAAGGAGAGAGGGTGACGCCAGCAATGAAGTCTGTGGCGTCACATGGACGACTTACATGTCGTTGCTGTCGCCTTTAAAGCTGATCGGGAACACTTCTTCCAGATCGCCGTGCGGACGTGGGATCACGTGTACTGAAACCAGCTCGCCAATACGCTGTGCAGCCGCTGCACCTGCGTCCGTTGCGGCTTTACATGCCGCTACGTCGCCACGGACCATGGCAGTGACCAGACCGCCACCGATCTGCTTCACGCCAACCAGTTTCACGCGTGCCGCTTTAACCATTGCGTCAGAAGCCTCAATCAGTGCAACCAGGCCCCGGGTTTCAATCATTCCTAATGCTTCCATTGTGTTTTCCTCTCATTAAGGGGTCCAGAACGGGACCTAAACAACCAGTGTGTGCGAGGCGTTTTCACGACTCATGTCAGTCTGGCGCGGCACTGCTGCCACCAACGCCAGTTCGATAATTTCCTGTACGCTACAGCCACGAGAGAGATCATGAAGCGGTGCGGCAAGCCCCTGAATCAACGGACCTACTGCGCGATACCCTCCCAGACGCTGAGCGATTTTGTAGCCAATATTGCCTGCCTCCAGCGATGGGAAGACCATCACATTGGCATTGCCCTTTAACGGGCTGGCGGGCGCTTTTTGCGCAGCGACATCCGGAACAAAGGCGGCATCAAATTGCAGTTCTCCGTCCACGGTAAGCTGCGGGGCACGCTCACGAACGATCTCGGTCGCCTGCTGCACGTTAGCAACGTTAGGATGACGAGCACTGCCATTACTTGAAAACGACAGCATGGCCACGCGCGGCTCTTCACCGGTAATCGCCTGCCATGTCTGTGCGCTGGCAATCGCAATATCCGCCAACTGTGCGGCGGTGGGCTGCGGCACGACGCTGCAATCGGCAAAGCCCAATGACGGCCCAAGGTACTGCGGCAGCATCAGGAAAATTGACGACAGCGTTTTACAGCCAGGCTGTAGCCCGATAATGCGTAATCCGGCACGCAGCACGTTCGCTGTTGATGAAAGATTGCCCGCAATACAGACGTCTGCTTTGCCCGCGCTGACCATTGCGGCGGCAAACATCAGCGGATCGTTGAGTTTTTCCAGCGCATCTGCAGGCGTTTTATCTCCCGCGCGGGCCAGCCAGCGCAGCGCAAATTCTTCGCGCATTGGCAGGTTGCTTTGCGGATCGATAACCTGAATGCCATCCATTGCCACCCGGTGGCTGAGGGCAAACTGGCGCAGCGCAAACGGACTGGCGACGAGAATGGGATGTGCCAGACCGTGCTGATGCAGGTAATTCGCCGCCTTCAGCACCCGGACATCCAGCGCATCCGGGAACACCACCCGTGCCGGTGAGCGTTGGGCGAGTTGACGAGCACGTTCAATGATCATTGCTTCTCCCCCAGTCGCTGTTGAATTTGGTTAACCGTCAGCGGATGCTTCGCAACGCTCAGAATCATCATCACGTAGACCGTACTGGAAAGGCGATTGAGCGCCTGCATAATGTCCGGTCGCATAACCTCAAAACTGCGAGTGATGAACACCTGGGCCGCCACCGTCTCCGTTTCACGGACTTTGGTACGCAGCAAATTAAGCAGCGCGCAATCGCGTCCGTGGCTGGCTTCAGGCACCAGATGGTCGTGATCCAGATAGCGCAGCGGTTGATGCGAAAGACGGTGTAAATCTTCGTCACTTAACCCCACGACAGCTTGTGCTGCCAGCGGCTCATCCATGGCGTCAGCGCGCATAATATTGCCCAGGCGCGAGCGGATATCCGCCAGCCACGGCTGCCACTGTTCTGCCATCTCAATCTGCAACCACACGGCCAGGGCGATGGTGCTGTCCAGCGCGGCGCGAAATCCCAGCCGAGGGTCACTTTTGGCGACCATCTTGTCCGCCGTCAGATGCGTCAGGGTGTCCGGTTTCTTCGCCACCGGTTGATGGCACAGTTCGCAGCTGGCCTGTGGATGCGTATCACTGCTGGTTAATCCATGCACCGGCTGCGGCTGCTGTTCTTCGTCATCAATAAACAGGCTGCCCTGCTCGTCGATAAACTTAATACGCAGATGTCGGCTTTCCAGTAATTCCCGGGCAGACGGCGTCAGGCGAGCGTCAGCGGGGAGATGAATTTCAGCCCCTTCGCTGAGCGTATGATTCGCTCTGAGCCATGCTTCGGTAATGAAATCCTTCATACATCCGCCTTAGCAGGACTGCCAGTTCGCAGGCCAGGCCACATACAGAAACTTCACCGTCGATGGCGTACCAAATTCGATGCTGGAACCTTTCGGGATAAACATTACGTCCCCGGCTTTTGCAATCATGGTTTCGCCTTCGTGGCGAACGTGCAGCTCGCCTTCCAGAATCATGTCGATTTCGTCGTAGTTCAGCGTCCATGGGAAAAAGGCGTTATCCCACTGCATAAACCCGGCGGCCATACTGCTACCGTCCTGGTCGGTCACCAGATCGGTTAAGCCCACGCAGTGCGGCTGCGCGCCGTCAAAACGACCAAACTTCACGCTGCTGCCGTCGATGACTTTGACGCCGCCTTTGCCGGTTACCGAGTTAAAGCTCGGCTGCATTCCGCCCTGTTCCAGCGACTGCTTCTCCTTCATAACTTTGTCCATCAGTTGGGCGACCAGGCTTTCGGTAAACTGCCCTTCCGGTAACTGCGCAATGATGGTTTCGCGAATGCGCTGGCTTTCCGTTTTGCCGTCATCCGCCGCCGCAGGTGCTGCCGTAGACGTTGATACGGCTGCCGGTGCGGATTCATCGCATTCCGTGATAGTGACGCCCAGCAGCGCCGCAACTTCGCGCGCCTCCGGGGTGATGATGCTGGCGCGCAGAACAACCGATACGTCCTGTTCACCGCGTGCGTGGGCCGCACGAATATCGTTAGCTGTGATGAGTTTTTTCACCTGCCCTTTCCTCCTTTTGGCTGAGCTCAGTCAGATAATCCACCAGGTGCTGCACGCTGCGCGGGTCATGGCTATTGAGCTCAAAAATCGGCTCCTGAAACCCCATCCCGCGAAGTAGTTGTCGCGTTGCGGCGACGTCGGCATCCGGCATGTCCGTTTTGCTGATAACGGCGATTTGTCGTTTACTGGCGCCGATATCCAACAGCCCGGCAGGTAAGCGACTTTCTTTATCATTTGCCGCGTGTATATAAATCAACGTATCGACATCCTGCAGCGTAGTAATTAAGGCGTGATACCAGCGCGGATGGCTAAAATATTCCCCTGGCGTATCGATATCGCCATTTTCATTAAACTCCACGGCCTGTGTTTTTCTGGCGAGGGAATAATTCCCCTGTAGCGCATTAAAGAGCGTGGTTTTCCCCGCCCCCACCGTACCGACAAATGCAATACGTTTCATCGCCGCCTCTGATTAACTTTTTGTCAGGTTGCACAAAGTGAAATTTAATAATCGACCCAGACCGCTTACCGTCTGTAATAACGCTTCTTCTACTGCGCCTACCGAACCGTAGATCACCAGTGCGCCGCTGAATCTATCGAGAAAACCGATATGTACATCCGCCGCCTTCATGGCTAAGTCACCGGCAATCATCGCGGTTTCGCCTGGCGTCAGCGTCATGATGCCGATAGCGCCCGCTTCGGGAACGCCGATCTTTTTCGCTAATTCCTCGCCGGGGTGCGCAATGAGATGCGCCAGCGTGACCTGTTTCCCCGGCACAAATTCCTGAATAATGCGTTCTTTTTCCATTGCTCACCGCCTCCGCTAAAACTGCCCTTATCGTGGCAATTTTTTGTCAGAGTAAATAACAAAATTCGGCAACCAGGTTTAAAAGGTGAAGTAGATCACTAAGAAAGGGAAAATAAAAAGGCGCGGGAGAAACCCGCGCCGGAAATAAATTAAAGTGAAATTACAGCGGCTGCGTTTGGGCTTCTACAACCGCCAGCGCCACCATATTAACGATACGACGAACAGAGGCGATCGGCGTTAATACGTGAACAGGTTTCGCAACCCCCATCAGCACCGGGCCAACCGTTACGCCTTCAGAACTGGAAACGCGTAGTAAGTTGTAACTAATACGGGCCGCTTCCATATTTGGCATCACCAGAATATTCGCTGAGCCTTTCAATGGACTGTCCGGCATGCGGTCATTACGGATGCTTTCCACCAGCGCGGCATCGCCGTGCATTTCGCCGTCAATCATCAACTCTGGCGCACGCGCCTTAATCAGCTCCAGCGCGTCGCGCATTTTGCTGGCCGACGGGCAGTTAGAGGAACCAAAGTTGGAGTGCGACAACAACGCCACCTTCGGTTCAATACCAAAGCGGCGCACGGTCTCTGCCGCCATCACAGCGATTTCCGCCAGTTGCTCAGGCGTAGGATCGTCGTTAACGTAAGTATCGGCGATAAAGGTGTTACCGCTTGGCAGCAGCAAGGCGTTCATCGCTCCGGCAGTATGCACGCCGTCGCGATGACCAAACACCTCTTTTACCACGCTGAAGTGCTCATGGTAGTCGCCAATCGTACCGCAGATCATCGCATCCGCTTCGCCGCGCTGTACCATGATTGCGCCGATCACCGTGGTGTTGGCAATCACCGCACGCTGCGCCTGCTCCTGGGTAATCCCACGACGCTTCATAATCTGGTAGTACTCGCTCCAGTACTCTTTAAAGCGCGGATCGGACTCATTGTTGACGATTTCAAAATCGACACCCGCTTTGATCTGCAGACCCAGCTTCTGGATACGCATTTCAATAACGCTCGGACGCCCGATCAGGATCGGTTTTGCCAGCCCTAACGTGATCAGCTCCTGGGTAGCGTGCAGTACGCGCGCTTCTTCCCCTTCGGTCAGCACCACGCGCTTTGGCGCTTTGCGTGCCAGGGAGAAAATCGGCTTCATGAACAGGTTGGTTTTGTAGACGAACTCGGTCAGCTTATCGATGTAAGCGTCAAAGTCGGCAATCGGACGCGTTGCCACGCCGGAGTCCATCGCCGCTTTCGCTACAGCAGGGGCGATTTTGACGATCAGACGCGGGTCGAACGGTTTCGGAATGATGTATTCCGGGCCGAAGCTCAGGTCCTGATCGCCATAAGCAGAGGCCACCACTTCACTCTGCTCGGCATGCGCCAGCTCAGCAATGGCGTGCACCGCCGCCAGTTTCATCTCTTCGTTGATGGCCGTGGCACCAACGTCCAGCGCACCGCGGAAGATGAACGGGAAGCACAGGACGTTGTTAACCTGGTTCGGGTAGTCTGAACGACCGGTACAGATGATGGCGTCGGAACGCACCTCTTTTGCCAGCGGCGGCAGGATTTCCGGCTCCGGGTTGGCGAGTGCCAGAATCATTGGCGCACGCGCCATCTTCTTAACCATTTCCTGCGTCAGCACTTTCGGGCCCGAGCAGCCGAGGAAAATATCTGCGCCGTCAATAACATCATCCAGCGTGCGCTTACCATCATCCACCACCGCGTAAGCCGCTTTGGTTTCCGCCATGTTCGGTTCGCGGTCTTTGTAAATCACGCCTTTGGAGTCACAGACCACAATATTGTGTTTCTGCATACCCAGCGCTACCAGCAGGTTCATACAGGCAATCGCCGCCGCACCTGCACCAGACACCACCATGCGCACGTCAGAGATATTTTTCTCAACCACCCGCAGACCGTTCAGAATTGCGGCAGTACTGATGATTGCCGTACCGTGCTGGTCATCGTGGAAGACCGGAATATTCATGCGTTCGCGCAGTTTTTGCTCAATGTAGAAGCACTCCGGCGCTTTGATATCTTCGAGGTTGATACCGCCAAACGTGGGTTCCAGGGCCGCAACCACATTGATAAATTTATCCGGATCGAGTTCATCGACTTCAATGTCGAACACGTCGATCCCGGCGAATTTCTTAAACAGAACGCCTTTACCTTCCATCACCGGTTTGCCGGCCAACGCGCCAATGTTGCCGAGACCCAGCACCGCTGTGCCGTTGGAAATAACCGCAACCAGGTTGCCGCGCGCGGTGTATTTGTAGGCTGCCAGCGGGTCCTTTTCAATTTCAAGACACGGTGCAGCCACGCCCGGCGAATAGGCCAGCGCCAGGTCGCGCTGCGTTGCCAGAGGCTTGGTTGGAGAAACCTGGATTTTACCGGGTACCGGAAATTCGTGGAAATCGAGGGCGCTTTGTTTTAACTGGTCATCCATCTTGTTGTTCCTTTCACGTATCTATCAAAAAAGTGGCGCGGGTAACCATTCTACTGAGCCGCACATTATCACCTCAGTCAACGGCACAAACTTTGAAGGTCCCCAAACTCTCACCATTCAAAGAAAGAATTTGTTATCAATTTATAACAGCCATGTTACCTGCTTAATCCAGCAATACCATGCTTGTCTGCTATGCTTTTTGCTGACAACGGCCGCAATTTTCCCAAAAGTGTGAATCACAACACGCATCTAACACTTTACTTTTCAAGGAGTATTTCCTATGACCCGTAAAGAGCTTGCCAATGCCATTCGTGCGCTAAGTATGGATGCCGTCCAAAAAGCAAACTCCGGCCACCCTGGAGCACCAATGGGGATGGCCGATATCGCCGAAGTGCTGTGGAACGATTTTCTACGCCATAACCCGGCCGATCCCACCTGGTACGATCGTGACCGGTTTATTCTGTCCAACGGCCACGCCTCAATGCTGCTTTACAGCCTGTTGCATCTTTCCGGTTACGACCTGCCGATCGAAGAATTAAAGAACTTCCGTCAGCTCCATTCGAAAACGCCAGGTCACCCGGAAATTGGCTACACACCGGGCGTGGAAACCACCACCGGACCGCTGGGCCAGGGGTTAGCCAACGCCGTCGGCATGGCCATTGCCGAGCGAACGCTGGCAGCGCAGTTTAACCAGCCAGACCATGAGATTGTTGACCACTTTACCTGGGTCTTTATGGGCGACGGCTGTCTGATGGAGGGTATTTCACACGAGGCTTGTTCGCTGGCGGGCACGTTGGGGCTTGGCAAACTCATCGGCTTCTACGATCACAACGGCATCTCGATTGATGGCGAAACCGACGGCTGGTTTACCGACGATACTGCAAAACGCTTTGAGGCTTATCACTGGCATGTGGTGCACGAGATTGACGGTCATGACCCTGAGGCGGTGAAAAAAGCCATTCAGGAAGCGCAGGCTGTTACCGATAAACCGTCGCTGATTATCTGCCGCACGGTAATTGGTTTTGGCTCACCTAATAAAGCCGGGAAAGAGGAAGCGCACGGCGCTGCGTTGGGCGAAGAAGAGGTGGCGCTGACCCGGCAGAAGCTGGGGTGGCATCATCCTGCTTTTGAGATCCCCAAAGAGATTTACCGGGCGTGGGACGCACGCGAGAAAGGCGAAAAAGCGCAACAGGGCTGGAAGGAGAAATTCGCAGCTTACCAACAAGCCTACCCGGAACTGGCGGCAGAGTTTTCTCGCCGGATGAGCGGTGGACTGCCGAAGGAGTGGGAGGCAACAACCCAGAAATATATTACCGAGCTGCAGGCCAATCCGGCCAAAATCGCCACCCGTAAGGCCTCGCAAAATACCCTTAACGCCTACGGGCCTATACTGCCAGAGCTGCTTGGCGGATCGGCGGATTTGGCCCCCAGCAACCTGACCATCTGGAAAGGCTCCTCCTCTCTTAAAGAGGATCATGCAGGAAACTACATCCACTACGGCGTGCGTGAATTTGGCATGACCGCGATTGCCAACGGTATCGCGCACCACGGGGGCTTCGTACCGTACACCGCTACGTTTCTGATGTTTGTCGAATATGCCCGTAATGCTGCGCGCATGGCGGCGCTGATGAAAGCCCGACAAATCATGGTTTATACCCACGACTCGATTGGTCTGGGGGAAGATGGTCCCACGCACCAGGCCGTTGAACAGCTCGCCAGCCTGCGCCTGACGCCTAATTTCAGCACCTGGCGACCATGCGATCAGGTTGAGGCGGCGGTAGGCTGGAAGCTGGCAGTCGAACGTCACGACGGGCCAACGGCGCTGATCCTCTCGCGGCAGAATCTGGCGCAGGTTGAGCGCACGCCTGAGCAGGTGCAGCAAATTGCCCGCGGCGGCTATGTGCTGAAGGATGGCGGCGGTAAGCCGGATATTATTTTGATTGCTACCGGTTCAGAAATGGAAATTACGCTGCTGGCGGCGGAAAAACTGACCGGCGAAGGTCGTAACGTGCGGGTAGTTTCTCTACCCTCAACCGATATCTTCGACGTCCAGGATGAGGCGTACCGGGAATCGGTCCTGCCGGCAAACGTCAGCGCGCGCGTGGCGGTAGAAGCAGGGATTGCTGACTACTGGTACAAATATGTCGGGCTGAAAGGGGAAATTGTTGGGATGACGGGTTATGGAGAGTCGGCTCCGGCGGACAAGCTGTTCCCGTTCTTCGGCTTTACGGTAGATAACATCGTCGACAAAGCGCACAAGGTGCTTAACGCGTGATCCACAATGTGGGCCAGGCATCTGGCCCATGCCAGTTATCGCAGCTTGGCTCCTGGGCATAGCGCACCAGGCGAAAACGTTGCCCGTCGTAGCGCCAGCGGGTCTGGATACCGCAATCTGCCAACCCTCGTCCTTTAGCGAGGGTAACCAGCTCCCGCGACTTCTCGTCAAACGTCGCGTTGGTCAGCTCCATATCGCGACTTTCCGCCTCCGTTTTAAACGGCAGGCTTAAACGTACCGCGCGTGAAGTCAACGGAGTCGTACGTGAAACCACCCACGCCAGATCGATAGTGTTATACGCCCCGGCCTCACAACTAATCATAAGCAGCGCTTTATCATCCGTTAGGGCCGTGACGCGCATCTCGCGACGCAGCGGATCGATAGAGCAGCGAATACCGTTGATCCGCCAGTTACCATAGTCCAGCAGTTCACTGCGCTCCTGCTGTGTGAGAGGCGTTGGCGTTGGATTAATGACCGCTACACCTTTCAGCGCGGGGGCCGGAGGTACGCTGAGCGGAGGCTCGTCACCTTTTTCAATCCATGCGGTTTCGCTCCCCACCCGTTTTTGCTGGGCGTCGATAAACAACAACGCGGCTTTTAGCCCGACCAACGACAGGTTTTGCGCACCTTTTTGCAGGGTAATCGCCTTCGCGTCCTGTACGGTTTGTAAAAATGCGCTGATGGTGGCGGGATCATCGGTCGTCAGCTGCCAGGGAGTTATGCGCCAGTGCTCGCCGCTCAGCGAGAGTGGCGCACCATCCAACAGCAGACGCGGCGCAATATCGCTCTCTTTGACGCTGGACGATTCCAGCCCGCCCAGCTCAATACGCAACACGGCGTCGGTATGTGCCCCGGCGCTGCGGCTCAAGGTCATGACCAGGCCGTGGTGCTCTCCGGTATTGCGCGCCACGCAAAAATTTTGGTTATTACACGTCACCTGCCAGTCAGAAAACGCCTGTTGCGCGGGCGCAGCCCACAGCAAACGGGCGGGTAGCAGCCCGAGCAGGAAAAGGAGAATAACGCGATAGCGCATGGACGGTACAACCCCGAAGTCAAAACACACAGCCTAAGCGGTATCTTCCTTGCGTGACTGATGTGGCTCAATAAGAATCGTCGGATTGGCCGTAAATTTGTAAAGAAATATAAATTCCGCGCATTAGTCCATGAGATGCGATGACTGCAAATAGTTCAGTAATAGCACCGTTTTACCGTCACGAATCTCACCCGTTTTGATCATTTCCAGCGCCTGTGTGAACGGCAGTTCCAGTACTTCAATATCTTCATCTTCCACGCCGCCGCCGGCATTTGCTCGCTGACTGTCACGGTATTGCGCGATGAAGAAGTGGATTATTTCCGTCACACCGCCCGGCGACATGTATAGCTCAAACAGTTTACGTACTTCACCCACTTCAAAGCCGGTCTCTTCAATCGCCTCTTTTCGAATACATGCTTCCGGTTCGTCGTTATCCAGCAGCCCGGCGCAGGTTTCAATCAGTTGACCGTCTTCGTTACCGTTGACCCATGTCGCAACACGAAACTGGCGGATGAGCACCACCGTCTTCTTCTCCGGGTTATACAGCAGGATTGTGGCGCCGTTGCCACGATCGTAAACCTCACGTTTGTGACGGATCACCTCTCCATTCTTACGGGTCAGGTCATAAGTGATATTGCGCAGGACGAAGTAGTTATCGGAAAGGACTTTATCTTTGATGAGGGTAATTTTTTGCGACATACCGGCTCCACAGCAAGAAGTGAGAAATAATACTACGCTGTGAAACCGGGTTTGTCTTGGAACAATGTAGGCCTGATAAGCAAAGCGCCATCAGGCATTCATGCGGCACATTGCCGGATGGCAACGCTAACGCATTTTATCCGGCCTGCTCGCCGATTAATGAGATTTGACTGATTTTACGCCCAGCCAGTCGACGATCCCCTGGGCGGCGTGCCGCCCTTCCGCCATAGCCGTCACCACCAGGTCTGCACCGCGTACCGCGTCACCACCGGCAAAGATTTTCGGGTTACTGGTTTGATAACGGTATACGCTTTCAACATCGGCGGCAATGCGCCCCCAGTTATCGACCTTAACGCCATGCGACTCCAGCCACGGCATGCCGTGTGGGTGAAATCCAAACGCCATGATCACCGCATCTGCGGGCATAACAAACTCACTCCCGGCGATGGGAACCGGGCGACGACGGCCCTGCGCATCAGGTTCGCCAAGTTGGGTACGTAAGAAACGCACACCGCTGACTCGCCCATCGGCATGCAGCACCAGCTCAACCGGCTGGACGTTAAACTCGAAGTTTGCCCCCTCTTCCCGGGCGTTCTTCACCTCTTTTTTTGAGCCGGGCATGTTGGCTTCATCACGACGATAGGCGCAGGTCACCTGGCTTGCGCCATGACGCAGGGCGGTTCGCACACAGTCCATTGCCGTATCGCCTCCGCCCAGCACAACCACGTTTAGTCCGGCGGTATCGATAAACGGTTCTTCAGGCAGTTCCTCCAGCCCCATCACCTGCTTGGTGTTGGCAATCAGGAACGGCAGCGCATCATACACGCCAGGCGCATCTTCATTTGGCAGGTCCGCCTTCATGGAACGATAGGTTCCTACGCCCACGAACACGGCATCGTAATCCTCCAGCAGCTTTTCAAGCGCGACATCCTTACCCACTTCACAGTTAAGTTCAAAATGAATACCCATGGCGCTGAAGATTTCACGGCGACGCGCCAGCAGCGATTTGTCCAGCTTGAAGGCCGGAATACCGAACGTCAGCAAACCGCCAATTTCAGGATGGCGATCGTAAACGGTGGCGCTGACGCCGCTGCGCGCAAGCACATCCGCACAGGCCAGACCCGCCGGACCCGCACCGATGATGGCAACACGCTTGTCCACTTTCTGCACATGGCTTAAGTCCGGTCGCCATCCTTTACTCAGCGCCCGATCGGAGATGTAACGCTCAATATTACCGATGGTGACTGCGCCATGCTCGCTACGCACCGTGCATGCCCCTTCGCAGAGTCGATCCTGCGGGCAAACGCGTCCGGTCACCTCCGGCAGGCAGTTGGTCTGGTGAGAAAGCTCAACCGCCGCGTCGATATTCCCGGCTTTGACCAGTTCAATCCACTGCGGAATGTGGTTATGCAGTGGACAGGTCCATTCGCAGATACTGTGGTCGCCGCATTTCAGGCAGCGAGAGGCTTCGCGCTCCGCCTGCGCCGTACGAAACGGCAGATAGATCTCTTCAAAGCTGGTTTTCCGGGCCTCAATCGCCAGTTTATCCGGCTCCCCGCGCGCAGGCGTCGCCTGCATTTGCTCACGTTTAGTGATGACATGTGGAACAAAATCGGTAGTGCTGGCATGCCATGGCTGGCTTTCCAGACTTGCGGCACGTAGCCTGCGCGCTTTTGACAGACCGGTAAGCGAATTTTCCGTCACCAGCTGTAACGCCTGCGCCGGACAGTTCTCTACGCAGGCGGGTCCCTGTTCACGCCCCTGGCACAGATCGCATTTGTGCGCGGTAGCTTTCACCTTCCCTTTGGCGACGGGAGTGAGTACGATCTGCATCGTGCCGAAAGGACATGCAACGACGCACGATTTACAGCCAATACACTTTTGCGGGTTCACCTGAACGCTGTCGTTATCATGGCTAATTGCCCCGTTTGGGCAACTTCTGGCGCAGGGTGCATCTTCGCAGTGGTGGCAGGTCACCGCGCTGCGCTGCTGCTGATGCTTAATGACGGTAATTCGAGGCTGAAAATGCCGTTGGCTCAGGACATGCTGTTCGCCATTGTGAGCCATGACGCAGGCGACCTCACAGGCATGGCATCCCAGGCACTGCTGGCTATTGACCATAATAAAACGATTCATGGCTTCCTTCTTTTTTGGTTGCAAAAACCTTATTCTTTATAAGAGTGTTATTAACCGACACGGAAGGAAGCGGCAATGTTCATTTGCCCAGGAAGCACAACTATTTATCCAGAACCTGTGGCAGATCAATTTATTTCATCGCATATGAAATTGTGTTTCAGTTACCATCCAGTTTCATGGCGTTTTATTAACATTTATCAAATACACCGCATCGTTCACGCTGTTTTCAGGCGCGACGTGTATTGTGTGAGGATGCACAAGTGACGGTAAAGCGTCCGGTCTCGGCCAGTCTGGCTAAAGCTTTTTTCTACATAGTGCTGCTGTCAATTCTCTCAACGGGTATTGCGCTGCTCACGCTGACCAGCAGCTTGCGAGATGCCGAAGCCATCAACGTTGCTGGCTCGTTGCGCATGCAAAGCTACCGTCTGGGTTACGATCTACAAAGCCAGAGCCCGCAGCTTAACGCCCACCGCCAGCTTTTCCAGCAGGCGCTAAACTCGCCAGCACTACAGAATCTGAACGCGTGGTATGTGCCACAAGCGGTAAAAAGCCGCTATGGACGACTGCATGCTAACTGGCTGGAAATGAACGCCCGCCTGATCGACGGCGATTTGAAATGGTACCAGGCCAACATCAACAACTACGTCGATCAGATCGATCTCTTCGTGCTGGCGTTGCAGCATTATGCCGAACGCAAAGTGATGCTGGTATTTGGCATCTCGCTGGCGGGCGGGATAGGCATATTCACCCTCGTCTTCTTTACCCTGCGGCGCATTCGCCAGCAGGTGGTGCGTCCGCTGAATAAACTGGTGATGGCCAGTCAGCAAATTGAACACGGTCAGTTTGATATCCCACCGCTGGATACCGGTTTGCCCAATGAACTGGGATTGCTGGGCAAAACGTTTAGCCAGATGTCGAGTGAATTACACAAGCTGTATCGTTCGCTGGAAGCGTCTGTGGCCGAGAAAACTCACGATCTCCACGAAGCCAATCGCCGTCTGGAGGTGTTGTATCAGTGCTCCCAGGCGTTAAATACCAGCCAGATTGACGTGCACTGCTTCCGCCATATTTTACAGATCGTCCGCGAACATGACGCCGCATATTTCCTTGAACTCACCGTCGGTGATAACTGGCGGATTAGCGAAGGGACTAAAAGCCCCGAGCTGCCGATGCAGATCCTGCCGGTCACCATGCAGGAAACCGTCTACGGCGAACTGCACTGGCAAAGTCCAAACGTCAGTGCTTCTACTCCGCTGCTCAACAGCGTCTCCTCGATGCTGGGACGTGGGTTGTACTTCAACCAGGCACAAAAACATTTTCAGCAGCTGTTGTTAATGGAGGAGCGAGCGACGATTGCACGCGAACTGCACGACTCACTGGCGCAGGTGCTCTCTTATTTACGTATTCAGCTCACGCTGCTTAAGCGTTCAATTCCGAAAGATAACGCCCCGGCGCAAAGCATTATGGCGGATTTCTCCCAGGCGCTGAACGATGCCTACCGTCAGCTACGCGAACTGCTCACCACCTTCCGTCTGACCTTACAGCAGGCAGACTTACCCTCCGCCCTGCATGAAATGTTGGAAACGCTGCAAAATCAAACCTCAGCTAAACTCACACTCGACTGTCGGTTACCCACGCTAGCGTTGGATGCTCAAATGCAGGTGCATCTGTTGCAGATCATCCGTGAAGCGGTGCTGAACGCCATTAAACATGCGAGTGCGAGCGAAATTGCCGTCAGCTGCGTAACGGCTCCGGACGGCAACCACACGGTTTATATCCGCGATAACGGCATCGGCATTGGCGAGCCGCATGAGCCTACAGGGCACTATGGACTCAATATTATGCGTGAACGGGCGGAAAGACTGAGCGGCACGTTGACCTTCTCTCAACCTTCCGGAGGGGGAACGTTGGTGAGCATCAGTTTCCGTTCGGCGGAATCAGACAGTGAGCTAACGTAAAGAACCGCAAAGCGCCGTCGAGTCTGGATCCAGGCCTGACGGCGTTGGCACGAAAGGTATGCTGTAAACGGGCATGATAATTTACATTATCTTCTTTTTTTCTCCACGTTTGACCCGTACCTTCCCGCTAAAGTGAAGCAAGCCATACCCATAACGATACGCAGAAACACGAGGTCCTCTTTTAATGGCGAATTTTTTCATCGATCGCCCCATTTTTGCCTGGGTGTTAGCTATCCTGTTGTGCCTGACAGGAGCCCTGGCTATTTTTTCACTGCCCGTTGAGCAATATCCCGATCTGGCACCGCCAAACGTGCGGGTCACCGCCAACTATCCCGGCGCTTCGGCTCAGACTCTGGAAAACACCGTCACCCAGGTTATCGAGCAGAACATGACCGGTCTCGATAACCTGATGTACATGTCATCGCAGAGCAGCGGGACAGGTCAGGCGACGGTTACGTTGAGCTTCGTTGCCGGAACCGATCCTGACGAGGCCGTCCAGCAGGTGCAAAACCAGCTGCAATCGGCAATGCGTAAACTGCCGCAGGCGGTACAGGATCAGGGGGTCACGGTGCGTAAGACCGGGGACACCA
The DNA here is from genome assembly GCF_030332425.1 of Citrobacter sp. Cpo142. Classification (NCBI taxonomy): domain Bacteria; kingdom Pseudomonadati; phylum Pseudomonadota; class Gammaproteobacteria; order Enterobacterales; family Enterobacteriaceae; genus Citrobacter; species Citrobacter sp. Cpo142. The sequence goes on from NZ_JAOWHW010000113.1 coordinate 296,101, forward strand.
ATATTCTGACTATCGCCTTTGTCTCCACCGATGGCTCAATGGATAAGCAGGACATCGCCGACTATGTCGCCAGTAACATTCAGGATCCGCTTAGCCGTATTAACGGCGTGGGAGATATTGACGCTTACGGCTCACAGTACTCCATGCGGATCTGGCTTGACCCGGCCAAACTGAACAGTTTCCAGATGACCGCTAAAGATGTGACCGACGCTATCGAGTCACAGAATGCGCAGATTGCCGTCGGACAACTTGGCGGTACGCCTTCGGTGGACAAGCAGGCGCTGAACGCGACGATCAACGCCCAGTCGCTACTACAGACTCCGGATGAATTCCGCGCCATTACGCTACGCGTCAACCAGGATGGCTCAGAAGTTAAACTGGGCGATGTGGCGACGGTCGAAATGGGCGCAGAGAAATATGACTATCTCAGCCGCTTTAATGGAAATCCGGCCTCCGGCCTGGGCGTGAAGCTGGCCTCCGGCGCCAATGAAATGGCGACGGCGGAGCTGGTTATCAACCGTCTGAACGAGCTGTCGCAATATTTTCCACACGGGCTGGAATATAAGGTGGCATATGAAACCACCTCCTTTGTCAAAGCCTCAATCATCGACGTGGTAAAAACCCTGCTGGAAGCGATCGCGCTGGTATTCCTCGTGATGTACCTGTTCCTGCAAAACTTCCGCGCCACGCTGATTCCCACCATCGCCGTTCCCGTCGTCCTGATGGGTACCTTCTCCGTGCTTTACGCCTTTGGCTATAGCGTTAATACCTTGACGATGTTTGCGATGGTGCTGGCGATCGGCCTGCTGGTCGATGACGCCATTGTGGTAGTGGAAAACGTCGAGCGTATTATGAGTGAGGAAGGACTCTCTCCGCGGGAAGCGACACGGAAATCGATGGGGCAAATCCAGGGTGCGCTGGTCGGTATCGCCATGGTGCTGTCAGCGGTGTTTATCCCGATGGCCTTCTTCGGCGGCACTACCGGGGCTATTTACCGACAGTTCTCGATTACTATCGTCTCCGCTATGGTGCTGTCTGTTCTGGTGGCGATGATCCTGACCCCCGCTCTGTGCGCCACCCTGCTCAAACCGCTGCATAAGGGCGAGCATCACGGACAAACCGGTTTCTTCGGCTGGTTTAACCGGATGTTTAATCGCAACGCCGAGCGCTACGAAAAAGGCGTTGCCAGAATTCTGCACCGCAGTCTGCGCTGGATACTGATCTACGGCCTGCTGCTCGGCGGGATGGTTTTCCTGTTCCTGCGCCTGCCAACCTCCTTCCTGCCGCTGGAAGACCGCGGCATGTTTACCACCTCGGTACAGTTGCCCAGCGGCTCCACGCAGCAGCAAACATTGAAAGTGGTTGAGGAAGTGGAGAAGTATTACTTCACCCATGAGAAAGACAACATTATGTCAGTCTTTTCCACTGTCGGTTCTGGCCCTGGCGGGAACGGTCAAAACGTGGCGCGTATGTTTGTCCGCTTAAAAGACTGGGATGAGCGCGACACCACTACCGGAACCTCTTTCGCCATCATCGAACGTGCGACCAAAGCCTTTAATAAGATTAAAGAAGCCCGCGTCTTCGCCAGCAGCCCTCCGGCTATCAGCGGTCTCGGAAGCTCTGCCGGTTTCGATATGGAGCTGCAGGATCACGCCGGTGCGGGCCATGATGCGTTAATGGCCGCGCGCGACAAACTCATTGAGTTGGCCGGGAAAGACACCTCCCTGACCCGCGTTCGTCATAACGGTCTGGACGACAGCCCGCAGTTGCAAATTGATATCGATCAGCGCAAAGCCCAGGCGCTGGGCGTTTCCATCGACGACATCAACGACACATTGCAAACGGTCTGGGGTTCCAGCTACGTCAATGACTTTATGGACCGGGGCCGTGTGAAGAAGGTTTACGTGCAGGCGGCAGCAAAATATCGCATGCTCCCGGACGACATCAACCTGTGGTACGTACGCAATAACAACGGTGGCATGGTGCCTTTCTCGGCCTTTGCGACTTCACGCTGGGAAACCGGTTCACCACGTCTGGAGCGCTATAACGGCTACTCCGCGGTCGAGATTGTCGGCGAAGCCGCGCCGGGCGTCAGTACCGGTACGGCAATGGACATAATGGAATCGTTGGTGCGCCAGTTGCCGACCGGGTTCGGCCTCGAATGGACGGCGATGTCCTATCAGGAACGGCTGTCGGGTTCTCAGGCCCCCGCCCTGTACGCCATTTCTCTGCTGGTCGTGTTCCTGTGTCTGGCGGCCCTGTATGAAAGCTGGTCGGTACCCTTCTCCGTCATGCTGGTCGTGCCATTGGGGGTTATTGGCGCGCTACTGGCGACCTGGATGCGCGGCCTGGAAAACGACGTTTATTTCCAGGTCGGGTTACTTACCGTTATCGGGCTATCGGCGAAGAACGCAATATTGATTGTTGAATTCGCCAATGAGATGAACGAGAAAGGACACGATCTGCTCGACGCCACGCTCCATGCTTGTCGCCAACGTTTACGCCCAATCCTGATGACCTCACTGGCGTTTATCTTCGGGGTGCTGCCGATGACCATCAGCAGTGGCGCTGGTTCTGGCGGTCAACATGCGGTGGGGACTGGCGTAATGGGCGGGATGATTTCAGCCACAATTCTGGCGATTTACTTCGTTCCCCTGTTCTTTGTGCTGGTGCGCAGACGCTTCCCATTGAAGCCACGCCCAGAATAATCGCGCACAAAAAAGGCGACTTACGTTGAGTCGCCTTTTTTTATCCTTTACAGGATATGAATTTCTTCCAGAAAATTATTTACGAAGCATCACTTCGATAAAGTCTTTCCAGTTCCCCAGTTCACGTTCAATCATAACAACCTCTCTTATTATTATGGGCATTCTACGAAATCATCATCATTAAAAGAAGGCAATTTAACCGATGGTTGCGATTGATTCCTCCAGTGTTTGGGGTTTATGTGATCACTATGCGCTATACCCATAAATTTTATGTGACTTACTGCAATATTTTGAAATATTCATACATCATCTACTACTTTTGCAATTCTGATGGAAAAACAGGCTGATGCAAACAGGCAGATTCTGATTTTTAGTTATACGGTATTTTTTGGAGCTTTCAGGAATCATTATTCACTGTTGTTCAACAATGTTATATTTTTCTATAACGATTGAATGACAATATGTATTATTCATTGCCACAGAATAAAAGAATAAATATTCAAATTACGTCAATAAGGATTCAAATGATCACCCTCTACGGCATTAAGAATTGCGACACGATTAAAAAAGCCAGACGCTGGTTGGAGGCTCAAGGTATTGACTACCGATTTCATGATTATCGCGTCGACGGTCTGGACAACACGCTATTACAGTCCTTTATCAGCGAATTAGGTTGGGAGGCGCTGCTCAATACGCGTGGAACCACCTGGCGTAAACTCGATGAATCCACGCGCAGTCAAATCACCGATGCGGCTTCCGCCGCCGCGTTGATGATTGAAATGCCAGCAATTATCAAACGCCCATTGCTCTGCGCGCCGGGTAAGCCTATGCTGCTTGGTTTCAGTGAATCCAGTTATACTCTGTTTTTTAATGAGGTGTAGTCTATGTCGTGCCCGGTCATTGAGCTGACACAGCAGCTTATTCGCCGTCCTTCCCTGAGCCCGGATGATGCCGGGTGCCAGGCGTTAATGATTGAACGCCTGCGCGCGGTAGGTTTTACCGTTGAGCGTATGGATTTTGGTGACACACAGAATTTTTGGGCATGGCGCGGTAAAGGTGAGACCCTGGCATTTGCCGGTCACACTGACGTAGTGCCTGTCGGCGATGTCGATCGTTGGATTAACCCGCCGTTCGAGCCGACCATTCGCGATGGTATGTTGTTCGGGCGTGGCGCTGCCGATATGAAAGGTTCACTGGCGGCGATGGTCGTGGCCGCAGAGCGTTTTGTCGCCCAGCATCCAAATCATCAGGGTCGTCTGGCATTTTTGATAACGTCTGACGAAGAAGCCAGCGCCAAAAACGGCACCGTGAAGGTGGTTGAAGCGCTGATGGCGCGTAATGAACGACTGGATTATTGCCTGGTGGGTGAGCCATCCAGCACGGAAATCGTTGGCGACGTGGTGAAAAATGGACGTCGTGGTTCACTGACCTGCAACCTGACCATTCACGGCGTGCAGGGCCACGTAGCCTATCCGCATCTGGCCGATAACCCGGTACACCGCGCGGCCCCCATGCTCAACGAACTGGTGGCGATCGAGTGGGATCAGGGTAACGAATTCTTCCCGGCGACCAGCATGCAGATTGCCAATATCCAGGCTGGAACCGGCAGCAACAACGTTATCCCTGGAGAACTGTTTATCCAGTTCAACTTCCGTTTCAGCACTGAGCTGACCGATGAGATGATTAAAGCACGGGTTCACGCGCTGCTGGAGAAACATCAGCTGCGTTATACCGTCGACTGGTGGCTTTCCGGTCAGCCGTTCCTGACCGAACGCGGTAAACTGGTGGATGCAGTGGTGAACGCCATTGAGCACTATAATGAGATTAAACCGCAGTTACTGACTACAGGCGGGACGTCCGACGGGCGTTTTATTGCCCGCATGGGGGCGCAGGTAGTAGAACTTGGGCCGGTCAACGCCACTATTCATAAAATTAATGAATGTGTTAATGCCGCCGACCTGCAGCTGCTTGCCCGTATGTATCAACGTATCATGGAGCAACTCGTCGCCTGATGAGTGTTCCTGTAAGAGGAAATGAGCATGGACTGGCTGGCAAAATATTGGTGGATTCTGGTGTTGGTGTTTCTGGTAGGCGTGCTGCTGAACGTGATTAAAGATCTCAAGCGCGTCGATCACAAGAAATTTCTTGCCAACAAGCCGGAGCTTCCCCCGCATCGTGACTTTAACGATAAATGGGATGACGACGACGATTGGCCGAATAAGGACCAACCGAAGAAATAATTAATAGGCAGATAAGTCCCGTAGGCCCGGTAAGCGTTAGCGCCACCGGGCATTACGTGCCGGATGGCAACGCTTCGCGTTTTATCCGGCCTACGGTGATCAATCAGATCATGGCAATCACATCATCATCGTGAGGCTTACCGCCGCTCAGCGCTTCATCAAAGTAGTGCTTCGGTACGGTAAAACGCAGATGATCGAGCGCAAACTGCATGCTGCGTTCATCAATGGCGTGCCCCAGATTTTCGACGATATCCAGCGTCACGTCTCCACCAGCGCGCATTAACGCTTCCTGCGCGGCAACGGCATGAGATAACTCAATTACCCGGTCTTCACCACCGTGAATCAAATGCACCGTCGTCGCGGTGGTTGCAGCCTCTGGCAAGGTGGCATAGCGGCCATTGAAGGCGATGACCCGCGATGCCAGCCCCGGCTCAGCTTTGATGCTCTCAAGTGACATAATCGCCCCCTGAGAAAAGCCAATCAGCGCGGTTGCCTGCGGCGAAACGCCGCTGTGCTTCTGCCAGTAACGCACGGTTTCGATAAACACCGGCATTATGGCGTCAACGCGTGCCTGACGACTCTCTTCTGTTACGCCCTGCACCGAAAACCACTGACGTCCGGACGTCGTCCCGTAAGGCTCTGCCCCGCCAATGCTAACGATTAGCGCATCCGGAAACAGCGGCGCAAACCAGGTGCCAATTTCACCCATGGCAACCGGATTATCGCCGACGCCATGAAACAGCAGCAGTAGCTGTTGAGCGGGTTTATCGGGACTTTGAACAACAAAATGGTCATGTTTCATGGCGTTCTCCTTAGCTGATGAGAATCATTCTACGCCGCTTAACCGCAATGACCATGCCAGGAAATTGAAGAAGTTAGTGAAAAAATTGCCATTGCATAATGCGATTATGTAGCCGCTGTTCACGCTCTGCATCCAGCTGATTTAATGCCTGCGCCGCTTCGGCGCGCTGAATGACCAGCAACGCTTTACGACCAGAAATCTTGAGCTGTTGGCACAATTCGGCGTCGCTACGTTTAGCCTGGATGCGTCCGCGCAAAGCAGGAAGAGGTAACTCACTGTGCTCAAGCAGACGACTCAGACAGCCTAGCGACGTCAATAATGGCCGATGAGCGAAGGCAAACCCGGCCAGCTCAGCCCAGTCATCCTCATTAAGCGTAGCCTCTTTCAGAGGGACTAGCGGAATGTTCTCACCGTTCCATCGCGCAAGGATTTCCGCATCACGACGCAAATGCTGGTGCTCCCGCTCAGCAAGGCGTTTCCCCGCTTCGCTAATGGGAAGTAACGCCATGGCGGTATAACAGCCGCTGCTGGCTTCCCGATGATTTCCCATTCGCACCAGCACAAAACCGCAACGTTGCCAGAAACGCCATAGTTCAGCCGTATACCCAAAACTGACCGACAGATAGTCACACGATGTGGAATAGCGGTGGGCCAGCATAATCAGCTGTTGCCCAATACCTTCTTTTTGGCGCGCAGGATGAACCGCAATTCGACTGACCCGTCTCCCGACGAGCGTCGCCGCCAACGGGTCACCACCGTGCGCCGCCAGCGACTGTGCAACCAGATTGCCCCTTGGTCGGCGATATCCGGCCCAGACTGCCTGGCTTAATTCTGCGGATAGTCCCCCTTCATCGACCAGCCAGACGGCTCCCGCCACTGAGTCAGCGGTTGATGCCTGAAGAAAATGCTGTCCAGGCGCGTCCATCATTCGCCGCAGGTCCAATGGCGAGGTGCGATAATGCGCTCCGGAAAGCAGCTGATATACCGCTAACGGCAGCGCTGGGTTAGCATGCCAGGACTGTTGCTCAAATGCCGAAAAGTGAAGTTCCCCCAATGGGGCATGTGTGAATGTTTCATCATCAAACACCAGCGCATCGCTGACGATTTGCTCCAGCGGACACCCCTGCGCCCAGCGCACGGGTTGTTGCAACTCATAGCGTTGAAGATTGGGGAAGCGGGCACAGAATTTCAGCAAGAAGCCTCTCCCCGTTCCCTCGTAGCCTTGTACTGTAGTGGTTAACAGCGTACGAGGAAAACGCGCCACCAGTTGGTGCAGCAGCGGCGCGGGGATCGCGGCGGCTTCATCCACAATCAGCCAGTCTGCGGTTGCAGAACTGCTTAACAGCGCATCCGGGGCCATAAAGCGGTAACGCTCCCCGGCAAATTGCGCCAGCACATCCGTTGCCGCTTTGGCAGGCGCTGTCACAATCGCAGTGCCGTTAATCCGCGCTATGAGTTGCCCTGCCAGAGCAGATTTGCCCCGACCCCGTGCGGCCGTCACCGCAACCACACCGGGAGGCATAGCCAGCAAATGATTTAATATCATCGCCTGTTCTGGTTGGGGTTCGCCGGTTGCCGCGTGCCAGGCTGCGCGAGCAGGAAAGTGCGGACAGGAAACCGGCTGATGCTGCTGCCAGTGCAGAGCCTGTCTATCGAGGGAAATCACCCGTTTGATGTGTTCAACAAAGTGCGGTGTAGGGATGGGTTCCGCACAATCACTCCAGCGTAGTGAATCCGCGTCCGGATGCGTGTGCCAGGAATGCCAGGGTGGGGTCAGCAAAACCAGCCAACTGCCGGCAAGTAGTGTGCCGCTTAAGGCGGCAAATGCCGCAGCATCAAAACCATGCCTGGCGTCAAAAATCGCATGACGAAACTCGCGCCCTAATAATGTTTGTAGCGCCTGCGGCGTACAGCACGGCTCGGTAGGGGCTTGCTCCCCTACCCACAGCCAGTCGCCGAGTAACATGCTGCGTAGCGCTAATGCCTGTTCCTGACACCAGTTATCCTCGCCGCTGATAATCAGCAGACGACGGATCCCTTCGAGGGTCATTTGTTCGGTTAACGTGCTCAGCGCCGTGTTATCGGACATCCCTGCCTCAGTATCTTAAATACCTTTACCAAAGGTATTACATTGCCCCGGATCGCCGCTATCAAAACCGCGTTTGAACCAGGTAAAACGCTGTTCAGAGGTTCCGTGAGTAAAGCTGTCCGGCACGACGCGTCCTTGTCCCTGCTGTTGCAGACGATCGTCACCAATGGCCTGTGCGGCGTTCAGTGCCTCTTCCAGGTCACCAGACTCCAGTACGCCCTGCTGCTGCATGCTGTGGCCCCAGACACCGGCAAAGCAGTCTGCCTGCAGTTCCATTCGAACGGAAAGACGGTTCACTTCTGCCTGTGAGGCATTCTGCTGCATCTGACGAACTTTAGGTTCAATGCCCAGCAGTTTCTGCACGTGGTGACCCACTTCATGGGCGATAACATAGCCCTGAGCAAAATCACCATCAGCGCCCAGCTTGTTTTTCATGTCGTCATAGAATGAAAGGTCGATGTAAACCGTACCATCTGCCGGGCAATAAAACGGCCCCATCACGGACTGACCCGCGCCGCAGCCGGTACGCGTCGCGCCCCGGTACATCACCAGTTTCGGCTGTTGGTAGGTGCGGCCCATTTTTTCAAACTGCTGTCCCCAGGTGTCTTCTGTGGTAGCCAGAATCACCGAGGTAAATTTTGCCGCTTCATCATCGTTTGGGCTGATGGAGCGTGATGATTGCTGTTGGGAGACCGGCTGGCCAGTCATTAGCCCGGTGAGATCCACGCCATAATAACCTGCGACAAGCACCACAATCAGCAGAATGATGCCGCCTTTACCACTGGGCAGACGAAAACCAGGCCCACCCATAGAGGGGCCGCCGCCAGAGCTGTTTCGTCTGTCTTCCACGTTGTCACTTTCACGACGCCCTTGCCAGCGCATAATCACCTCAACTTTTTATTCATTATGATGATGATCGTAGGCGGTTCGGAACAGGATTACCATAAGAAATAGTAATCAAATCAGGTGGGGTTAATGAGCCGGAGAGCGATCGCCGGCTCAGGGGAAGATTAGTCTAACTTCACACCCAGGCGATGCGCGACGGCTTCATAGGCTTCGATCAGGCCGCCCAGACTCTGGCGGAAGCGATCTTTGTCCATTTTATCCAGCGTTTCTTTGTCCCACAGGCGGCTACCGTCCGGTGAGAATTCATCACCCAGGACCACTTCACCTTTATACAAACCAAACTCAAGTTTGAAGTCGACCAGAATCAGACCAGCATCATCAAACATCTTTTTCAGCACGTCGTTAGCTTTGTAGGTCAGCTCTTTCATACGTGCCAGATTCTCTTTGCTCACCCAACCAAAAGTTTCGCAATAGGAATCGTTAATCATTGGATCGTGCATAGCATCGTTTTTCAGGAACAGATCAAACAGCGGCGGATTCAGTTCAATACCTTCCTCAACGCCTAAACGCTTAACCAGAGAGCCTGCCGCGCGGTTACGTACCACACATTCAACCGGTACCATCTCCAGTTTTTTCACCAGACATTCGGTATCAGAAAGCAGTCGCTCCATCTGGGTAGGAATACCCGCTTCTTGCAGTTTAGTCATAATGAAATGGTTGAATTTGTTGTTCACCATACCTTTACGGTCAAACTGTTCAATGCGCGCGCCATCCCCTGCTGACGTATCATTGCGGAATTCGAGCACCAACAGGTCCGGGTTTTCCGTGCTGTATACGGTCTTCGCTTTACCACGATACAACTCAGCTTGCTTTTGCATCTTTATTACTCCTGGGTGTGAATTAACGATAAATATTGCGTTTTTCTGCCGACGCACACGTTTGCGTATCATATCAGAAAAAAAGGGCTGGAGTTATCCAGCCCTTTATTTTTACTTACTGAACGCTGCCTGGAAGACGGCGACCAGCGCGTCGTTCTGGCTTTGCGTCAGGGTATGCCCCTTCGGATCGATAAACTGCAAGCTGCTGCGGTTGTCTAAATCACCGACCTGCAGTTTATAGTCGCCGGATACCAGACCCGGATCGCTTGCGCCCAACTCCTGCCAGTTGCTATCGGACAGTGGTTTGTAGGTCACCGCGATGCTGCCCTGAGAACGGGTGCTGTCGGTTACCTTCATCCCCACTTTCTCAAGCGCTGCCGGCAGACGCTGCCACACCACGTTGAACGGTCCACGTACCACCAGCATTGGTAAACCGGTGTCATCGGCGGCGCTCTGAACATCCATGGTGGCTGCAGAGCGGTTCTGCGCGGCATTCGCGGCGTCGGTGGCGTTCTTATCCAGACCAGCAGAGATAACGTTCATCATCTCAGCGCTGTAGCGCTGCATTGATGCCGCATCGGCTACGGGTTTACCCGCCTGCTCGAGGTTAACCAGTTTCACCGTAACCGCTTGCTGATAGCCCTGCGGTTTAACCGAGATTTGATAACGTCCACGGTACTGCTCGTCTTCATCCAGACGGTTCCAGTCAACCCAGTCGGTGGTCAGCGTCTGGCTGGCATCATCACGTTTGGTGATCGTGTAGTTTTTAGACTGAATGACGCTAACGACCTGCGGCCACAGCGTGTTGCCACGACCGTTTTCCACCAGTAATGTCGACGTATCACCCGCGATCTGTGTGCGAGCACCGGTGACTAATGCTAACGGCTGAGCCGGTGGACGAATATCCAGCGCTTTACCCACGGCACCACTGCCGTTGGTTACCGGGATATTATAGTCGCCCGACATAACCGGCAGAATCATCCCAGCTGGAGCATGAAGCTCAGCAAGCGGTGCGGCCTCCAGATAGGATTCATCACCGCTCACCTGGCGCTTATAGCGCGAGTCAGAGCTACAGGCCGCGAGCAACATAACAAGCGAAACACCCGCAACCTTGGCCAGGCGCGACTTTTGTACTGAGTAAGCCATCAAATCTCCCTAAACTTTACAGCAAACCGGCATGCTTAAGCGCCGCTTTGACGATTTCACGAGCATTGTCCGTGATTGGCGTCATCGGCAGACGTAGCGTATCGGTCGCCACAAGTCCCAACTCCTTACACGCCCATTTCACGGGAATAGGGTTGGGTTCGACAAATAGTTTGTTGTGTAACGGCATCAGACGTTGGTTAATCACCCGCGCCTCGGCAAATTGCCCGGCTGCCGCCAGTTTGCACATTTCAGCCATATCACGTGCCGCAACGTTAGACGTTACGGAAATCACGCCATGACCACCGAGCTGCATAAAATCCAGTCCGGTCGCGTCATCACCGCTGAGCAGAATAAAGTCGTCCGAAACCAGCTCTTTGATCTGGTGAACGCGACTTAAGTTCCCCGTGGCCTCTTTAATAGCGATAATATTTTTAACTTTCGCCAGACGACCAACGGTTTCCGGCAGCATATCGCAGCCAGTACGGGACGGCACATTATACAGAATTTGCGGCAGGTCAGTATGCTCAGCAATGGCTTTGAAATGCTGGAACAAACCTTCCTGGGTTGGGCGGTTGTAGTAAGGCGTCACCGTCAGGCAGCCGACAACACCGCTGTCGTTGAAACGCTGCGTCAGACTAATGGCTTCCGCGGTCGCATTGGCGCCGGTTCCGGCAATAACCGGAATACGCCCGTCAGCCAGCTCCAGCGTCATCACCACCACATCGCCATGTTCATCATGACTCAGGGTGGCGGACTCACCGGTGGTGCCAACAGAAACGATCGCCGAGGTGCCGCTGGCGACATGATAATCAATCAGTTTTTTCAGGCTCGACCGGCAGACTTTACCTTTCTCATCCATCGGCGTAACAAGCGCGACAATACTTCCCGTGAACATGGGCCATCCTCTGTGCAAACAAGTGTCTCAATGGTACGTTTGGTACGACAATAAAAGCAAGCGACCAGAGCCGTTCTGATTGTTGTATGCATGTTTTTTTTATGCTTTCCTTATGATTACCTCACCGCTCAAAGGAAGAACAGGTTTGACATCGTCATCGCAACACTATCTGGTCATTACTGCGCTGGGTGCCGATCGCCCAGGAATTGTGAACACCATCACGCGTCATGTCAGCAGTTGCGGCTGTAATATCGAAGACAGCCGACTGGCCATGCTGGGTGATGAGTTCACGTTTATCATGTTGCTGTCGGGAACCTGGAATGCCATCACCCTGATTGAATCAACCCTGCCATTAAAAGGCGCAGAGCTGGATTTACTCATTGTGATGAAGCGCACGACCGCGCGCCCCCGTCCGGCAATGCCTGCTACGGTATGGGTGCAGGTCGATGTCCCTGATTCTCCCCATTTGATTGAACGCTTCACCGCTCTGTTTGACAGCCACCAAATGAATATTGCGGAACTGGTTTCACGCACGCAACCGGCTGAGAATGGAAAGGCGGCGCAGTTGTTTATTCAAATTACCGCACATAGTCCTGCGTCACATGATTCGGCAAATATTGAAGATGCGTTTAAAGCACTCTGTACAGAACTCAATGCGCAAGGCAGTATTAACGTCGTCAATTACTCACAGCATGATGAACAGGATGGAGTTAAGTAATGAACCCACTGAAAGCCGGTGATATCGCACCGAAATTTAGCTTGCCGGATCAAGACGGAGAACAAGTAAATTTAACCGACTTCCAGGGACAGCGTGTTCTGGTTTATTTTTACCCGAAAGCCATGACACCCGGCTGTACCGTACAGGCCTGCGGCCTGCGCGATAACATGGATGAGTTAAAAAAAGCGGGTGTTGAAGTGCTGGGGATCAGCACTGACAAACCAGAGAAGCTTTCCCGATTCGCGGAGAAAGAAGTCCTGAATTTCACGCTCCTGTCCGATGAAGATCATCAGGTTTGCGAGCAGTTCGGCGTCTGGGGTGAGAAGTCATTTATGGGCAAAACCTACGATGGCATCCACCGCATCAGCTTCCTGATTGATGCCGAAGGGAAAATTGAGCATGTGTTTGATGACTTCAAAACCAGCAACCACCACGACGTGGTAATGAACTGGTTGAAAGCAAATGCCTGATTTGCGTTTAGCTGAATAAAGCCTGATGGCGCTTCGCTTATCAGGCCTACAGTTTGCACACTTTGTAGGCCTGATAAGGCGTATACGACGCCATCCGGTATAAAAGGTGTTTATTCAAACGTCCCTTTTACGCAGGCTTTTTTCTCCCTGACCACGGCTTTTCCCTTCGCCCACAGGTGATAAACCTCCAGCGCGTCGTTGAGCACCAGAATGTCCGCATCGCATCCCACCGCCAGACGCCCTTTATGCTCCAGTGCCAAAAATTCTGCGACCGTACGCGTCAGCGGACACAGCGCCTGTTCCAGCGGTATGGCATGAACCGTCACCAACTGGCGCACCGTCTCGGCCAGTGATTCAAACCCCGCGACACCGATGCCGGTGAGATTGCCAAGCTCATCAAATTCCGGCTGGCTGCCGTTGCCATCCGAGCTAAGGGTAATGCGCGACAGCGGCACGTTCTGGCGCAGCGCCGTGGCGATAGCCGTGGCCGGGTCGACGGGCTCATCAATGCTGCTGGTAATGTCGATATAACCGCCTTTACGGGCATACTCCAGCGCCGCCTGGAACAACGGTTCCGCACGGTTAACGTGTGTCGGCAACAGTTTAGTAATCGGCACATCGCAGCAGTCGAGGATCTGGTACAACGGTTCCAGCATGCGCGGGCTGTCGCCCATATGGAAAACACTGATCCCTGGTTTGCGCCCTAACAATCCGCCGACGCGCGACTGCGCCGCCATGTTTGCCAGCGCCGAGGTATCCGGGGCTGAGGAACGATGGTCCGAAACCGCACATTTCACGCCAATGATTTTATCGATCAGCGCCACGTCGCGATCGATACTGCCGGTGATAGTCGGGGAAGGCAGAGAATACGCCCCGGTGAGCATCCATGCGCTGATGCCTTCAAACTCCAGCGCGCGGGTTTTTGCCAGCAGCGATTCCGGGTGACGGGTAATGCCATCGGTCCCCAGCAACCCCACCACCGACGTGACGCCAGCTTCAACCAGCCGTGACAAGCGCACTTCCGGGGTGCGGGTATGCGGCCCCGCCTCCCCACCGCCGCCAATAAGATGGACGTGTTGATCGATAAATCCTGGGCATACAATCGCGCCGTCAAGATTGATACACTCGCAACCGGGAAAGTCTTCAGGAGAAATTGACGGGGCGATGGCAACAATTTTGCTGCCGGAGACCAGTATATCCTGTCGCCCTAAATCTTCCGGCGCATACACGTGTCCCTGCTGGAACAACGTCAAATCAAGAATTGAACAGTTCATAACCTTCCTTGTCAGGCAATAACCTGCATAACCCAAATAGAGAGCAGCGCATTAATGACGCATACCGCAATAATTAGCGGGTAATAACGAGGATGAACCCCCGCGGTCCCCAGACAACGGCCCACATTTTGCACCGGATTTCCCATCAGGTAGATAGCCGGTAACAACACCGTGGCATCATGTCCCGAAAGCGTACCGGCGACAACCAGGCTGGCGCACACGCCGACGCCGCCCCCCATACTCATCACCGCTGCCAGCAGCACAGTGGCAGATTCCCCCGGCAGCCCCCACAGCGCCATTACCGGCTCGCATACCCGCCCGACAACCTCGAGCAGCCCTGTCACCTTCAGCGCCTGAATAATCACAAACGCCATCACCACGTTAGGCAACAGACTGGTTGTTGCAATGGTAAACCCGCGCCGTGCGCCATCGATAAACATATCCATGACGTTTTTACGTACCTGTGTTGTCATCTCACGCCTCCTGCTGCATACGGCGATTTTCCAGCTGCGCGATCCATACACGCAACAGGTTCGCGCCCACAAATTTGAAGACAAGGATCACCGCCAGCGGCGTAATCACCGGAACGGTCACCATCGTAAACAGCGCTGCGCCAGAAGAAAAATAGTTGGTAATGCACGCGCTGCCGCTGGTTTGCCAGCAGGCAAAAATAGCGCGTTCCTGCTCTGTGATAATGCCCTCTTCCGCCATTTCTTTGGTCATCCCGGCCGCGGCATCGGTATTTTGCAAATTCGCAATCAACGCCAGCGAACAAATACCCGGAATGCCCAGTAACGGACGCAGGACCGGCGTCATCAGCTGTTGTGCCGCGCGCAACCCACCCAACCCTTCGGTGACAGAAATAATCCCAAGCGAAAGAATGACGGAAGGTGCCAGCTCAAGCGCGAATAAGAAACCGTCTTTGGCCCCCATCCCTCCAGAGCCACGAAAAGAGACCGCCGTGCCGCCCGCAGCATTAATCTGCCCAAACGCACCGTTGAGGACGGTGAAGTCAAAGACCCGCCACCATTCGGTACTTTTCGCAAACATGCCGGAAAAAAGAATAATCGTAATAAAAAAAGCGAGATAACCGCCCCATCCCACCTTTTGCTGCGTGTGTGTGCTGTGACCCATTTTGTTCTCCTGTTGGCCTTAATCCTTGTGTGACTAAAAGACATCACGATGGTCAAGTTAAAGACAAACGCGGAGAAAAACGACACCAGAAGAGATTATTCAGAAAGAGTGGATAGAGGTCAGACAAGTTCAGATCCGGCGACATGATATCGCCGGATCTTGCAGATTAGGGTTCGTCAACGACCTGACCATCCGGCCAGGCATGCATTACCGCTTTGATTAACGTCGCCAGAGGAATCGCAAAGAATACGCCCCAGAATCCCCACAGGCCGCCGAAAATCACTACGGAGAGAATAATCACCAGTGGATGCAGATTGACCGCCTCGGAGAACAGCACGGGAACCAGCAAATTGCCGTCCAGCGCCTGGATTATCAGGTACACGGCAAAACAGCTCCAGAATTCGGTGCCAAGCCCGAACTGGAACAGCGCCACGCCAACCACCGGAATAGTCACCACAAAAGCCCCGATATACGGGATCAGCACAGAGAACCCGACCAGCACCGCCAGCAGCAGCGAATAGTTGAGACCAAACAGCAGGAAGCCGAGCCAGGTCGCTACGCCGACCACCACCATTTCCAGCACCTTTCCGCGGATATAGTTGGTGATTTGCTGATTCATCTCTTTCCATACCTGCCCAGCCAGCCCGCGGTTACGCGGCAGCACCCGGCGCACGGCGTTCAGCATCTGTCCTTTATCCTTGATCAGGAAGAACACCATCAATGGGACGAGAACAAGATAGACCGCCAGGGTCAGCAATCCAACCAGTGAGGCTAACGAATATTTCACCACCGAATCGCCCATGGTGAGCATTCGCGAGCGCATATTTTCCGCCATCGCATCAATGATGCCTGCATCCATCAGCGCCGGGTAACGTCGTGGCAAGGTGGCGGCAAAATCAGACAATTTATTGAGCATGCCGGGCATGTCGCGGATCAGGTAAATTCCCTGCTGCCACGCAACGGGCATCACCACAAAGGCCATCAGCAGTAAAATACCGACAAACACCACCAGCACAATCGATGTCGCCCAACGCCGTGAACAACCAATATGTTCCAGCCGCACTGTCGGCCATTCAAGCAGGTACGCCAGCACAATGGCGACCAGCAGCGGCGCCAAAAGGCCGCTAAAGAAAAACAGTATGCCAAAACCGGCAACAAGAATAATCAGCAGGGCGATGGCTTCGGGGTCGCTAAAGCGGCGACGATACCATTGCATCAACATTTCGAGCATAAAACCCTTCCATGAACCCAATAGCGGGATTGCGATCCCGAATTGTATCGAAATGTCACAAAAAAGACTTCGCTTTTTATGGCTGATTACGCAAAGTGAAAAGACATTTTTCCTGGGTGTTCATCGTCAGGTTTCGCAGTTACACTCCGTAAGCTTGCGGAGTGTGAACGATACTTCACAGCATCGGTCAAATGGCTATCTCAAAAAAGAATACAGGACAGAGGTTATGTTCAGGCAGTTGAAAAAAAACCTGGTTGCTACCCTCATTGCCGCACTGACTATCGGTCAGGTTGCGCCCGCATTTGCTGATACTGCGGACACCCTGCCTGATATGGGAACGTCGGCAGGCAGTACGCTTTCCATAGGACAGGAAATGCAGATGGGCGATTATTACGTACGCCAACTGCGCGGCAGTGCGCCATTAATTAACGATCCATTGCTCACCCAATACATTAATGCCCTGGGGATGCGTCTGGTCTCGCACGCCGACTCGGTAAAAACGCCCTTCACCTTCTTTTTGATTAACAACGATGAAATCAACGCCTTTGCTTTCTTTGGCGGCAACGTTGTCCTGCACTCTGCACTATTTCGCTATTCCGACAACGAAAGCCAGCTGGCATCGGTTATGGCGCACGAAATTTCCCACGTTACGCAGC
Organism: Citrobacter sp. Cpo142; assembly: GCF_030332425.1. Taxonomy (NCBI): domain Bacteria; kingdom Pseudomonadati; phylum Pseudomonadota; class Gammaproteobacteria; order Enterobacterales; family Enterobacteriaceae; genus Citrobacter; species Citrobacter sp. Cpo142. The sequence goes on from NZ_JAOWHW010000113.1 coordinate 313,188, forward strand.
GTCACCTGGCGCGTGCCATGGAAGATCAGAAACGTAGCGCACCGCTAACGTGGGTTGGTGCGTTAGGTTCAATTTTATTAGCAATGGCCAGCCCGCAGGCGGGTATGGCGGCGCTGACCGGTACGCTGGCGGGTACACGTCAGGGAATGATCAGCTTTACGCAGCAAAACGAACAGGAAGCAGACCGCATCGGTATTCAGGTACTGCAACGCTCGGGATTCGATCCCCAGGCCATGCCAACGTTCCTGGAAAAACTACTCGACCAGGCTCGTTACTCTTCGCGTCCGCCGGAAATTTTGCTGACTCACCCCCTGCCGGAAAGCCGTCTGTCTGATGCCCGTAACCGCGCCAACCAGATGCGCCCGGTGGTCGTCCAGTCGTCAGAAGATTTTTATCTGGCTAAGGCACGAACCTTGGGCATGTACAACTCTGGTCGTAACCAGTTAACCGATGACCTGCTGAGTAACTGGTCGAAAGGCAACGTACGTGAGCAACGTGCGGCGCAGTATGGCCGGGCATTGCAGGCGATGGAAGCCAGTAAATATGACGAGGCGCGTAAAGCGCTGCAACCGCTGCTGGCGGCAGATCCTAACAATGCCTGGTATCTCGACCTGGCAACGGATATCGATCTCGGCCAGAAGAAAACCAGTGATGCCATTAACCGCCTGAAAAACGCCCGCGACCTGCGCACTAACCCGGTTCTGCAGCTCAACCTGGCGAATGCCTATTTACAGGGTGGACAAGCCAAAGAGGCGGCGACCATCCTGAATCGCTATACGTTTAACCATAAAGATGACCCTAACGGCTGGGATCTGTTAGCGCAAACGGAAGCCAACCTGAGCAACCGCGATCAGGAGCTGGCGGCGCGCGCGGAGGGGTATGCCCTCGCGGGACGTCTGGATCAGGCTATTTCGATGCTCAGCAGCGCAAGTTCTCAGGTGAAACTGGGTAGCCAGCAGCAGGCCAGATACGATGCCCGTATTGACCAGCTACGCCAGCTGCAAGAACGCTTTAAACCGTATACGAAGATGTAATTCTCGAACCTTTGCCGGATGGCGACGCTGTAGCGTCTTATCCGGCCTACGTCAGACGCAATATGTAGGCCGGATAAGGTCTTTTGGCCGCCATCCGGCAGTATTGTTATGCAAGGAGAAGTCATGTCAGACGCGATTAAAATCTACCATAACCCACGCTGCTCCAAGAGCCGTGAAACGCTGGAATTACTGAAGTCCAACGGCGTGGACCCGGAAGTGGTGTTGTATCTGGAAACGCCGGCTGATGCAGCAACCCTGCGTGAACTGCTGCAAATGCTCGGTATGTCCAGCGCGCGTGAACTGATGCGCCAGAAAGAGGATCTTTATAAATCACTTAACCTGGCGGACAAAAATCTGAGTGAAGACACGCTGATTCAGGCAATGGTGGAAAACCCGAAACTGATAGAGCGCCCGATTGTGGTTGCCAAAGGTCAGGCTCGAATTGGACGCCCGCCTGAGCAGGTACTGGAAATCGTCGGTTAACCTGCAACCTGCCGCAGTCTTCCCGGCTGCGGCGCTTACAGCTTCAGAATTTCTTTTACGAACGGAATGGTCAGCTTACGTTGGGCGGTGATCGAAGCATGATCAAGCTGATCCAGCGTCATAAACAGCGTACGCATTTCTCGATCCAGACGCTTTAGCAGAAAACGTCCCACATCTTCCGGCAGTTCAAATCCACGAAGTCTGGCGCGTAATTGCAACGCCTGCAGCTTATCTTCATCGGAAAGCGGTTGTAGCTTGTAGATTTGCCCCCAGTCCAGGCGTGAGGCAAGATCCGGCAACCCCAGATTCAGCTGTCTTGGTGGACGATCGCCGGTGATCAGCAAGCGCGTTTTCCCCGACTCCAGGATACGGTTGTAGAGATCAAAGATCGCCATTTCCCACAGCGAATCACCGGCCACACATTCGATGTTATCAATGCAAACCAGCGATAAATGCTCCATTCCGTCGAGCACCTCGGGGACGAACCAGGTGCGTTTGTCGAGCGGCACGTAGCCTACCGCATCGCCGCGCGCGGACAGTTCCGCACAGGCTGCATGCAGCAAATGACTACGGCCAGCGCCTTCACGCGACCAGAGATAAATATACCCGCTATGTTCCTGACGCAGCACGTTTTGCAGTGCAGCCAGTAAAGAGGAGTTATCCCCCGGCCAGAAACTTGCGAAAGTTTCGTCGTCAGGAAGATAAAGTGGCAAAGAGAGCTGTGCCGGTGTGTTCAGAGATACCTCAACCCAGGATTTCATAAAATCGCGTTGAGTTTAACACAGAAATACGTCGCGATAGAACCGGGCAGCGCTGCCGCCCGGTCAGAGATTTACTGTTGCGGACTGTCTGCATCTTTCGCGTCAAGCACGACTTCTTCCGGACGCAGCAGGCTGATAACTTTGAAAATCAGGCTCAGACAGACACCAACGATGGTCGCCAGCGCCATGCCTTTCAGCTCTGCGGCACCGATGTGAACTTTCGCGCCACTTACGCCGATGATCAAAATAACCGAGGTCAGGATCAGGTTCTGCGCCTTGTTATAGTCAACCTTCGACTCGATCAGTACGCGAATACCAGAAGCACCAATCACACCGTACAGCAGCAGCGATACGCCGCCCATAACCGGCAGTGGAATGATTTGGATCGCTGCAGCCAGTTTACCCACGCAGGAGAGCAGAATGGCGAAAATTGCCGCACCGCCGATAACCCAGGTACTGTAAACGCGGGTGATTGCCATTACGCCGATGTTTTCGCCGTACGTGGTGTTCGGCGTAGAGCCGAAGAAACCAGAGATTACCGTAGACAGACCGTTAGCAAACATAGAACGATGCAGGCCAGGATCGCGAATCAAATCTTTTTTCACGATATTCGCCGTTACCACCAGGTGCCCGACGTGTTCAGCGATGACCACCAGCGCTGCTGGCAGGATGGTCAGAATGGCAACCCATTCAAAACGCGGCGTGTAAAACGTCGGCAGCGCGAACCAGTGGGCCTGCGCAATCGGCGTAGTGTCCACAACGCCCATCACGAAGGAGAGCGCATAACCGGCCAGCACCCCGATCAGAATCGGGATAATCGCCATAAAACCGCGGAACAATACGGAACCAAAGACCGTTACCGCCAGCGTTACCATAGAAATGATGATGGTTTTTGAATCCGGTAATTGCCCCTCAGCAGGCAGTAACCCCGCCATACCCGCAGCAACGCCAGCCAGCTCCAGACCGATGACGGCAACGATTGCGCCCATCGCCGCAGGCGGGAACATGACATCCAGCCAGCCGGTTCCTGCCTTCTTAACAATGAAAGAAACCAGGCAGAACAGGACGCCACACATAATGAAACCGCCCAGCGCCACTTCATACCCTAACGGCAGCAGCAGCAGTACCGGGGAAATAAAGGCAAAGCTGGAACCCAGATATGCGGGAATTTTACCCTTACAAATAAAGAGATACAGCAACGTACCAATGCCGTTAAACAGCAGAACGGTAGCTGGGTTGATGTGGAACAGGACTGGCACCAGCACCGTTGCGCCAAACATGGCGAACAGGTGCTGCAAACTAAGCGGGATTGTCTGTAAAAGCGGCGGTCTTTCACTCACCCCGATAGCACGGCGCGTCATAGTATTTTCCTCTGAGTGTTGTTTGTTATTAGCCATTGGGTTGTTTTATTCAAAAAAAAGCCGACTCTTAAAGTCGGCTTCTTTTCACTTATTCGTTTACTTAGTACCAAAAATCTTATCGCCGGCATCGCCGAGCCCCGGAATAATGTATCCGTGCTCGTTCAGTCCCTGATCGATGGAGGCGGTGTACAGCTCCACATCCGGGTGCGCTTTTTCCAGTGCCGCGATACCTTCCGGTGCCGCAACCAGGACCAGCACTTTAATGCTGGTGCAGCCTGCATTTTTCAGCAGATCGATAGTGGCGATAACAGAGCCGCCGGTTGCCAGCATTGGGTCAACGATCAGCGCCATACGCTCATCGATGTTAGAAACCAGCTTCTGGAAATACGGAACCGGCTCCAGCGTCTCTTCGTTACGGTACATACCAACAACGCTGATACGCGCGCTCGGAACGTTTTCCAGAACGCCTTCCATCATGCCCAGGCCCGCACGCAGGATAGGCACAACGGTGATTTTTTTGCCTTTGATTTGGTCAACTTCAACTGGACCGTTCCAGCCTTCAATGGTCACCTTTTCGGTTTCCAGACCAGCGGTTGCTTCATAAGTCAGCAGGCTGCCAACTTCCGAGGCGAGTTCACGAAAGCGTTTAGTGCTGATGTCGTTTTCACGCATCAGTCCCAGCTTGTGTTTGACGAGTGGGTGTTTGACTTCCACGATCTTCATACTCTTCTCCTTTCCTCAGACGAATGGCAACCACAAAAAAAATCGCCGGATTATACCGCTTTTCCTCTCTGGCGCAACACTGCATACGCTTGATATGGATCAACCAAAGTCATTTGCGTCTGAATGATGAGTATAAAACAAGCCCCGCACTGATGGCGGGGCTAGCTGTCAATGCTATGAATTTTAAAGATATTCAGCATTGGTCTGGATAACGTTTTGATACCATGAAAAAGATTTTTTAGGTGAGCGCGTTAATGTCCCGCTACCATCATTATTTTTATCGACATAGATAAACCCGTAGCGTTTTTTCATCTCTCCCGTCCCGGCCGAGACTAAATCAATGCAGCCCCACGGGGTATATCCCATCAGATCCACGCCATCTTCCACCACCGCTTTTTTCATCTCACGTATGTGGGCGGCAAGGTAGTCGATACGATACTGGTCGTTAACTGTACCATCGTCCTCGCGCACGTCGATGGCGCCAAATCCATTCTCCACAATGAATAGCGGCAACTGATAATGATCCCAGAACCAGTTTAGTGAATAGCGCAGGCCGACAGGGTCAATCTGCCAGCCCCAGTCCGATTTCTGCACGTACGGATTGGAAACCAGGCTTTTCGACTCATCGTAATCCAGTTGCGGGTTGTCCGCCGTAGCCTGGGTTGCGAAAGACATATAATAGCTAAAGCCGATGTAATCAACGCAGCCCTCGGTCAGCGCCTGACGGTCTTCCTCGGTGATATCCAGTTCAAAGCCACGACGGGCAAAGTAGTTGAGAAGATGCTGCGGGTATTTGCCGCGCACATGGACGTCGGTAAACCAGTAACGCCGGTGCATGGCATTCATCGCCATCATCATATCGTCTGGCGCGCAGGTCAGCGGATAGATAGGACACATGGCAATCATGCACCCTATCTGTAATTCCGGGTTAATCTCACGCGCGACCTTTACCGCCAGCGCGCTTGCCACCAGCTCATAGTGCGCCGCCTGGTACATGACCGGCTCGCGGTCTTCGCCGGGCTGGTATTTCAGCCCCGAGTTAGTAAAAGGCGCGAAATCTTCGTGATAATTTGCCTGGTTGTTAATCTCATTAAACGTCATCCAGTACTTCACTTTGTGCTGGTAACGGGTGAATACCACCCTGGCAAAACGGACAAAGAAATCGATAAGCTTGCGGTTGCGCCAGCCGCCGTACTCCGTCACCAGATGGTAAGGCATCTCAAAATGCGACAGCGTAATCACCGGTTCAATGCCATATTTCAGGCATTCATCAAACAGGTCATCATAGAACTGTAGGCCAGCCTCATTGGGTTGTTCTTCATCACCTAAGGGGAAAATACGCGTCCAGGCAATAGAGGTGCGAAAACATTTAAAACCCATTTCGGCAAACAGCTTTATGTCGTCTTTATAGCGATGATAAAAATCGATGGCCTCGTGGTTAGGGTAATTTTTTCCGGCAATCACACCATCGGTAATTTCACGCGTCACCCCATGCGCTCCCGCGGTCATGACATCGGCAACGCTAATGCCTTTTCCGCCCTCCTGCCAGCCACCTTCCAGTTGATGAGCTGCTACGGCACCCCCCCACATGAAATCTGCTTTAAATCCTGACATACCCTTCCCCTATCGTGATGACTCTGCGCAAAACGCTGTTGATGAGGTCCGCAACAGAAAACAGAAACCGGTTTCAGTACGATACTGTGCATTCGGCTAACAGGATTCAAGCACAAGACTGTACCCGGTTTCATTTTCGTGGCGCAGCTCAAACAAATAGAGAAATGATTGTAAAATGCTGAAAAAACCAGCAGATAAAACTTGATGCAGAGCAGGCTCGCAAACGTTTGCTTTCCCTGTTAGAATTGCGCCGAATTTAACTTTTACTGCAAGTAAACATGTGGGGAAGCAGGCAGTGACCGATAAAACCTCTCTTAGCTACAAAGATGCCGGTGTTGATATTGATGCAGGTAATGCTCTGGTTGATCGAATCAAAGGCGTAGTAAAGAAAACGCGTCGTCCGGAAGTTATGGGTGGTCTGGGTGGCTTCGGTGCGCTGTGCGCATTGCCGCAAAAATATCGCGAACCGGTACTGGTTTCCGGTACTGATGGCGTTGGTACAAAACTGCGTCTGGCGATGGATCTGAAACGCCACGACACTATCGGCATTGACCTCGTCGCAATGTGCGTCAACGACCTCGTGGTTCAGGGCGCTGAGCCGCTGTTCTTCCTCGACTACTATGCGACCGGCAAACTGGATGTGGACACCGCAGCCAGCGTCATTAACGGGATTGCCGAAGGCTGCCTGCAGTCTGGCTGCGCGCTGGTCGGTGGGGAAACAGCTGAAATGCCAGGGATGTACCACGGCGAAGATTACGACGTGGCAGGTTTCTGCGTTGGCGTCGTCGAAAAATCAGAGATTATCGACGGTTCAAAAGTAGCTGACGGTGACGTACTGGTTGCGCTCGGCTCCAGCGGCCCGCACTCCAACGGTTACTCTCTGGTGCGTAAAATTGTAGAAGTCAGCGGTTGTGACCCAGAAACCACCGAGCTTGAAGGCAAGCCGCTGGCCGATCACTTACTGGCCCCTACCCGCATTTACGTGAAATCCATTCTGGAACTGATCGAGAAGGTTGATGTGCACGCCATTGCCCACCTGACCGGCGGCGGCTTCTGGGAAAATATTCCGCGCGTTCTGCCGGACAACACGCAGGCAGTGATCGACGAATCTTCATGGCAGTGGCCAGCCGTCTTCAACTGGCTGCAAACGGCGGGTAACGTCAGCCAGCATGAGATGTATCGCACCTTTAACTGCGGTGTAGGTATGGTTATCGCCCTGCCAGCTCCGGAAGTGGACAAAGCCCTTGCTTTGCTCAATGAGAAAGGTGAAAACGCATGGAAAATCGGTATCATCAAAGCATCTGATTCCGAACAGCGTGTGGTCATTGAATGAAAAACATTGTGGTGCTCATTTCCGGCAACGGAAGCAATTTGCAGGCGATAATCGACGCCTGCGAACAGAAAAAAATCAATGGCACCATACGTGCAGTATTCAGTAACAAGGCCGATGCGTTCGGCCTTGAACGCGCACGCGAAGCGAATATTCCGGCGCACTCGCTGGAAGCCGCCCAGTTTGCCAGTCGCGAAGCATTCGACCGCCAACTGATTCAAGAGATTGACGCCTATGCACCCGATGTCGTGGTGCTGGCCGGTTATATGCGCATCCTCAGCCCGGCGTTTGTCGCTCACTATGCTGAACGATTGCTGAATATCCACCCGTCTTTATTGCCGAAGTATCCCGGCCTGCACACGCACCGTCAGGTTCTGGAAAACGGCGATGAAGAGCATGGTACCTCCGTCCACTTCGTCACCGATGAACTGGACGGCGGACCGGTTATTCTTCAGGCCAAGGTTCCGGTATTTGAAGGCGACAGCGAAGATGATGTCACGGCACGAGTCCAGGCTCAGGAGCATACCATTTACCCACTGGTGGTAAGCTGGTTTACCGATGGTCGCCTGAAGATGCGTGATAACGCTGCATGGCTGGACGGCGTTCGTCTGCCGCCACAAGGCTACGCCGCCGACGAATAATAAAATTCAACCTGTAAGCCGGATCTCACCATCCGGCCTACAGGCATAACTACCTTTTCCGGTTAATACTACCGGTATTCATCTACGCTCCCCCTTTCTCTTTGCTATCAGACGGTTTATTGTCATATTTTTCTGGCACAGTTGGACATCTGAGAGCAATGCTCGCCATAATAAATCGGTAGTGTCCCGTGAATGAAACGGAGTAAAAGTGGTAATGGGTCAGGAAAAGCTATACATCGAGAAAGAACTCAGCTGGTTAGCGTTCAACGAACGTGTACTCCAGGAAGCTGCTGATAAGTCAAACCCGTTGATCGAACGGATGCGTTTCTTAGGCATCTATTCCAATAATCTCGACGAGTTTTATAAGGTTCGTTTTGCCGAACTGAAGCGCCGAATCATTATTAGCGAAGAACAGGGTTCAAACTCTCACTCCCGCCATTTGTTAGGCAAAATCCAGGCCCGCGTATTAAAAGCCGATCAGGAATTTGACGGCCTGTACAACGAGTTGCTGTTGGAAATGGCGCGCAATCAGATTTTCTTAATCAACGAACGCCAGTTGTCGGTCAATCAGCAAAGCTGGTTGCGTCATTACTTCAAGCAATATCTTCGCCAGCACATCACGCCGATCCTGATTAACCGCGAGACGGATTTAGTCCAGTTTTTAAAAGATGACTACACCTATCTGGCGGTAGAAATTATCCGTGGTGATACGATACGCTACGCGCTGCTGGAAATCCCTTCCGACAAGGTTCCCCGTTTTGTGAATCTGCCGCCGGAAACCCCGCGCCGTCGCAAACCGATGATCCTGCTGGACAACATCTTACGTTACTGCCTTGACGACATTTTCAAAGGGTTCTTTGACTACGACGCACTGAACGCCTATTCGATGAAAATGACCCGTGACGCCGAATACGATTTGGTGCATGAGATGGAATCGAGCCTGATGGAGCTGATGTCATCCAGCCTGAAACAGCGTCTGACCGCAGAACCTGTACGTTTTGTCTATCAGCGTGACATGCCCAATGCGCTGGTCGAAGTACTGCGAGAAAAACTGACGATTTCTCGCTACGACTCGATTGTTCCCGGCGGGCGTTACCATAACTTCAAAGACTTTATTAACTTCCCTAACGTTGGCAAAGCTAACCTGGTGAACAAACCGCTGCCGCGTCTGCGCCATATCTGGTTCGACAACGAGAAGTTTCGTAACGGCTTTGACGCCGTTCGTGAACGCGACGTGCTGCTGTATTACCCCTATCACACCTTTGAGCACGTTCTTGAACTGCTGCGCCAGGCCTCTTTCGACCCGAGCGTGCTGGCTATAAAGATCAACATCTACCGTGTGGCAAAAGATTCACGCATTATTGATTCAATGATCCATGCCGCGCACAACGGTAAGAAAGTTACCGTGGTGGTGGAATTGCAGGCCCGCTTCGATGAAGAAGCCAACATCCATTGGGCCAAGCGTCTAACCGAAGCAGGCGTTCACGTCATCTTCTCCGCGCCAGGCCTGAAAATTCACGCCAAACTGTTCCTTATCTCGCGTAAAGAAGGTGATGAAGTCGTGCGCTATGCGCATATCGGGACGGGGAACTTCAACGAAAAAACGGCGCGCCTGTATACCGACTACTCGTTGCTGACCGCCGATTCGCGCATTACCAACGAAGTGCGTCGGGTGTTTAACTTCATCGAGAACCCGTATCGTCCGGTGATGTTCGATTATCTGCTGGTTTCCCCGCAGAACTCACGCCGTCTGCTATACGCGATGATCGACAAAGAAATCGCCAACGCGCAACAAGGACAGCCTTCCGGCATTACGCTAAAACTGAATAACCTGGTCGATAAAGGTCTGGTTGACCGCCTCTATGCGGCCTCAAGTTCAGGCGTGCCGGTCAATTTGTTGATTCGCGGAATGTGCTCGCTCATCCCGAATCTGGAAGGTATCAGCGACAATATTCGCGTTATCAGCATCGTTGATCGCTATCTTGAACATGACCGGGTCTATATCTTCGAGAACGGGGGTGACAAGCAGGTGTATCTCTCCTCCGCTGACTGGATGACAAGAAACATCGATTATCGTATCGAAGTTGCCACACCGCTTCTTGACCCGCGCCTTAAGCAACGCGTGCTGGATATTATCGATATCCTGTTCAGCGACACGGTGAAAGCCCGCTTTATTGATAAAGAACTGAGTAATCGCTACGTACCGCGCGGAAACCGCCGTAAGGTTCAGTCACAATTGGCGATTTACGACTACATCAAATCACTCGAGCAACCTGACTAAAGATATGCCAATACACGACAAGACTCCACGACCGCAGGAATTTGCTGCGGTCGACCTTGGTTCAAACAGTTTCCATATGGTCATTGCCCGCGTGGTTGATGGCGCAATGCAAATTATTGGGCGACTGAAACAACGCGTACATCTGGCGGATGGCCTCGGCGAAGATAACAAGCTGAGCGAAGAGGCCATGGAGCGCGGGCTAAGCTGTTTATCATTGTTCGCCGAACGTCTGCAGGGTTTTCCTCCATCAAGCGTATGCATCGTGGGAACCCATACTTTGCGTCAGGCACTGAATGCGACTGATTTTCTCAAGCGAGCGGAAAAAGTCATCCCCTACCCGATTGAGATTATTTCCGGCAACGAAGAAGCCCGACTGATTTTTATGGGCGTGGAACACACCCAGCCGGAAAAAGGTCGCAAGCTGGTTATCGATATCGGCGGCGGCTCAACCGAATTAGTGATCGGCGAGGATTTCGAGCCTAAACTGGTCGAAAGCCGCCGTATGGGCTGCGTCAGTTTTGCTCAGATGTATTTCCCAGGCGGTGTAATTAACCGTGAAAATTTCCAGCGTGCCCGCATGGCGGCTGCGCAAAAGCTCGAAACCTTAACCTGGCAGTTTCGCATTCAGGGCTGGAACGTTGCGCTGGGCGCATCGGGCACCATTAAAGCAGCCCATGAAGTGCTGCTGGAGATGGGTGAAAAAGACGGTTTTATCACCCCCGAACGTCTGGACAAGCTGACATCTGAAGTGCTGAAGCACGCGTCATTTGATGCGCTCAGCTTGCCGGGGTTGTCAGAAGAAAGAAAAGCAGTGTTTGTACCCGGACTCGCGATTCTGTGCGGCGTTTTTGACGCGTTAGCTATTCGCGAACTTCGCCTTTCTGATGGTGCGTTACGTGAAGGCGTGCTGTACGAGATGGAAGGCCGTTTTCGCCACCAGGACGTTCGTAGCCGTACCGCCAGCAGCCTGGCAAACCAGTACAACATTGACAGCGAACAGGCCCGGCGCGTACTGGAAACGACGATGCAAATGTACGACCAGTGGCATACGCAGCAGCCAAAGCTGGCCAATCCCCAACTGGAAGCGTTACTGCGTTGGGCAGCAATGCTGCATGAGGTTGGGCTGAACATCAACCACAGCGGTCTGCATCGCCACTCTGCGTATATCTTACAAAACAGCGATCTACCTGGTTTCAATCAGGAACAACAGCTGATGATGGCAACATTAGTTCGTTATCATCGCAAAGCGATTAAGCTCGACGACTTGCCCCGCTTTACGCTGTTTAAGAAGAAACAGTTTCTGCCGTTAATTCAGCTGCTGCGCCTGGGCGTGCTATTGAATAATCAGCGTCAGGCGACCACCACGCCGCCGACTTTGACCCTGATAACCGACGACAGCCACTGGACCTTACGCTTCCCGCATGACTGGTTTAGCCAAAATGCGCTGGTGCTGCTCGATCTGGAGAAAGAGCAGCAATACTGGGAAGCCGTAACAGGCTGGCGACTCAAAATTGAAGAAGAGAGCTCACCCGATATCGCCGCATAAGATCTCAGCAGGTGTCAGTTCATCTGGCACCTGCTTTTCCAGAGTTTCATTCAACGGCAGTGGCTTACCAATCAGATACCCCTGCATGTAATCAATCCCCAGCGAAATCACCGCACTGCGTATTTCCTCGCTTTCGACGTACTCCGCAACCACCAGCATTCTTTTCATCCGCGCCAGATGGCAAATAGAGGCCACGATTTGGTAGTCGAGGCTGTTCGAAACAATATTGCGAATAAAGCTACCGTCAATTTTCAGGATATCGGCATTCACATTTTTCAGCCGCGCATAGCTGGCATATCCAGTACCAAAATCATCAATCGCAATCTGACAGCCCAGTGATTGCAGCTGCAGCAACGTTGCCTGTGCCTGTTCCGCATTGGTCAAGGCATTGCTTTCCGTCACTTCAAAGATAAGTTGCCATGCTTCAACCTTGTACTTATTCAGTAACTGATTGATGTCATTAGGAAGTCGCGCGCGACATACTGAGGTGGGTGATAAGTTGATAGCAAACCGGTGGGCGGGCATTTTTTCCCGATTCTGCGCCATAAATTTCAGCGTATTTTCAATCACCCACAGATCGATACGGGAGGACAAACCAAACTCATGGGCTACCGGCAAGAAGCTATCAGGGGCGATAGTTTCACCGTCATCCCCCTCAAGCCGCAGCAGGATTTCGTGATAAACGTCGCCACGTACGCCAAAAATCGGCTGCGCCTTCAGGAAAAAGCGATTGTTCTCCAGCGCCTGCTGAATACGGTTCATCATCGCAACTTTATCTTTCAGGTCACGTTGCAGGTGCATCACACCACGCCGCTGCAAATTCTCTGGTGAATTGGTTGCCAGCGATAATTCGGCAATGGTACTTAACTCTCCCAGCAACAAATAGATATGGTTAACAGGAGAACGGACATAGCAAAAGCTGATCCCAACCTGCGGTTGCAAAGGCATACCGTCCCAGACAAAACGAAACTGCTTGATATGCCTGTCCAGTGCTTCAATGCGTTCCTGGTGTAGCTCAGTGTTAAAACGCAGGATTAGATCATTACCCGATAATTGATAGACATGCTCATCCTGTTCAAGCAACGGTGTTATCCACTGAGCCAGTTTTTGCTTGTACTGGATACGCAGCATAATGCCGTAATTTTTCACCAGCAGCTCCATGCCCGGAACCCCCAAAAAGCAAAGCACTGACCATGGCGAGTTTTTCAAATCCCGGTTCAAAGCGCGCAAATTCGGAATATGCACCATAGGGTCAAAGAAGGCCAGGCGATGGTTGCGCCGGGTAACAAAACGTTGACGCGTTGCCAGGACAGCAATGAAATTCACGATGAAGGAAAAAACCAGATAACTTGATGAGGTAATGGCAAGCTGCGTATCGTAACCCGAATACCATGGCATATAGCGCTGATAATAATGAATTGCGGTAATAAGTACGACCGCCCATATCAACGAAATAAATTTATAACCGTAACGCATTGCCCCCCACAGCATGACAGGCAGTAACAGTGACAATGTATAATTCGTGCTGAATATTGAGCTTTGTTCATTGAGCGGCATACACAACATTGCCATTAGCACAGTCAATATAATCAACCAGACCGCAAACTCTGTTTTAGTCACTTTGGTATCAAACTGCTGCTTTAACTGAGAAAAATAGCCTCTCAGATGCAAGGGGTTGCGAATTGTTCGAATGATGAAATAACACAGCGGCACACCTACAAGATTCCCCGCGAGTATGGACTGATAGTTGATTAATGTGCCTGTATTGAAAGGCATAACGCCCACCATGCCAGATTTGCTTTCATAAACACCCACAAATGCGGCAAACTGGAAGAGTATCAGAAACAGCGTAGCCGGGCAGAAGACCTGCCAGAACATACGCTGAAACAGCAGGTGAGAGTCGCCGTGGGAAACATTGTTTCGTCGGGGAGAAAATACTTTATATCCTCCCCAGCTAAGCACGATCGTAACTATAAAGTGCGAAATTATTGAAAGTGTTTCAAATAACCCGACCTGCGGATATTTGTACCAGATAATGGAAATGATAATTCCTGGCAATGCCGCCCAGCCAAAAAAAAGCATCAGGCTAATCATCAGCGCTAAAGGCAGATAGAAAAGAATTACGGTCCCCGTACTAATATGGGCGTAGGTAGTAGCAGTGCTCAATACAGGCAACAACAAAGAAGGTAAGATGAGAGGTAATGCCCACCATCTATCTCTAATACCAATATAATTTTTATTGAGTTTCATAGATGCTCAGTAGAATCCCGCACATCCTGTAGGGGGTATTCAGACAGGCATCCCACCTGACCTTAAAACGATAGAATAAAATACATCACAATGATTCATCGATTTTAGTTGTCAGCAAAGTGTGATGTTTGATACATATCAAAAAAAATAGCCCTCATTCATCAATTATTACTCTTTTCATTATTTTTTATCGTTAATACATTATTCATGCAAATAATAACATTAATTTCCATAACATAAAAAGATAAAACAACTGAAGCAATTTTACATAAGGAAGAATTGACCATTCCCTCCCAATGTGCCTTAATGTGAGTATCGCCCTCAGTTGGGTACACTACAAGGAACCTTTTGTGAGCCAGGTTACCAGCCTACGCAAACGACACCGATTTAACAGTCGCATGATCCGGATCGTACTGCTTATCAGCTTTCTCTTCTTCTTCGGACGCTTCGTCTACTCCGCCATTGGTGCGTGGCATCACCACCAGGACAAAAAAGAATCTCAGCAGACTACTCAGCCGCAACAGACATCTTCTGCACAAACCGACGTACATTGATCGCTCGCGCCTGTGATATCCCCAGCATTAAGATTCCTTACCGGATGGCTAATCGCCTGACATTTAACCATCCGGTAAGGGATTTGAGTGACGAAACTTTACACACCTCTCCCACCACTCTCGCTAAATTATCGGATAATCGACCGTATTTTTCGCACAAATACACAATCTTTTCATCCCACTTCACCGCACCATTCGCGCTGATTTTTACGTTCCGGTTTAACGAACATAAAAAAGACAAACAGTGCTCAAATAGACGCTAATTAATATCATCAGCAAATATCACTGACACAAACATTAATATTTCACATGAAAATTAAATAGTTATTTGAATTGTTATCATTTTAAATGCTACAGGGTAATACCATGAGTGGTTTTTTGTTATTTCCAAAAATAAGAAGTGGTCTTGAGTGGATCGCCGGGCACAGCGATGCAGTCATTCAATTCGGCTGGAATATCGTTGCCGCCGTTATCTTACTGTTTGTCGGTAAATTTATCGCTCGCCTGCTCTCTCGTGGGCTGGAAAAGTTACTACTTAAACGTAAAGTCGACAGAACCATCATTCAGTTCTTCACCGCGCTGGTACGTTACATCACCCTCGCTTTTTTCGTCGTCGCTGCGTTGGGTCGCGTCGGCATTGAAACATCCTCCATTATTGCCGTCATCGGCGCCGCCGGACTGGCTATTGGTCTCGCGCTACAAGGATCGCTTTCCAACTTTGCCGCTGGCGTGCTGTTGGTTTCCCTGCGGCCTTTTCGCGCAGGGGAAGTAGTGCAGATTGGTGCAGTCACCGGAACAGTAGAAAAGGTGCACATCTTCTCCACCACCCTGCTCACCGCGGACAGCAAAGAAGTGGTGATTCCAAACGGTAAGATCATCGCTGACAACATCATTAACTATTCCCGTCATCCTTTTCGCCGTATCGATCTGGTGATTGGCGTGGGTTATCAGAGTCGGATTGCAGAGGTTAAGCAAGTTATTAATCACATTATCGAGCAGGACAGCCGTATCGATAAGCAACGTGGGGTAACCGTTCGCCTGGGCGAACTGGGCGCTTCAGCGTTGAATTTTTATGTGCGCGTATGGGTGCCCAACATCGAGTACTGGAACACCTATTACGATCTGCTGGAAAACATTAAAGAGGCGCTGGACGCCAACCATATTGACCTGCCCTATCCACAGATGGATGTGCGTATTCAGAATGTCGCACCTCAGCAGCAGCCTCAGCTGCAACTGGTCGATTAGCGTACTATCCGACAGAACATACGCCAGAAGTATTTACTGAAGTATTTGCTGAAATGCGTGCAATAAAAAAACCCTCTGTAAACAGAGGGTTTTTTACATATTACCGGTTCAAAAACCGCTAACGGAAAGGGATATTATTCCCACTCAATCGTAGCTGGCGGCTTACCGCTGATGTCATACACCACGCGGGAAATACCGTTCACTTCGTTGATAATGCGGTTGGATACGCGGCCTAAGAAGTCATACGGCAGGTGTGCCCAGTGCGCGGTCATAAAGTCGATGGTTTCAACCGCACGCAGGGAAACAACCCAGTCGTACTTGCGGCCATCGCCCATCACGCCAACGGAACGTACCGGCAGGAACACGGTAAATGCCTGGCTTACCTTGTTGTACAGGTCAGCTTTGTGCAGTTCTTCAATGAAGATAGCATCCGCACGACGCAGCAGGTCGCAGTACTCTTTCTTCACCTCGCCAAGCACACGTACGCCCAGACCCGGTCCCGGGAACGGGTGACGGTACAGCATATCGTACGGCAGGCCCAGCTCCAGACCAATCTTACGCACTTCGTCTTTGAACAGCTCACGCAGCGGCTCAACCAGACCCATCTTCATCTCTTTCGGCAAACCGCCCACGTTGTGGTGAGATTTGATAACGTGCGCTTTACCCGTGGCAGATGCCGCGGATTCGATCACGTCCGGGTAGATGGTGCCCTGCGCCAGCCACTTAACGTCTTCCAGCTTCAGCGCTTCTTCATCGAATACTTCCACGAATACGCGGCCGATGATTTTACGTTTAGCTTCTGGGTCGTTCTCGCCTTTCAGCGCGTCCAGGAAACGCTGCTCGCCTTCCACGTGAATGATGTTCAGGCCAAAGTGGTCGCCGAACATATCCATCACCTGCTGAGCTTCGTTGAGACGCAGCAGACCGTTGTCAACGAACACGCAGGTCAGGTTTTTGCCGATAGCACGGTGCAGCAGCATCGCGGTGACGGAGGAGTCAACGCCGCCGGACAGGCCGAGGATAACTTTATCATTGCCAACCTGCTCACGAATGCGGGCAACGGCGTCATCGATAATTTTTGCCGGCGTCCACAGCGCTTCACACTGGCAGATGTCGCGCACAAAACGCTCCAGCATGCGCATACCCTGACGGGTGTGGGTAACTTCCGGGTGGAACTGCACGCCGTAGAAGCGTTTTTCTTCGTGCGCCATGATAGCGAACGGGCAGCTGTCGGTGCTGGCAACGGTCACGAAACCTTCCGGAATGGCGGTCACTTTGTCGCCGTGGCTCATCCACACGTCCAGCAACGGTTTGCCGTCTGCGGTCAGGGAGTCTTCAATACCGCGGACAAGCGCGCTGTCGGTCTGAACTTCAACCTGCGCATAGCCGAATTCACGTTCGTTAGAACCTTCAACATGACCACCGAGCTGCATTGCCATGGTCTGCATGCCGTAGCACACGCCGAACACCGGCACGCCCGCATTGAAAACGTATTCCGGCGCACGTGGGCTGTTTTCTTCGGTGGTACTTTCCGGACCACCAGAAAGAATGATACCGCTTGGGTTGAATTCGCGAATTTGTGCTTCCGTAACATCCCATGCCCACAGTTCACAGTAGACGCCCAGTTCACGTACGCGACGTGCAACCAGTTGAGTGTACTGCGAGCCGAAATCGAGGATGAGAATGCGATGTTTATGAATATTGTCTGTCATTGACGCTAATTCCGAGGCAAGTGAAACAAATTCGCCCGGCATATAGCCGGGCGCGGAAACTTATCAGGAGCCCATGCGGTAGTTAGGGGACTCTTTGGTGATGGTCACATCGTGAACGTGACTTTCCTGAATACCCGCACCGCTGATGCGTACTAACTCTGCTTTCGTTCGCAGCGCGTCGATAGTACCACAGCCGGTCAGACCCATACAGGAGCGCAGGCCGCCCATCTGCTGGTGAATGATCTCTTTCAGGCGACCTTTATAGGCAACGCGACCTTCGATACCTTCCGGGACCAGTTTGTCAGCGGCGTTATCGCTCTGGAAGTAACGGTCAGAAGACCCTTTGGACATCGCGCCCAGAGAACCCATACCGCGGTAAGATTTGTAAGAACGGCCCTGGTACAGTTCGATTTCGCCCGGGGATTCTTCAGTACCCGCCAGCATGGAGCCAACCATCACTGCGGCAGCACCAGCAGCAATCGCTTTAGCGATGTCGCCGGAGAAACGAATACCGCCGTCGGCGATAACCGGAATACCGGTGCCTTCCAGTGCTTCAACGGCATCAGAAACGGCAGTGATCTGCGGAACACCGACGCCGGTCACGATACGGGTGGTACAGATGGAGCCAGGGCCGATACCCACTTTAACAGCGCTGCAGCCGGCTTCAGCCAGTGCGCGAGCACCTGCGCCCGTAGCAACGTTACCGCCGATGATCTGCAGGTCAGGATATTTAGCGCGAGTTTCACGGATACGCTGCAGAACGCCTTCAGAGTGGCCGTGAGAGGAGTCAATCAGCAGAACGTCTACGCCAGCAGCAACCAGCGCGTCTACACGCTCTTCGTTACCTGCGCCAGCACCTACCGCTGCACCAACGCGCAGACGACCATGCTCGTCTTTACAGGCGTTAGGTTTACGTTCTGCTTTCTGGAAATCTTTTACGGTGATCATGCCGAGCAGGTGGAAGCTGTCATCAACAACCAGCGCTTTCTCAACGCGTTTTTCGTGCATTTTGGCAAAAACGACATCGCGCGCTTCGCCTTCACGAACGGTCACCAGACGCTCTTTTGGCGTCATATATACGCTAACCGGCTGGTTCAGGTCTGTCACAAAACGCACATCACGGCCGGTGATGATGCCGACCAGTTCGTTATCTTCAGTCACCACCGGGTAGCCTGCAAAGCCGTTACGCTCGGTCAGTTCTTTCACTTCGCGCAGAGTAGTGGTTGGCAGTACGGTCTGAGGGTCAGTTACCACGCCAGATTCGTGTTTCTTCACGCGGCGAACTTCTTCAGCCTGGCGCTCGATGGACATGTTTTTGTGGATAAAACCGATGCCGCCTTCCTGGGCCAGGGCAATTGCCAGGCGCGCTTCCGTCACGGTGTCCATTGCTGCGGAGAGCATAGGAATGTTCAGGCGAATGGTTTTCGTCAACTGGGTGCTGAGGTCAGCAGTATTCGGCAGAACGGTAGAATGAGCGGGAACGAGGAGGACGTCGTCAAACGTCAGGGCTTCTTTTGCGATACGTAGCATGGGCAATATCTCACCTGGGAGGTTATTAAATATTGCCGCGGCATTATACAGAGCGTAACCGATTGCATCCACACTTTTTTGCAAAAAAACCTTGCGCTCCTCTGTGAGCATGTTACTTTCGACTGAATAACTTGCTGATTTAGAATTTGATCCCGCTCACATGTTATCCTCTCAGACCACCTCAATTTTTACCGTAAGCCGCCTAAATCAGACGGTTCGTTTGCTGCTTGAGCAGGAAATGGGACAAGTTTGGATCAGCGGTGAAATCTCAAATTTCACTCAGCCGTCCTCCGGTCACTGGTATTTCACGCTCAAAGATGACATCGCCCAGGTACGCTGCGCGATGTTTCGCAACAGCAATCGACGGGTAACGTTCCGCCCACAGCACGGTCAGCAGGTCCTGGTACGCGCCAACATTACGTTGTACGAACCGCGTGGCGACTACCAGATAATTGTTGAGAGCATGCAGCCAGCTGGTGAAGGCTTGTTGCAGCAAAAATATGAGCAACTCAAAGCCAAACTGCAGGCTGAGGGGCTATTCGATCAGCAGTTCAAAAAATCACTACCCTCTCCGGCTCACTGCGTTGGGGTCATTACCTCGAAAACCGGGGCTGCGCTGCACGACATTCTCCACGTGCTGAAGCGTCGTGACCCATCCCTGCCCGTTATTATCTACCCGACCGCGGTCCAGGGCGACGATGCGCCAGGACAGATCGTTCGCGCCATTGAGCTGGCGAACGCGCGGAGCGAGTGCGATGTGCTTATCGTTGGGCGCGGCGGCGGTTCTCTGGAAGATTTGTGGAGTTTTAACGACGAACGCGTAGCGCGGGCAATCTTTGCCAGCCGCATCCCGGTGGTAAGCGCCGTCGGCCACGAAACAGATGTCACGATTGCCGATTTTATTGCAGATTTACGGGCGCCTACGCCATCAGCTGCGGCGGAAATTGTCAGCCGCAATCAACTGGAACTGCTGCGTCAAATTCAGCATGGCCAGCAGCGTCTGGAGATGGCGATGGACTACTACATCGCCAACCGTACTCGTCGCTTTACCCAGCTTCATCACCGTTTGCAACAGCAACATCCGCAACTGCGTCTGGCCCGTCAGCAGACCGTGCTGGAGCGGCTACGTCAGCGGATGAATTTCGCTCTTGAGAATAAAATTAAGCAGGCCAATCAGCGCCAACAGCGCGTAAATCAACGCCTGAGCCAGCAAAACCCACAGTCGCGCATTTATCGGGCGCAAACCCGTATTCAGCAACTGGAGTACCGTCTGGCAGAGAATATCCGCGCGCGTTTAAGCGCACAGCGAGAACGCTTCGGTAATGTGGTGACGCATCTTGAAGCGGTGAGTCCTCTCTCGACGCTCGCTCGTGGTTATAGCGTCACTACCGCGACGGACGGCAAAGTGCTGAAGCAGACCAAACAGGTAAAAACCGGTGATGTGCTCACTACCCGCCTGTCAGACGGTTGGGTAGAGAGCGAAGTGAAAGGCGTAACGGCGGCAAAGAAAACGCGGAAGAAAAAGTCAGATTAAACCGGCACAAATTCCACACGTTTCTTCGAAATCAGACCATGGCCATTCTGACAGAAGTAATCCACCGCTCCGCAGGCTTTTAACACCTGGAGCGGCTGATGGCACTCCGGACAGCGCGCTTCTAACGGAATATCTTTTTTACAGTTTTCACAGTGTGCCACACCGTTTTGTGGTTCCAGTTCTGCGTGACAATCCGGGCAGGTCATCGACATGGTGACTCCTTTAAATGGCGTTCAATTCTGCGCTAATTTTACCATGATACGCTTAGTGTGAACCACGCAACTGTTGCTGTAGGATCAGTAATGGTTCGACCTCCTCCAGCCTGCGCTGCGTCGTGCGACTCACCTCCTGCGGGCTGCGCTCAAACAGACTTTGCGCCCCCAGAATATGTTCCGCCAGACAATGGGCATAAATCGTACCTGGCAGACACCAGCGTTGCACAACATCACCGTCAATCAATTCGAGCACATCGTCGGCACCCCGTCGGTCGTAGCTGATGATACGCCCATCACGCAGATAAAGGCGCAGACCTTTTTGTCCGCCAGCGGGCCCCGCGTATTTATTCAGCCAGATATCCAGCGGTACACCGCTAATCAGCCCTTGCAGATGCGCCTCTCCTTCAGGCGTGGTCAGGTCACCCTGGATGATGTTATGTCCAAGACGGTCTTTAGCGCTCTTCACCTGCAGGGTCATGCTGTCATTACCACCCAGGTAACGCACCGTTTCACGCAGCATGGCCAGTACGTGTGCGCCAATGTCCAGAATCACACCGTCCGGGTGGCGAAGCTCACGCGTATCTGGCTCACCAGTGGCAAAGTTGAGCGCGATCGGCTCTCCTGTAGCGTTAAATCCGCTCGGCTCCTGCAAAAAACCGTCGATTTTAACAACGTCTGAAAAGTGAGAGACAAGTGCCTGTTGTGGGTTATCGCCCTGCCACTGCGTACCGAGTTTTCCCAATGCCAGCTCCATTGCGCCATTGCGCGCCATCCAGTGGTCGAGCGCCAGCACACGGTCGGCAGCGTCGGGTTGCTCCAGCAGCGTTTTCAGTTTTTCAATTTGGGAAAGCGTGGCAACAATCGGTTTTTCAACCACGATTCGTGCGATGGGAGCGGCCAGCGCCTGTTCAAGCACATCGAGATGATGCAGGGATGCGGTGGTGATAAACAGGGTATCAAGCGGTGTTGCAAGAAGTTCAGCGAGCGATGCACAGCGTGTCACACCAGCGGGCTGTTTTGCAGGTTGCACGTCAAATCCCACACAGCACAGGGAATCACCGTAAAGTTTACGCAATGCGGGCAAGTATGCCGTTTCAACGACTGCGCCAAGCCCAACAAACCCTAACAGCATGTTCTCACCTCGTAAATGAATTGGCCGGGACATCACGTCTGCCCCGGCACAATCGAGGTGTTATCAGGCGCTAGTAGCCGGTTTAGTTTGCGTATTCTCCAGCATGCGACGGATAGGCACAATGAGGACGATCAGTACCGCGGCGCAGATAAGCAATGCAATCGAGCAGCGAGCGAAGAGATCCGGCAGCATATCCAGTTGGTCGGCCTTCACATGACCACCAATCAGACCTGCGGCCAGGTTACCCAGCGCGCTGGCGCAGAACCACAGGCCCATCATCTGCCCGCGCATTCTTTCCGGGGCCAGCAGCGTCATGGTCGCCAGACCGATCGGGCTCAGGCACAGCTCACCAAGTGTCAGCATCAGGATACTACCCACCAGCCAGAATGGGGAAACACCTGCACCACCGTTACTGAGAACGTTTTGCGCTGCCAGCATCATCAGACCAAAGCCTGCAGCGGCACAGAGAATACCGATAACGAACTTGGTGATGCTGCTCGGACGAATGTTCATGCTCGCCAGTTTCGGCCACGCCCAGCTGAATACTGGTGCCAGCAGAATGATAAACAGCGCGTTTATCGACTGGAACCAGACCGCCGGGATTTCAAAATCGCCGATCATACGGTTAGTGTAGTCGTTAGCGAACAGGTTGAACGAGGTTGGCTTCTGCTCAAACGCAGACCAGAAGAACGCGGCGGAAACCAGCAGGATAAAGCAGACCAGCAGTCTGGCGCGCTCTTTGCGATTCAGACCAGCAAAGACAAACAGGTAGATAAAATAGAGCGCGACAGAGGCGGCAATCACATACACCAGCATACTGGCAACCGCGACCGGATTTATCACAATCACGCCCTGCGCAATCAGCGTAACGATAACGGCTACGCCGACGGCCAGCGCCAGCAGCCACGCGCCCACACCGTTACGTTTCACTACCGGGCTGTTCCAGGTTGAGTCCAGACCCACTTCGCTGTCATAACGTTTCATCGATGGAACGGCAAACACGCGGAAGATGATCAACGCCACCAGCATCCCGATACCACCGATGCCAAAGCCCCAGTGCCAACCGTGGGATTTAATCAGCCAGCCGGAGATCAGCGGCGCGATAAACGACCCCATATTGATGCCCATATAGAACAGCGAGAAACCGCCGTCGCGACGCGCATCGCCTTTTTTATACAGCGTGCCAACCATCACTGAGATACAGGTCTTAAACAGACCGGAACCGAGCACGATAAACATCAGGCCGATAAAGAACAGGTTGTTCCCCATAATGGCCGAGAGCGCGATCGACAAGTGACCGAGCGCAATCAAAATGGAACCGTACCACACCGCTTTCTGTTGGCCGAGCCAGTTATCCGCCAGCCAGCCACCAGGCAGCGCGGCGAGATACATCGTACCGGCAAAGATACCCACAATCGCCGAGGCATTTTCACGCGCCAGCCCCATGCCGCCGTCATAAACGGTAGCAGCCATAAACAGGATCAGTAACGGGCGAATGCCGTAAAACGAAAAACGCTCCCACATCTCTGTGAAGAATAGCGAGCCGAGCGGATAAGGATGACCGAAGAAAGTTCGGCTTTCTTTTTGATTAACAGAGGATTGCATAATTCTCCCGAAAGTTATGTCGTCGTGCGTGTAAACACCGCGATGTACGCCAGCCAGTTACGTATCTGACCGATTTTTTACATGCGGCGAAAAGTTATTTAACCATTTGATAACCTAAGGCTAGTTTTGTCTAGTACCAGCCCCCGGACTTTAAGATGAAAACTCGACAAATGTCTACTTTCTTAGATTTAAACTTGGCAAAAAAAGAATAGTGATTGACATCGCACAGGCTGAGGTTGGCGTTGGAATAACGAAAAAAAACCCGCGACAAGCGCGGGTTTTCATCTGCATCAGCAACGATTACTTGCTTTTTTTGATGTGCTTAATCAAGCGCTTACGCTTACGTATCTGAGTCGGCGTCAATGTATTACGTTTGTTCGCAAACGGGTTCTCCCCTTCTTTGAACTGAATACGGATCGGCGTCCCCATCACGTCCAAAGACTTGCGGAAATAGTTCATCAGATAGCGCTTGTAGGAATCCGGCAGGTCTTTGACCTGGTTGCCGTGAATCACCACGATTGGCGGGTTATAACCACCAGCGTGGGCATATTTCAGCTTCACACGACGACCACGCACCAGCGGCGGCTGATGATCTTCTACTGCCATGGTCATGATGCGCGTCAGCATCGCGGTGCTCACGCGACGTGTAGAGCTATCGTATGCTTCACGGACCGATTCAAACAGATTACCCACGCCGCTACCGTGCAGTGCAGAGATAAAGTGTACGCGCGCAAAATCAATAAAGCCCAGACGGAAGTCCAGCGTCTCTTTGACCTGCTCTTTTACTTCCTGCGTCAGGCCATCCCACTTGTTAACAACGATAACAAGTGAGCGCCCACTATTGAGAATAAAGCCCAGCAGCGACAGGTCCTGATCGGAAATCCCTTCACGCGCGTCAATCACCAGCATCACCACGTTGGCATCTTCAATTGCCTGCAGCGTTTTGATTACTGAGAATTTTTCTACCGCTTCGGTAATTTTGCCGCGCTTACGTACGCCCGCGGTATCGATGAGCACATATTCGCGTTCATCGCGCTGCATCGGAATATAAATACTGTCACGCGTGGTTCCCGGCATGTCGTAAACCACTACGCGGTCTTCGCCGAGAATACGGTTAGTAAGCGTGGACTTACCTACGTTCGGACGGCCGACGATTGCCAGTTTAATCGGCAAATCCTGCGGGTTGAAATCGTCTTCAGGCTCTTCTTCGCCGTTTTCTTTAGCTTCAAGCTGCGCCCAGTATTCTGCGTCTTCATCCACTTCTTCCTGAGGAGCAACGTCATCCATCCACGGCAGCAGAACATGCTCCAGCAGGCTGAGAACGCCACGACCATGGGACGCCGCGATAGGATAAATTTCACCCAGACCCAATGAGTAGAAATCAACAACCGCCTGGTCAGGATCGAGTCCGTCAGTTTTGTTGGCGACCAGGAACGTCGGTTTCTGGCGCGAACGCAGATGTTTAGCAATAGCTTCATCCGCTGGCATCAGGCCAGCACGCGCATCCACCATGAACAGCACAACGTCTGCTTCTTCGATAGCCAACAGCGACTGTTCCGCCATACGGGTTTCAACACCGTCTTCGGTGCCATCAATACCGCCGGTATCAATACAGATAAACTCACGGCCTTCAATTTCCGCACGACCGTACTTACGGTCACGAGTCAGACCCGGGAAATCCGCAACCAGCGCATCTCGGGTGCGAGTTAGACGGTTAAATAACGTGGATTTGCCAACGTTAGGGCGCCCGACAAGCGCGACCACAGGTACCATGTTTAAAGCCTCATTTAAAAAATCATCAGACAACGGGCACATTTTTGCGCCGTTGTTAAAAACAGTAAAACGGCCCCTGCACCAGGAGCCGTTTTTCAAAGCGAGCGGCCGGGACGATTAACGCGTAATAGAGTACAGCGTACCGTCTTTCGCCTGGATCAGCAGTTTACCATCAGCAGAGACCGGCTCGGTCAGGAAACCTGAGCTGTCGACTTTCTGCTGGGCAACAAAACGACCATCGTCAACGTTAATCCAGTGCAGGTAGCCTTCGCTATCACCGACGACCAGATTGCCATTATACAATACCGGGGACGTCAGCAGACGGTGCAGCAGATCGCTTTGCGTCCACAGCGTCACGCCGCCATCGGTGGTCAGCGCCAGTACGCGGTCATTCTGGTCAACCAAGTAGATACGGTTACCGTCGACGATGAAATCATTCACCGAGCCTAGTTCGCGTTTCCACATAATTTGACCGCTGCGCAGATCCAGCGCCGTCAGGTTACCATTATAAGCCAGCGCGTAAACAACGCCATTGACGATAACCGGCGTGGTATCAACGTCGCTCAGACGATCGATTTCCGTTGGGCCTGTCGCCTGAGAGATACGCTGCTGCCAAATCATCTGGCCTTGCTGCATCAGCACGGCGCTCACGCGACCGTTATCACCGCCGACAATAGCTGCGCCAAAGGCAGTTGCCGGAGCGGATTCACCACGCAGAGACAGGGAAGGCATGTCGAGGTTAACGGTCCATTTGATGGCGCCATCAGCTTCGTTTAATGCCTGCAACTGGCCGTTGCTGGTGTGGATCAGTACTACGCCATCGCTCACAACAGGACGAGACAGCGCTTCACCGGCGACTTTCGTCTGCCATGCGGTGGTACCGTCGCTGGTATTCAACGCATAAACCTGTGCTTTTTCGCTGCCAATGTAAACATGTCCGCCAGACACGGTTACACCGCCAGAAAGCTGTGCAGATGCACGGGAGAACCAGCCGTCTTTCTCACCCAGATTCACAGACCAGACTTCTTTACCGTCGCCTGCGTTCAATGCTTTCACTACACCAGCGCGATCGGCTGCATAGACAACGTTATCCGCCAGCGCAGGGTGAAGATTGGAATAGAAATCACCAATACCGTTACCTACGGAGGTGCTCCATTCCGTAGACGGAGTAAACTGGTTTTCAACCACCGGTAATGGGGACATCTTAACGACATCTTCTTCGCCACTAAACAGTGAACAGCCGCTCAATAGGGTAACGGAAAGCAGCCCTGGCAGAAGTAATTTACGCAATTGCATCGGGTCCCTCTCAGATGGACAAATTATTGATTTTCATCTGCATCATTTCGCTCAGAGCAGGAGAGGCATCGCTTTTCACACCCGCTTCCCATGCGCTACGCGCACCTTGTTTGTCGCCTTTACTCAGCAACGCTTCACCGCGCAGATCGGCAACAATAGCCGTCCACCCTTCACCTTTAATGGTGTCGAGCGTTTTCAGCGCGGTATCAGCCTGTTTAAGCTGAACCTGAACACGAGCCAGACGCAGGTTAATCACCGCTTTGAGATTTTCATCGCTGGTTGCAGCCAAGCCCTGTTGCAGCTGACTTGCAGCTTTCTCAAGTTCATTTTGGTCAACAAACTGCTGCGCAAGTTCCAGTGAAGCCAGCGCGCCGTAGGTATTTTTATTCTCTGCAGCAAATTTCTCAGCGGCAGGAATGCTGTCCGGTTTACCCGCGCTAACCGCAGTCACCGTATTTTGATACGCCAGAGAAGCAGAGCGTGCGGACTCCGTCTGATGGCTGGTCCAGTAACGCCAACCAACCAGCGCGCCACCCCCTAAAATGATCCCAACAGCCAGCGCCTTGCCGTTTTCAGCAAAGAAGCGTTTTACCGCATCAACCTGGTCGTGTTCGTTCTCGTAAATTTCCACGCTGTCCTTCTCCTTAGCCCAGTAAAGTGCGCAAATGCGCGGCAACGCTATCCTGCGCTACTGCCGTTTGCTCACCAGAGCGCAAATCCTTCACTACAACAGTACCGTCAGCCACTTCGGACTCGCCCAGTACCAGTGCAACGCGGGCGCCCCACTTATCGGCACGGGCAAACTGTTTCTTAAAGTTGCCGCCACCGTGGTTTGTCATCAGTTTCACACCAGGAACTTCATCGCGCAGACGTTCTGCAAGCGTCATTGCCGCCGACTGCGTGTCCGCCCCTGAAGCAACCAGGTATATATCGACAACAGGATCTGCGTTAAATTCCGGATTAACTGCCTGAACTAACAAAACAAGTCGTTCCAGACCCATAGCAAAGCCCACGGCAGGCGTTGCACGACCGCCAAGTTGCTCTACCAGACCGTCGTAACGACCACCGGCACACACGGTGCCCTGAGAGCCCAGGCTGCTGGTGACCCACTCAAATACGGTGCGGTTGTAGTAATCAAGACCACGAACCAGACGCTGATTGACGGTGTAGGCAATGCCTGCGGATTCCAGCAGTTTGCACAAGCCCGCGAAGTGCTCGCGAGAGTCGTCATCAAGATAGTCGCCCAGTGCAGGCGCGTCGTTGAGCAGCGCCTGTACTTCCGGGTTTTTGGAGTCGAGAACGCGCAGCGGATTGGTGTACATACGACGCTTGCAGTCTTCGTCCAGTTTCTCTTTGTGTAATTCCAGGTAGGCGACCAGCGCATCACGGTAGTTAGCGCGGGCTTCAAGCGAACCGATTGAGTTCAGCTCAAGGCTAACATGCTGAGAAATACCCAGCGCGCGCCACCAGCGAGCGGTCAGCATAATCAGCTCCGCATCGATGTCCGGGCCTTGCAGGCCAAATACTTCGACACCCAGCTGATGGAATTGACGATAGCGTCCTTTCTGCGGACGTTCGTGGCGGAACATCGGCCCGATATACCACAGACGCTGTTCCTGATTGTACAGGAGACCATGTTCGATGCCGGCGCGTACGCAGCCCGCAGTCCCTTCAGGACGCAACGTCAGGCTGTCGCCATTACGGTCCTCAAAGGTATACATCTCTTTTTCAACCACGTCGGTAACTTCACCGATCGCGCGTTTGAATAACGGGGTCTGCTCTACAATCGGCAAGCGGATTTCACTGTAACCGTAGCTACCGAGCACGTTTTTGAGAGTGCCTTCAATGCGCTGCCAGATGGCGGTTTCGCCAGGCAGATAATCGTTCATGCCGCGAATGGCTTGAATGTTTTTTGCCACGTTTATTCTCTTTATGAATATAAAAATGAACCCTCAGCGCTAACCCGAACAATGCGGGCGCCATGCGGGTTCAATCATACACGGGAAGCACGCCGCTTCCCATCACGTTGTTATTTTTCAAGCTGCTGCACGTCGATACGACGCGCTTCGTCCAGAATACTCGCTTTAGCGCGGATGCGGGCTTCAAGCTGCGTAATCATGTCGTCGTTATCGAGTCTGTCCTTACGCACGCCGTCTTCATACAGGCCACTTTTCTTGTTACCGCCCGTCACGCCCAGCGTAGAAACCAGCGCTTCGCCAGGGCCGTTTACCACGCAGCCGATGATCGATACGTCCATTGGCGTAATGATATCTTCCAGACGTTGCTCCAGCGCGTTAACCGTACCAATAACGTCAAACTCCTGACGCGAACAGGTTGGGCAAGCGATGAAGTTGATCCCGCGCGCGCGAATGCGCAGCGATTTCAGGATATCGAAACCCACTTTGATCTCTTCCACCGGATCGGCTGCCAGAGAAACACGCAGCGTATCGCCGATCCCTTCAGATAACAGCAGGCCAAGGCCGATCGCGGACTTCACCGAACCACTACGCAGGCCACCGGCTTCGGTGATCCCCAGATGCAGCGGTTGATCGATCTGTTTCGCCAGCAGGCGATAGGATTCTACGGCGAGGAAAACGTCAGACGCTTTAACACTGACTTTGAATTGATCGAAGTTCAGACGATCGAGGTGATCCACGTGGCGCATAGCGGATTCCAGCAGCGCCTGCGGCGTCGGTTCACCGTATTTTTCCTGCAGATCTTTTTCCAGCGATCCGGCGTTGACGCCGATACGGATAGGAATATTTTTATCACGAGCGCAATCCACCACCATGCGAATACGCTCTTCACTGCCGATATTACCTGGGTTAATACGCAAGCAATCAACACCGTATTCCGCTACCTTCAGCGCGATACGATAGTCGAAGTGAATATCGGCAACCAGCGGGACGTTAACCTGCTGTTTGATAAGCTTGAACGCTTCTGCGGCATCCATTGTCGGTACAGAGACACGAACAATGTCCGCGCCTACGCGTTCCAGCGCTTTAATCTGATTAACCGTCGCTTCCACATCCGTGGTACGCGTATTAGTCATAGACTGTACGGCGATGGGCGCACCATCGCCGATCGGCACGTTCCCAACGTAAATGCGTGTCGATTTTCTACGTTGAATTGGAGCCTGGTTATGCATTAAAAAATCTCCCGCATTGCCGTCTGTTACTGAGCCGGTGATTGTTCGGCATTAACGGTCAGACGCGCAACCTGGTTAGTTCTGATAAAACGACTCAGATCGACAGGTTTACCCTGGAACTGAATCTGCACTGCCGCCGGGGCGCCAATTTTCAGTTTGTACGGCGCTTGACCGGTCAGGTTTAGATTGCCGTCTTTACGCTGCATCCCGCTGAACAGTTTTTTACCGGTCGCATCGGTTACTTCCAGCCAGCAATCGGCGGTAAAGTTCATCACCAGCGCGTTAGGATCGGCTGCAGGTGTAGTCACACCTGCCTGATCGGTCGGCAGAGGGGCCGATGTAGCTGGCGCGGTTGCGGTATCGACGTTAGCCTGAGAAGGGGCAACAACGGCGTTCTGCTGCGCATCAGCGGCGGGTGCCGGGGTCGCAGCAACGTCTGGCGTTGGCGCTGCGTCCGCTACCGCACCATCGTCAGGAGCCGGAGGGGTATCCTGCCCTGCTGCTGCGCTGGTATCTAACGGTACGTTCTGCGCACCCTCTTTACCGGCATTCAGCTCAGCAGAGGATTGATCGGCCATGGTGGTGATCTCTTCCTGCTGCGCTTTATGGTTCTGCCACCACCAGGCGCCTGTCAGTCCGACAACGACAAACAGCACCAGCCAGGTAAAGGTCATTAACCAGCCGTCACGTTTCTTACGACGCTTACCGAGCGAAAAGCTCTGCATCGGTGCGACCTTAGCTGGTCGAATCGGAGCCTGTTTTTCCAGCCCTGGCAACAGTTCTTCTTCAGGAATATGCACCAGACGCGCATAAGAACGGATATACCCGCGCAGGAATGTTGAAGCAAGATCGGCTGGCGCCTTATCTTCTTCAATATCGCGTACCGTGGAGACCTTCAGGCAAAGTCGCTCCGCGACTGCCTGCTGGCTGAATCCGAGTTGTTCACGGGCATTGCGCAGACGAACGCCAGTGGATAGTGTTTCATTTTTGTCGTGCGTGGCTTCAGTATTCATTCGCTACAGCTGCGTAAATTTGGGTTCTGATGCCGGCGAGCCACAATGCTCACCCACACCGCGAAACATCTGGTCAGTTAACCTTCGTCAGACAGTATAAAACGGTCAGACTATCAATGACAAAACGGCGTAAACCTGAGGGCTAAACACTTGTTACGCCGTTACATACTGCCTTAAAGTCGACAAAAACGCACCGTTATTATTGACCTGACGACGACAACAAAAAACCTCATATGGCTTACGTTGCACTACGGTACAGGAATTATACCGTAGTGCGCCAACATCAAACGGTCTTAATGTCGATAGCGTCGCCCTGCATACGCTTACGCAGAGTACGCTTGGTACGGTCGATAACGTCGCCCGCCAGCTGACCGCAGGCAGCATCGATGTCATCACCACGTGTTTTACGCACGATGGTAGTGAAACCATAGCTCATCAACACTTTGGAGAAACGATCGATACGGCTGTTAGAACTACGGCCATACGGCGCGCCCGGGAACGGGTTCCACGGGATCAGGTTGATCTTACACGGCGTATCTTTCAGCAGTTCTGCCAGCTGATGCGCGTGTTCAGTGCCATCATTGATGTGATCTAACATCACATACTCAATGGTTACACGACCCTGGTTAGCGTTGGACTTCTCCAGATAACGACGAACCGCGCCAAGGAATGTTTCGATATTGTACTTTTTGTTGATAGGTACAATTTCGTCACGAATTTCATCGTTCGGCGCATGCAGAGAAATCGCCAGCGCGACGTCAATCATATCACCCAGCTTATCCAGCGCTGGGACAACGCCTGAAGTGGAGAGCGTAACGCGACGCTTGGACAGCCCAAAACCGAAGTCATCAAGCATGATTTCCATCGCCGGAACCACGTTGGTCAGGTTGAGCAGCGGCTCGCCCATCCCCATCATCACCACGTTGGTGATAGGACGCACGCCCGTTGCTTTTACCGCGCCGACGATTTTCGCCGCGCGCCAGACCTGACCAATGATCTCCGATACCCGCAGGTTACGGTTAAAGCCCTGTTGCGCCGTAGAGCAGAATTTACACTCTAATGCGCACCCGACCTGTGAAGAAACACACAGGGTCGCACGATCGTCTTCCGGGATATACACCGTTTCAACGCGCTGATCGCCAACCGCGATAGCCCATTTGATCGTACCGTCAGAAGAACGCTGCTCTTCCACCACTTCCGGGGCGCGAATTTCAGCCACTTCTTTCAGCTTGTTACGCAGCACCTTGTTGATGTCAGTCATGTCATCAAAGTTGTCGCTGCAATAGTGGTACATCCACTTCATGACCTGATCGGCACGAAACGGTTTTTCGCCCATCTCTTTGAAGAATTCGCGCATTTGCTGACGGTTCAGATCCAGCAGGTTAATTTTTCCATTTTTATTTGGAACCGCAGGAATGACGACTTCAGAGGTGTTAACTAATTCAGACATAATTTTTTCCGGCCTCGTTGTTACACGTTGTGGCCCGTGGAGGGTTAAAAAGAAACGCCCCGGCAAGCGATCTGCTCTTCCGGGGCGTTGCATTGTACAAAGTCTGGCGCAGGGATGCCACGTTTGCACGAAGCATTAGCGAAAATAATATGTAAAGGAAGATCGTAGGCCTGATAAGACGCATCAGCGTCGCCACCAGGCAAAGCAGAGCCGGATGCGCAAACGCTTATCCGGCCTACAGGACGAGCTTATTAGCGCGTACGCGGGCAAACCTCGCCTTCACCAAAGAAATAGGCGATTTCGCGCGCCGCTGACTCAACGGAGTCGGAACCGTGAGTACCGTTCTCGGTGAAGCTGTCAGCATAGTCTGCACGCAGAGTACCAGCCAGCGCATTCGCCGGGTTGGTTGCGCCCAGCAGATCGCGATGACGCTGTACTGCATTTTCGCTTTCCAGAACAGAAACAACGATCGGACCGGAGGTCATAAATTCAACCAGACCGTCAAAGAACGGTTTGCCATCGTGCTCAGCATAGAAGCCACGTGCCTGCTCAACGGTCAGGTGCAGCATTTTAGTGCCGACAATTTTGAACCCTGCTGCTTCAAAGCGCGCAAAGATGCTCCCAATAACGTTTTTTGCCACCGCGTTTGGTTTGATGATGGAAAAAGTACGTTCAATAGCCATGATAACCTCTGTAATGTGTTCTGTTGTTGTCTATATAGATGTACGACCTGGCGCGGATTATAAAGAGCATCCCGGCAATTGACTATTGATGAAGGTAACATTTCTTTAAAATAAGATGAATTTTAGCAACAAACAGTCACCAACTGATCTACTGCATCGAAAATCTCACCGTCGCTACCTGACCAGCGTCATCCATCACCAGCAGTTGATAATCCCCTTTAGTCGCCAGCCGTAGCGTAAGACGACGTCCACGTTCTTCCAGCCTTTCACCGTTAAGAAACCACCAGCGTTCACCGCTCCCACCACTGGTTTGCACCGGCAATGAGGCTTGAGCAGAACCGGGTAAACGCTTCACAATCGCGCCATCACGAATACCTGTCAACTGCAACGGCTGTGAAGCGTCTTGTCCCAGCGGCGGACACGTGGCAGAAACTGGCGGTAATCTCGCCCCACGGCGTTCTGATTCCGGTAGCCATGGCTCCAGCGGCAACGGCCAGACGATTAACGTTTGCTCGTGCGCCTGCGGGCAATCCGCCGCCACACGTTTGCCTTCATCATCCAGCCAGACAGGAAAACGAATGCCATTAACCCCTTCCTGCTCGGGCAATAATAACGTTGGCGGCTGACTGCCATCCAGTAACCAGGTTGCCAGACGGCGACGGCAGTTGCTGTCTCCTGGGGCAAGGGATTGCCCGCCCGGCCAGCACACCACGCCGCGACTCACGGAACCAGGGCGTGGATCTTCCGGCTGATTTGTCCCGCGAGAGAGCAAAAGATTGTTGACCTGAGTGAGCAGCGGCACAGCGCTGGCAAATCCAAACTGGCCCACCACCGGCGTTCCGTCTGGTCTGCCAGTCCAGATACCGATCACATAACGGGCGTTAACGCCAATCGCCCAGGCATCGCGATAGCCATAGCTGGTGCCCGTTTTCCACGCCAGCGGAACCACTCTGCTCAGTGCGTTATCCGGCAGCGGTTGCGCTTCGTCGGCCATAATACGGCGAATAATCCACGCCGCGCCCGCCGACATCAACGGGCGTTCAAGCAGTGGGTCACCCGGCTGCAGACGCAGTTTTCCCGCTTTTCCCTGGCGGGCAAAGGCGCTGTACGCTGCGGCCATATCTTCCAGCCTTGCCCCCGCGCCACCTAAAATCAGCGACAGATTTGGCGCAGCCCCTGCGGGCAGATACAGCGGTAAGCCGACGTTACGTAACGATGCGGCAAAGCGCTTCGGACCATAGGCTTCGAGCACCTGCACGGCGGGTAAATTCAACGACCTTACCAGCGCTTCGCTCATGCTCACCGGGCCATGAAAACCGCTGTCAAAATTCCCCGGTCGATAGTCCCCAGTTCGCCGCGGGACATCCTGCAACAACGAAGCGGGATGAATGAGTCCGTCATCCAGCGCCAGACCGTAAACAAACGGCTTCAGCACCGAGCCTGGCGAACGGATCGCATTCACCATATCCACATGACCAAAGCGGGAGTCGTCATTCATATCTACCGACCCCACCCAACCACGCACGCTCATATCGGTGTGATCGACCACAATCATTGCCAGCGAACTGCGTGCAGGTAAGCGCCCCTTCCAGTTCTGCGCCAGCTCTTCCAGTTGACGCTGCAATCCGGCATCAAGGGTAGTCACGATTTTATCGCTCCGGCTTTTTCCCAGCATCATGCGCGAGAATAACGGCGCTAACTGCGGCATTTGCCGGGGCGCCAGCCAGACTGGCTCTTCACGCGACTCCTGTACCTGTCTGGCAGGCCAAATGCCCTGGGTCGCCATACGTTCGAGCACTTTATTACGCGCCGCTTCAGCACGGTCCGGCCAACGGTCCGGGCGCAGCCGACTCGGTGCCTGTGGCAAAACAGCCAGCAGCGCGGCATCGGAGTAACTCAATTGCGCGGGTGATTTACCAAGATAGGCCCAGCTTGCCGCCCCCACACCCTGCAGCGTACCGCCAAACGGCGCACGGTTGAGATACAGTGTCAGGATGTCGCGTTTGGAGAGATGCCATTCCAGCTGCAATGCGCGCCAGAGCTGGCGAAACTTGCCGCCAAAGGTTCGCGGATGAGGATCGAGTAATCGTGCGACCTGCATGGTGAGCGTACTGCCGCCCGAAACCACGCGCCCAGAGGAGAGGTCCTGCCATGCTGCGCGCAGCACGGAAAACGGATTGACGCCGGGATGTTTCCAGAACCAGCGGTCTTCGTAGTTAATTAACGCCTCAAGGTAGCGAGGCGATACCTCATCAATAGCCACCGGATAACGCCAGATACCGTCCGCATCGGCGAAGCGCCACAGCGGCGTACCATCATGTGCCACCACGACCCGTGCCGGATCGACTTCGTGCAAGGGCAGCGGCCAGATTTTATCTGCCGCCCAAACTGCCGCCACAATCAATAGCGCAACGGCTGCCAGCCAGAGCCAGCAGCCGCGTTTACCCAACCCGCGCATCATTTACGGTCTGACAATCAAAAGTCCCTCTGTCGCACCGGTCGCGCGCCACTGCGGAACATACATTGATTCCACCTGCGGGACGGGAACTTGGTAGGTCCCCGGCGTCACCGCTCGCGCCAGATACACCAGCGTAACCGGTTGTCCTTCATTGACCGCCACCGCAGCGACAAAGCGATCGTCACGGAACTCAACGTGCTGGATATCTGCCTGCTGCATCTGATTAAGCAGATTCGCCACTTCGCTGCCGCTATCCTGCAGGCTGGCGCTGCCGTTGGCCAGATTCTGGTTTTCCAGTTCCAGTCCTGCTGGCAGTAAGTCAACCACCAGTGCATCCGGCACGTTCTGGCTGGCTTTCACCTCCAGCCAGACCAGCACCAGCTCACCGCTGCGCAGCGAATCCAGCGATTTGCTGTTTCCGTCAACTCCCAGGATTTGCCGCTCAATATGCAGAACGTTGCTGGCAGGCGTCGGTGAGGTTTGCGGATAACCGCTCACATCCAGACGCAGCCACAGCGGTTGATTACCGGTATTGGTGACGCTCAGCGTAGACAGCGCATCGGCATCCAGATTACGCGTCTGTGATTTCTCCCCGGCTAACGGTTGCTCCGAGAATGACGTTTGCGCCTGCCATGTGCCTGGCAAGTCCTGTAACGTACGCGCGGCAAGGAACAACGCATTATTTTCCTGAGTCGAGAGCCAGCGCTGCCCAAAGGCCTGTTCTGACAACGTGTTCAGCAGCGTATTCTGCACGTCAGGTTTGAGCTTGTTCTCTTCGAGCAAGGCCAGCATCAAGGCGTTATCCCGTAACGCACTGCCGTAATCCGCCATCCACTGTTGCGTATCGCGGCGCGGCGTATTCAGCGCTAGCGTCAACGCCTGTTCACTGCGGTTAGCATCGCCCATATTTTTCAGCGCGATTCCCAGTTGTAACAGCGGTAAACCAGAGGCCGCTTGCGCACGACGCTCCCAGATCTCACGCAATGCGCCGAGCGGGGCTTTTTGCTGACGCGCCAGAACCAACGCGGCGTATGCTTGTACGGCAAACCGGCTTGCTGAAGAGTCGTCGGTATAGCGAATCGACAACATTCCTGGATCCTGCAAATAGCGCAGCAGCCGCTCGTTGCCACGGTTAATGACTTCTACCGGGACGCTGTAGCCCTGTTCATTTGCCCGAACGAGGAAATCCATGACATACGCGGTCAGCCAGTACTCTTCCGACCCGTTTTTATCCCACAGCGCGAAACCGCCGTTATCACGCTGCATCTGCACTAAACGAGAAATCCCAATATCGACTGCCGCACGGCGTTTTTCATCGCTGTCGCCCACAATACCTAACGCCTTCAATTGCGCAGCATTGGTGTATAAGGATGGGAACAACCCGCTCGCCGTTTGCTCCAGGCAACCGTAAGGGTAAGCCTTCAGTTCGCGGATATAACGCGCCAGATTTAGCGGCGGCTTACCGCTGAACAGCAGTTGTCCCTGCATCGTTGCAGGGGAGAAATTGGTCAGTTCTTCGCCCGGAAGCTGCCAGGTTGCGCCCGGCTGAAGTGCGACACCGTTATTAACGGTTTGCGCCGGGAACGCCGGACGCACGCCAATCTTCCACTGTTTATGCTGAACTGGCAGCGTTTCACCAGGTAAAGTCAGACCGCTAATTTCTGCCTGAATTTCGCCATCGCCAACCCCCTCCCGCGCACGCACCGGAATAAACAACGTAGTCCGTACGCCTGGTGCCAGATTTACCGGAGCAGGATCTTGCCCCATCAGCTCCAGTAAGCCATTGGACGCGAGCTTAATATTCAGCGTTTGCGGTTTGTCAGTCAGGTTAGTCACGTCCAGCGTCAGGCGCGAGGTATCGCCTCCCGCCAGAAAACGCGGCATATTCAGTTCAGCAATTACCGGCGCGGCAACAATCACCTTGCTTTCACTGCTGCCAAAGTCATCCGCCGTCCAGGCCTGTGCCATTACCCGTAGCTCGCCGTTGAAATCACCAATCGGTAGCGTCACCGTACCTTCGCCCTGCTCGTTGAGCGTGACCGGCAGCGCCTGTTGCGCCACGATATTGACGTGATTAACCGGTGGCTTACCGCCGCGTTTTAATTCATCGCCATCTCCACCAAAGCGCAGCGCCGCCAGCCGCCCTTGCCCTTCGATCACCTGGCCGTAAATATCATAAATATCCGCGCCATAGCGTTTTTGCCCGAAAAACGCCTGCCACGGATCTGGCGTGGCGTAATCGGTAATGTTCAACACTCCGCTATCAACGGCAGAGACCAGCACGTTAACCTGTTTTGGTACGTCGCCATTTTTGACGCTGGCTTTAATCTTGACGGTCAACGGCTGGTTTGGCCGTATTTTCGCCGGGTTTTCCAGCGCCAGCGCCAGACGACGGTTTTCATCACCTAACGGCAAATGCAGTAAACCGACCGCCCGTTTTGGCGTGGCCGAACGGGACTTGTCGCCAGGACGAACCACCAGCGCACTGAGATACAAATCGTGGCGATTCCAGGTTTTATCGATTGGGATGGAGATATCGAGACCATCCGCCGGTACATCTATTTCTTGCCACCACAGCGGGCCTTCGCTGGATTCCACCATCGCATAACCTTTGCCAGCAGCGGGAGCGGCAACGTGCAGCTTCATGGTATCGCCAGGACGATAGCTGGGTTTGTCCAGTTTCAGAGTCACGCGATCGGGACGCACAGCCCCACTGCCATCGCTGTTATCCTGCCAGCTATAACCTGCCCAGAAGCGTACGCTGCTCACCGCATCATTCGGGGCTTTCACTTCCAGACGATAGGCACCCCACTCAACCGGGAAGCTGACTTTACCGGTTTCATCGGCCTTAAGATCCAGAGTCTGCTCACCTTCAACCAGATCCTTTTGATCGAACTGAGATTGCCAGCCCTCGCCTTCAGACCAGTTCCAGTAGTAATCCCGGCGCTCGCGGATCAAACGCACCTGCAAACCGGACACCGCTTTTTTCTCGCCCTGCGCATCGGCATACACAATGTCGAAAGCGGCGTTGCTGTTTTCATCAACGATAGGCTGATTCACAGTGGTATCAGTGCGGTAGTCATAGACGGCTTTTGCCGCAAACTGCGGACGAATACCCGGCAGCGTGTCCGCAGGCCAGATGGCTTGTTCAGCCCGACGCGTCACCGGGCGGCCACCAGATTCCAGCAGGCTGGCTTGCAGGATCACCTGTAACGGAGAATGCGTCTCCTGCCATTGGCTGTTGGTGGTCACTTCGCCGCGACCGTGTTCATCCAGCGTAAGCTGAACTTCATCGAGGCTGCGGGACAGGTTTTCTTCGGCAATATTACCAAATTGGAACCCCGGCAATGCCTGCACCGCTTCGCGCAGCGGGCGCAGGAAAAGCTGTCCTTGCAGAGCATTGCCGTTAGCGGGCGCGCCGTACAGGTAGTAGCCCACTACCGAGAACTTCACTTCATCAGCCGGAGCTACCGGAATCTTATTGGCGGAGAGATTGAGCGCCATCCGCTCAGGCATAAAATCTTCGACGTGGAAATCCCACATCCGTGACTGGTTGTCGCCCGTATTAGCACGAATATGCCACATACCGGTTGGCGCGTTAGTGTCCAGCGGCCAGCTAAAGCGGTACAGACCGTTCTCCGGCTGGCTAACCACCGAACGTAACACTTGCCCGTCGGGCTTTACGACCTCCAGCTTCACCGGCTGGTCGGGCAACGTTTTGCCGTCGCTGTCACGCAGTAATCCGTTGAGGATCACCGTTTCGCCAGGACGATAGAGGTCACGGGGACCAAACATAAAGAACTGTTTGCTGTATCCCGGTGCACCGGCAATATCAAATTCAGCCAGATCCAACGCCGGGAGTTTCAAATCCAGCAGCGTGGTTTGCCCGTCTTTGCGGGCCAGCAATAAAGCCGCGTCTTTATCAGTCTCCAGTTTGACATGACCCTGCGCGTCGCTGGTAGCCTGCGCCAGCGTCTGTCCTTTTTCGTTGAGTAACGTGACCTCAATACCCTGCTGCGCAGCGCCATTTTCCAGACTCTGTGTAAAGACATCCAGTTGATTATGGTAACGGTGCGCAGACACACCAATATCGCTGAGCGTGAACAGCGTAGCGGCATTACTGTAGTTGTATTGTCCAGCCTGATTCATCACCGCGATGTAAACACCTGCTTGCTGCAACGGCTTGATATCGCTCAACGGCAGCAGCAGCTTCTCACGGGTGTTACGCGCAGGATTGAGATCAAAGCGTCCGGTATACACCAGTTCCGCCATTTTCAGCAGATTGTCAGATTCCCAGTTCGTCAACGAATTGCGGTATTCCCACTGGCTGACAAATGCGCCGAGCGATTCAGGCTTCACGCGAAAGAAGTTCACATCCACGCTGTTAACGTTGAGGGCCATTACCGGCAGGCCTTCAATTACTTTTCCCGGCAGCAGCGAGCCGCGACTGGCAAACCCTACGCTTGGCTGGACGTCGCGAGTGGTAATGTTTTTTTCATAATCGATAGCGAACGTCGCTTTATTCAGCGCCAGCAAATCACGCTCAATGGTCACCACCAGTTCCCGGTTAGGTTCCAGATGGCGTAAGCGCAGCTCTTTCAGATTTGGCGCCAGCTCCCAGGCACCATCCACTTTGCCGCTTTTTTTATCAACAACGTGCACGACGCGGGAAAAATCTTGTTCTGGATCGAGGGGAATGGAGAAGGTCAAAACGAGCGTTGCCGCACCGTCGAGCTGGACCTCTGAGGCATCCAGCAGCGTCAGCGACTTGCCCTGGCTTTGCTGCACCAGCTTTTGTAATTGAGCTTTATCTTTTGCTGGCGCAGTCTGTGGCGTAGGTGCATCAGGTTTCGCAGCCGTCGGTGATTTTTCGTTATTATTATCGCACCCGACCAGTGCCAGCATCAGCATGCAGGCCGCTACGCGTAAATGTTTCATTTTTCATCCCTGGCCGTAGTGGCCCGTTAGCTACGTAGAACAACTATTATGCGTCAGATTTCCGGCTGTGGAAGTCAGTAACTGAACAACGTTGTCTTAATTTAAGTGATTAATGTGGATTCACCTGACAAATCAGCCTGTTTTACTTGTCGCTTTACGGTAAACATCCGACAATTTGCCAAAACCTGGTAAAAATGGAGATGCCTATGACCACCGCCTTCTTTGTCGCTGCCGACTGGCTTGCCGAACACATTGACGACCCGGAAATACAAATTCTTGATGCCCGGATGGCACCTCCAGGACAGGAAGATCGCGATGTTGGCGAGGAGTATCGTGAGGGCCATATTCCTGGCGCAGTATTTTTTGATATTGAAGCGCTTTCCGATCATACCTCACCGCTACCGCATATGATGCCACGCCCCGAAGCCTTTGCCGTTGCGATGCGCGAGCTGGGCGTTGATCAGGATAAGCATCTGGTTATCTACGATGACGGTAATCTGTTTTCCGCGCCACGCGCATGGTGGATGCTGCGGACATTTGGCGTCGAAAATGTCTCCATTCTGGCAGGAGGTCTGGCAGGCTGGAAGCGCGATGAACTAATGCTCAAGGAAGGCGATGAGGATTTACCTGAAGGTGAATTTAACGTGGCCTTTACGCCTGACGCAGTTGTGCGCGTTACCGATGTACTGCTGGCCAGTCATGAAAAAACGGCGCAGATCGTCGATGCCCGTCCGGCTGCGCGTTTTAATGGCGAAGTTGACGAGCCGCGTCCTGGTCTGAAACGTGGTCATGTGCCGGGTGCGCTTAACGTACCGTGGACAGAACTGGTTCGTGACGGCGAACTGAAAACCACCGATGAGCTGGATGCTATTTTCTTCAGCCACGGCGTGAGCTTTGACCGCCCTATTATCGCCAGCTGCGGCTCCGGCGTAACAGCTGCCGTCGTCGTGCTGGCACTTGCCACGCTGGGCGTTTCTGACGTCGCATTGTATGACGGCGCATGGAGCGAATGGGGAGCACGCAACGATTTACCGGTAGAACCGCAATTATAAAGCTGGAAAAGCCGGATAGCGCTTCGCTTATCCGGCCTACAATTTAGATAATCCGGTTTTGTTTAAAGTCGCGCAGGAAACCGCCCCAGCGGCGTTCGTAGAACGGTGCGATATGCTCAGTGATAAAGTGGCTCACGCCCTTCTCACCCTTCTTCACCTGGCAGATATCAATAGGTTCATCGCCCGGCAGCGTATCGGTCGCGACGCTGCCAGCAGCGTGGATGATCTCTTCAATATCCCCTTCTGCTTCAATACCAATCAGCAGATTCGGCTGGGCTTCCGCGCTTTCTTTGATTGAGCAGAGAAACGCGCGTTTTACCGGCTTAATGGTTTTAAACAGCGTAGTCAGCGAGTCAATCATTTGCGCCGGAGGTTCAGCGACTTCAGAGAGGATCAGCGATTCACCGCCTTCCAGTACTTCCTGGGTGCTGAGCGGATTCCCCTCTTCCCCCATCAGCAGGCTGATTTCACGCGGCATAAACTCTTTACCGGTCGGCAGTTTCGCGTTGAGAAACAGCGTTTCGCCGAGCGTCATTTCAAACAACGTACGCACCGGCATAACGACAAATGCTTGCTCATCTTCCACCGCCTGCTGCAGGGCTTCCAGAGAGGTGAAGAACGGGATCACGGTCGTGCCGTCTTCTTTTTCCCAGTGCTGCAGGTCGAGAGCGCTGTCTTCAACCACCGCCTCGCCTTCTGCGGCAGTACCCGGCACCCAGACTGTGGATTCCAGTAAAGTACGGAAAAATGCCGGACGATGCGCAGGCTCTGTTGCCGCTTGCTCCAGCAACGTTTCTAATTCGTTTTTTGTTTCGGACATAAGTATCACAAATTGGATGAATACATGTAGGCCGGATAAGCGTAGCGCCATCCGGCAATACAGTAATAAATTATGCGGTCAGCAGATTCGCAATCGTGCGCACACCCAGACCGGTTGCGCCCGCAGACCACTGTTCAACCGGCGCTTTGCGATAGGTTGCGGAGCAGTCGATGTGCAGCCAGCCCTGCTGGTAGTTTTCCACGAAATGGGACAGGAAGCCCGCCGCGGTGCTTGCACCAGCCGGGTAAGCCGCGCTGCCGGTGTTATTCAGTTCGGCAAAGTTAGACGGCAACTGACTACGATGGAACTCTGCCAGCGGCAGACGCCAGAACGGTTCGTTTTCTTGCGCCGCACTTGCCAGCAGGCGAGCAGCCAGCTGATCATCAAAGCTAAACAGCGCGTGGTAATCATTGCCCAACGCGGTTTTCGCCGCGCCGGTCAGCGTGGCAGCATCAATAATCAGTTCCGGTTTCTGCGCGCTGGCATCGATCAGGCCATCGGCCAGCACCAGACGTCCTTCGGCATCGGTATTCATCACTTCAACTTTTTTACCGTTGCGATAGTGAATGATATCGCCGAGCTTAAAGGCGTTGCCGCTAATCAGGTTATCCGCGCAACACAGATACAGCTTCACGCGCTTGTTCAGACCACGGGTGATGGCAAATGCCAACGCGCCGGTGACCGTTGCCGCACCGCCCATGTCGGACTTCATTGAGTCCATAAATGCGCTTTGCTTGATGCTGTAACCACCGGAATCAAAAGTAATTCCCTTACCAACCAGGCAGGCATAAACCGGGGCTTCTTTGTCGCCTGTTGGGTTGTAGTCCAGCGCCAGCAGCACCGGCGGACGTTCAGAGCCGCGACCCACGGTATGCAGACCCATGTAGTTCTGCTCGCGCAGATCTTCACCTTTGG
The DNA here is from genome assembly GCF_030332425.1 of Citrobacter sp. Cpo142. Taxonomy (NCBI): domain Bacteria; kingdom Pseudomonadati; phylum Pseudomonadota; class Gammaproteobacteria; order Enterobacterales; family Enterobacteriaceae; genus Citrobacter; species Citrobacter sp. Cpo142. The sequence continues at coordinate 356,285 of NZ_JAOWHW010000113.1, forward strand.
TGATGCGGTAAGAGACGTTATCGCACGCGACGGAGCACAGCAGATCAACAGCGCGCTGCGCCAGCTGTTCAGGGCCCAGCTCTTCTGCCGGGGCGTTAATGGTATCGCGCACCCAGTCAATAATCTTCAGACGGCTATCCAGCTCTTTGCGCTGCGCTTCGTCCAGAGCGGCCCACTCAACTTTGCGGGTGCCTTTTGGTCCCTTGTAGCCCTGCCAGAACGCCCAGCTACGTTCGGTATCCCAGCCTTCACCATCCAGTTGAACGTGTTTAATGCCCAGGCCGTCGATTTTACGCGCGGCACGCTGGATAAGGCCGAGGTCATCTTTTCCGTTCAGGTGCAGGGTAATGCCGTCATTATTAATGCTGTATGTCGCCTTTTCACCCCAGCGAGCATCGGCGGGTTGCGTGGAAAGCGTAATTTTCATGGCTTCTGTCATTTTTATTTATCCTTATTTTCGCGCATACAGGAAAACGGGCCACCCGTGGGCAGCCCGTTGACTTATTCGGCTTCGTCCAGCCAGACCAGCAAAATGGCCTCAAGGATTTTTTCGTTCGATGCCTGAGGATCATCATCGAACTCTTCCAGGTCACAGATCCACTGGTGCAGATCGGTGAAACGAACGGTCTTGGGATCGAGATCGGGGAAAGCGTCATACAGCGCCTCGCCGATTTCGCGGCTATCGGTCCACTTCAGTCCCATACTACCCTCTGTTAATGCTCACGCGCATGATTGATTGTGTAACGTGGGATTTCGACCACTAAATCGTCCTCGGTTACCCGCGCCTGACAGCTTAAACGGCTCTCCGGCTCCAGTCCCCAGGCTTTATCCAGCATGTCGTCTTCTTCTTCTGTGCTTTCCGGCAAAGAATCAAAACCTTCACGCACGATGCAGTGGCAGGTAGTGCAGGCACAGGATTTTTCACAGGCGTGTTCAATCTCGATCCCGTTACGCAGGGCAACGTCGAGAATGGTTTCGCCGGTCTCAGCTTCCAGAACTGCGCCATCGGGACAGAGATCCTGATGAGGCAAAATAACAATCTTTGGCATATTAAACCTCGTCCACGGAATGGCCTTTCAGCGCGCTACGGACGGATTTGTCCATGCGGCGAGCGGCGAATTCCTGGGTTTGTTTGTCTACGTTTTTAATGGCTTGTTCTATCGCGTCAACATCGTCACCCTGTGCAACCTCGCTCAAGTGCGCGGCGGCGGTGTCGATAGCCTGACGTTCTGCGGCGCTTAACAGCGCGGCATCAGCGTTCAGCGCACCGGATAAACTTTCCAGTACGCGTGCCGCTTCGACTTTCTGTTCTGCCAGCATACGGGCTTTTACGTCCTGCTCGGCAAAACTCATCGAATCCTGAATCATGGAGGCGATTTCACTGTCGGTCAGACCGTAGGACGGTTTAACCTGGATTGAGGACTCAACGCCTGTGGATTTCTCCATGGCGGTGACGCTCAGCAGCCCATCGGCATCCACCTGGAAGGTCACGCGGATATGAGCGCCGCCTGCTGGTAATGCCGGGATGCCGCGCAGCGCAAAACGCGCCAGAGAACGGCAGTCCTGCACCAGTTCACGCTCGCCTTGCATCACGTGAATGGACATCGCGGTCTGGCCATCTTTAAAGGTGGTAAAGTCCTGCGCGCGCGCCACTGGGATAGTGGTGTTACGCGGGATCACTTTCTCCACCAGACCGCCCATGGTTTCCAGTCCCAGAGACAGCGGGATAACGTCCAGCAGCAGCATTTCGCTGTCCGGCTTATTCCCGACCAGAATATCCGCCTGAATTGCCGCACCGATAGCGACCACTTTGTCCGGGTCAATAGAGGTCAGCGGCGTGCGGCCAAAAAATTCACCGACGCGTTCACGTACCAGAGGCACGCGCGTTGAACCGCCAACCATCACAACTTCCAGCACATCTTGCGGCTCCACGCCCGCATCTTTCAGCGCGCGACGACAGGCCAGCAGCGTACGCTTGACCAGTGCGGAAATGAGTTCATTAAAGGTTTCACGGGTGATTTCACCCTGCCATCCAGCCACGTTAACCGTTACAGAATCAGCGTCGCTAAGTGCGATTTTCGCTGCAATCGCGGCATCCAGCAGTTCACGCTGAACGCGGTTATCGCTGCGATCGGCCACGCCCGCCTGCTCGCGAATGTAATCGGCCAGCAGATGGTCAAAATCATCGCCGCCGAGCGCGGAATCACCGCCGGTCGCCAGCACTTCAAACACGCCACGGCTCAGGCGCAGAATAGAAATATCAAACGTACCGCCGCCAAGATCGTAGACTGCGATCACGCCTTCCTGACCGGAGTCCAGACCATACGCGATCGCCGCTGCGGTCGGTTCGTTCAGCAGACGCAATACGTGCAGGCCCGCCAGACGCGCGGCGTCTTTGGTTCCCTGACGCTGCGCATCGTCAAAGTAAGCCGGAACGGTGATTACCACGCCGTCCAGTTCGCCGGACAGCGATTCGGTAGCCCGCGCGGCCAGCGCTTTCAGAATATCAGCGGAGACGCGCACCGGATTAAGCAAACCGGCAGCGGTTTCAATCATCGGTAGACCGTTTTCGCTCGCCTGGAACGTATATGGCAGATGCGGGTAACGCGCCTGGATATCCGCCAGAGAGCGGCCCATCATGCGTTTTACCGAGCTGACGGTGTTTGCCGTATCCAACGCTGCATTGGCTCGGGCATCGTAACCGACAGAGTAGCCCTGCTGCTGATAGTGAACCACTGACGGCAACAGGTGGCGACCTTCATGGTCTGCCAGCGTTTCGGCCTGGCCGCTGCGTACGGTCGCAACCAGGGAGTTGGTAGTGCCTAAATCGATACCTACCGCCAGACGACGCTGGTGCGGCGCGGCGCTCAGACCAGGCTCACTAATTTGTAATAAGGCCATTTTCGCTTCCGGAAATTAAAAATCGAGCAGTTTTTCTTCGAGTTGTTCTGCACTGCTTCGCAGTTTATCGAGAAAACGCAGCTTACGCACGGTATCTGCCGCTGCGTCCCACGTCTCGCTATCCAGCTGTTCCACCATCAGTTGATGGCGAACGTTATACATTTCGCTGACGCGTTTCATAAACGCATCTAAACGTTGACTGTCTTTTGCCTGTTCAATCTCGTCCAGCTCTTCACGCAGCTCAAGTTGCTCCATCAGGAACGCGGTATCGCGCACCGTGTGCTGCTCGCTGCGGATATCAAAACCGTGTAAAGACAATAAGTATTCGGCGCGCATCAAAGGATGACGCAGCGTTTGCCAGGCCTGGTTGATAGTGGCGGACTGCGAAACCGCAGCAAGTTGTTCCGCCTGGGAACCGCTGGCGAATTTATCAGGATGATACTGACGTTGTAGATCCTGAAAACGTAGGCTCAGCGCCTGAGTATCGAGCTGATAACGGGCCGGTAAGCCAAAGAGGGTGAAGTAGTCCATAACATTCTCAGGGCATCGATTCTCTGTTGTTCGATGAGGCAAAACCAGAGAGTCAGGTAAAACAAACCCCACGCGCAGGCGACCACGGTGGGGTTATCAGTAAGCGCGTTACACGTGGAAGCTTTCGCCGCATCCACATTCGTCTTTCACGTTCGGGTTAGTGAACTTAAACCCTTCGTTCAGACCTTCTTTGACGAAGTCTAACTGCGTACCGTCGAGGAATTGCAGGCTCTTACCGTCGATCACGACTTTTACGCCTTTGTCTTCAAACACGGTATCTTCAGCCGCCGGCTCGTCAACAAATTCCAGTACATAGGCCATACCTGAGCAGCCGGAGGTTCTCACGCCCAGACGCAGACCAAACCCTTTACCGCGGTTTGCCAGGAAGGTATTTACACGCGCTGCTGCACTGTCGCTTAAGGTAATCGACATAATAAAACCTCAACTCTTAATTATTTTGCTTCACGTTTGCTTTTGTAATCCGCAATCGCGGCTTTAATCGCGTCTTCAGCCAGAATAGAGCAGTGAATTTTCACCGGTGGCAGTTCAAGCTCGTCGGCGATATCGGTGTTTTTAATCGCCTGTGCTTCGTCCAGAGATTTCCCTTTTACCCATTCGGTAACCAGAGAGCTGGAAGCAATAGCGGAACCGCAGCCGTAAGTCTTGAAACGCGCGTCTTCAATGATACCCTCATTGTTGACTTTGATCTGCAACTTCATCACGTCGCCACAGGCCGGTGCACCCACCATGCCGCTGCCCACGTTCTCGTCGCTGTTGTCAAAAGAGCCCACGTTACGTGGATTCTCGTAATGATCGATTACTTTTTCGCTGTAAGCCATGCTGAATTCTCCTTATCGGTACCGATTAGTGATGTGACCATTCAATGCTGTTCAGATCCACGCCCTGTTTGAACATTTCCCACAGCGGAGAAAGGTCGCGCAGGCGGCCGATGGAGTTGCGAACCAGATTGATGGCGTAGTCAATCTCTTCTTCGGTAGTGAAACGACCTAAAGAGAAACGAATTGAGCTGTGTGCCAGCTCGTCGGTCATCCCCAGCGCGCGCAGCACGTAGGATGGCTCCAGGCTTGCAGAAGTACATGCAGAACCGGAGGATACCGCCAGGTCTTTCAGCGCCATAATCAGCGACTCGCCTTCAACAAAGTTGAAGCTGACGTTGAGAATGTTTGGTGCGCCCTGCTCGAGGTCACCGTTGAGGTACACCTCTTCCATATCTTTCACGCCATTCCACAGACGGTTACGCAGACTGCGCAGGCGCGCCATCTCGGTTTCCATCTCTTCTTTAGCGATACGGTAAGCTTCACCCATACCGACGATCTGGTGCACAGGCAGCGTACCGGAACGCATACCGCGCTCGTGACCGCCGCCGTGCATCTGCGCTTCAATACGAATACGCGGTTTACGACGAACGTACAGCGCGCCGATACCTTTCGGACCATAGATTTTGTGGCCGGAGAAGGACATCAGGTCAACTTTCAGTTGGCTCAGATCGATAGGCAGTTTGCCCACGCTCTGGGTCGCATCAACGTGATAGATGATGCCGCGAGCACGGCACATTTCGCCGATAGTCGCGATATCCTGCACCACGCCGATTTCGTTGTTCACGTGCATGATAGACACGAGGATAGTGTCGTCACGCATTGCCGCTTCAAGTTCTTTCAGGTCGATAATGCCGTTACGCTGCGGGGCGAGGTAGGTGACTTCGAACCCTTCGCGCTCCAGCTGACGACAGGTGTCCAGCACGGCTTTGTGTTCGGTTTTGCTGGTGATGATGTGCTTGCCTTTTTTCTGATAAAAGTTGGCTGCACCTTTAATCGCCAGGTTATCGGATTCAGTCGCACCGGAAGTAAAGACGATTTCACGCGGGTCAGCGCCCACGAGGTCGGCAATCTGGTTACGGGCGATATCTACCGCCTCTTCAGCCTGCCAGCCAAAACGGTGTGAACGAGACGCTGGGTTACCAAAGTTTCCGTCCAGGGTCAGACACTGCATCATTTTCTCGGCAACACGCGGGTCCACCGGCGTGGTTGCGGAGTAATCGAGATAGATCGGTAATTTCATTGCTCTATAAACTCCGTACATCGCTTCAATGCAAGGAATCAGGCAACCGGCTGGATGTACGACCGAGTTAACGGGGTGTGTAGCACCCCGGCCTGATTCTAAAATACTTTTATTATGCGCGTAACTTAACGTCGATCGCGTCTTGAGCACGATTAGTGCGTGGAGCGTCATGGGTATGCTGGCGACCAGACACATCCAGGACTTCCTGATTATTTACCAGTTCGCCCAACGTAATGTTGTTGAGGAAACCGGTCAGACGATCGCTCAGATCGCGCCACAGCGCGTGGGTCAGGCATTTATCGCCGCCCTGACAACCGCCTTTGCCCTGGCAACGGGTCGCATCTACAGACTCGTCAACAGCGCTAATCACTTCACCTACTGCGATGCTGCCGGCATCTTTACCCAGCAGATACCCGCCGCCTGGTCCACGTACGCTGGAAACCAGACCGTTTTTACGCAAACGGGAAAACAGCTGCTCCAGATATGACAGGGAAATTCCCTGACGTTCAGAAATATCAGCCAACGGTACCGGGCCCGTTTCGGAGTTGAGCGCAACGTCCAACATTGCGGTCACGGCATAACGCCCTTTTGATGTCAGTCTCATGTCTTACTTAGCCTCAAACTCGCCCCTGCCCGGGGTTTTTTATTGTAAAATGGGGGTATTGCATAGCAGGGGCAAGTCTGACATTCCCGACTAAATCAGTCAACTATTTACTTGACTAATTTAGTCAGGTATTTAACCTTCAGTGCCATTTTCACTTGCCGGATGCGCTTCGCTTATCCGGCCTACGAATCGTGCGGCCTGTAGACCGGATAAGCGAAGCGCATCCGGCATTAGTACAGTTACTTGCTTTTATTCTGCTGCTCGATTGAAGCTAAAATCCCGCGCAGGATGTTCAACTCCTGGCTTTCTGGACGCGCACGGGTAAACAAACGGCGCAGCTTATTCATCACCTGTCCCGGGTGCCCTTCACGGATAAACCCGGTCGACAGCAGCGTTTGCTCCAGATGACCGTAAAAACGCTCTAAATCATCGACCAGCGGATACTCAGCTTCTTCGTATTCTGCTGCCTTGTCGCTTTCCTGCGTTGCCAGCCAGGCCATGCGCACTTCATAAGAGATAACCTGCACCGCCATCGCCAGGTTGAGCGAACTGTATTCCGGGTTCGCGGCAATGGCGACGTGATAATGGCACTTCTGCAGCTCTTCGTTGGTCAGACCAACACGTTCACGACCAAAGACCAGCGCCACCGGCGAGTTCGTCGCTTCAGAGACACTTTTTAAACCGCATTCACGCGGATCCAGCATCGGCCACGGCAGCGTGCGGGAACGCGCACTGGTGCCTACCACCAGGCTACAGCCCGCCAGCGCTTCATCGAGCGTATCGACGATCTGCGCGCTGCCGATCACATCACTGGCACCCGCTGCCAGAGCGATGGCCTGTGAGTCCGGTTTAACCAGTGGATTTACCAGCCACAGATTGGTTAAACCCATGGTTTTCATTGCGCGGGCTACAGAGCCCATGTTGCCAGTGTGAGAGGTTTCCACCAGCACGATTCGAATATTTTGCAGCATTGTATTTCTTCGGCTAAAGATTATTCGGGCATATTATCATAAAACGAAGACATATTCCGAACTCGCTGCTATACTCTGCGCCGTTTTCCCGTTCTTTAACATCCAGTGAGAGAGACCGATGCATCCGATGCTGACCATCGCCGTGCGCGCAGCGCGCAAGGCGGGTAATGTAATTGCCAAACACTACGAAACCCCAGACTCTGTAGAAACCAGCCAGAAAGGCAGCAATGATTTCGTGACTAACGTCGATAAAGCCGCCGAAGCGATTATTATCGAAACGATTCGCAAATCTTACCCACAGCACACCATCATCACCGAAGAAAGCGGTGAACATGTTGGTGAAGATTTGGATGTTCAATGGGTTATCGATCCACTGGATGGCACCACCAACTTCGTAAAACGTCTGCCGCACTTCGCGGTATCCATCGCAGTACGCATCAAAGGCCGTACTGAAGTCGCCGTTGTTTACGATCCAATGCGTAACGAACTGTTCACCGCAACCCGTGGCCAGGGCGCACAGCTGAACGGCTACCGTCTGCGTGGCAGCACCGCCCGCGATCTGGATGGCACCATCATCGCCACCGGTTTCCCGTTCAAAGCCAAACAGCACGCCGCTTCTTACATGAAAATTCTTGGCAACATGTTTACCGAATGCGCGGACTTCCGCCGCACGGGTTCTGCTGCGCTGGATCTGGCTTACGTTGCCGCTGCGCGCGTTGACGGGTATTTCGAAATTGGCCTGCGCCCGTGGGATTTCGCCGCAGGTGAGCTGATTGCCCGTGAAGCTGGCGCACTGGTTTGCGACTTTACCGGTGGTCATAACTACATGGCGACCGGCAACATCGTTGCAGGTAACCCGCGCGTAGTGAAAGCCATGCTGGCGAACATGCGTGACGAACTGAGCGATGCGCTGAAGCGTTAATCGTTGATGCCGGATGGCGGCTAGCGCCTTATCCGGCCTACCAGGGAAGTTCCCCGTAGGCCTGATAAGCGAAGCGCCATCAGGCATTCATCCTACAACAGTGCTAAAACGGTCTTATCCCCCGCCCCACCGGCACCGCACTCATCCACATCACTACCGCAGCAGCGATCAGCACCGCACCACCGGCTAATGCCAGCGTCGTCCAGCCAATCTGTCGCCACAATACCGGCGCTTTATGCCCGCTAAGTTTCACCGCCAGCGAGCGGAAACTGTGTACCAGCAGAGCCAGTGACGTAATCGTCAAAGAGGTTCCTGCCGCCATCGCCAGCGCCGACGCCATACCCCAGCTAAACACGCCAACCACTTTGCTGAACAGTAAAACCATAATGGCCCCCGAGCACGGGCGCATCCCCATAGACAGCACGATCATCAGCCGGGCGCGCCAGTCATCACCACTTTGCAGCTGTTGAGGATCTGGCACATGCTGATGCCCGCACTCGCAACCCTCGTGATGCACATGATGCGGCGTGAAGGCAGTGAATTTTGGACGGCGCAGCAGCTGGCGCAATTTCTTCAGCGCACGGACGCACAATAAAACACCCAACACGCCAACCAGAGCATAACTCCCTTTCTCCAGCCAGAAACTACTCATATGTAGCTGTCGTGCAGGCAACTGCAAGATGGTAAGCACCACAACCACCAGTCCGATAGCGACCAGCCCCTGTAATAAAGATGAGGCTAGCGTCAGGCCAATACTCGACTTCAGCTTCGAGGGGTGCGTTGCCAGCCAGGTGGTAATGACGACTTTTCCATGTCCCGGCCCCAGCGCATGCAGAACGCCGTAGAGAAAACTAAACAGCAGCAGCGATCCCCCGGCCTGGGCCGGATTGGCGGCAACTGCTTTCAGCAACCCGCTCATCTGTTGGTTAACGTCGCGCTGCCAGACGACACTTTTCATCATCACCTGCGGCCAGGCCTGCCATAGCCACAGTATGCCGCCTGCCGCCAACAGCAAAAAGACCGCCAGCGGCCATAGCGTCAGCCAGCGACGTCTGGCTGCACGTTGTTGATAAACTACTGACATTGCAGCGTCACCGTCTGTGCAAACTGTTTACCCAACTCCATATCCTCCGGCGGTGCGTCTTCTTTATCCAGCGACTGCGCAAAGCTCAGCGTTTGTTCATTGGGCGTCGGCGTATGTACTGAAATCCGGCATTTCTGGCTTATGGCCTGCCCCAGCCTGGCGTCGCTGTCTTTGTCATAGCTCATATCAACGTAGTAGGTCGGGTCGAAGGTTGAAATGGTATATTTTTGACCACTCAGCGGCTGAGCTTCGGCCAGCGGCAAAACGAACGTCAGCACTGCCTGGTGTTCCTCCCGCGCCATGCCATATTCCGTCGGCCTGTTTTTAAACTTTACCTTTTTCCCGTCGTGCCACACTTCGGTGAAATAGTGCTGCCCGAGAACGTTGGCCATCACTTCCGCCGCCAGTTTCTTCCAGATCTCATCACCAGGTTTGGCATTCCCCGCATCGTAAAGCAGATCCGCAGAGGTAATTTCATCCATCGTCCAGCGCATTTTCAGCGCGACGAACTGGTCATTCTCGCTCACTATCTCAGTTTTCAGATGGATAAAGCTGTGGGGATGCGCCCCTGCGCCAAAGGACAGGACAGCGAGAAACAACGTGATAATGATACGTTTAACGCCTTGCATGAGTTCTCCACGATGAAAATCCACACCGCCACAAATAATGATGCCGGGTTTGGCGAAAGAGTGCTGAGGATACCATTGAACGAAAAAATATTGAGCACCCTTTTCCGGTATCGATTCAGTTCTCAATTTCGATAATTTCTTCTTCAGGAAATTCCGCCCAAACACCTTTTCAGCGTCATAACTTAAGTCAAATGATAATAAAATGTTAATTTATAGTTTAATTTTAATATTTAATTAACACTAAATTTGAACAATTGAATGTAAAATCATGCAAATTTAACCAATTGCTAACTATTTTATTTCCATAAATTCACAATAATGGGCGTATATCACATTTATCAAACTTATGATTCATTCCCTCTTCCATTCATTGTTAACTTCACGCCGTGACATGTCCTGCCCCCTACGAAAGGTACAACTATGAAATTCAAACTCGCATTACTCAGTGCAACCCTGGTTTCTGCATGCATGTTGTCCGGCACGTCCTTTGCGGCGGAAAAATATGAAATTGCTGTGGTTGCCAAAGTCACCGGGATCCCATGGTTTAACCGGATGGAAACCGGCGTAAATGAAGCAGCAAAAAAACTGGATGTGAATGCTTACCAGACCGGGCCTTCAACGCCGGACCCGGCGCAGCAGGTGAAAGTGATTGAGGATCTGATCGCCAAAAACGTTAATGCGATCATCGTGGTGCCGAATGATGCCAAGGTCCTTGAGCCGGTACTGAAAAAAGCGCGCGATAAAGGCATCGTGGTGCTGACGCACGAATCCCCGGATGAGCAAATTGGCCAGTGGGATATCGAAACCATCGACAGTGAAAAATACGCCCAGGCCAACGTCGATGAGTTAGCGAAAAATATGGGCGGCAAAGGCGGGTATGCCATCTATGTTGGTTCGCTGACGGTCCCACTGCATAACGCGTGGGCGGATTATGCAATTAAGTACCAGAAAGAAAAATATCCGGAAATGTTCGAGGTCACTTCACGTCTGCCGGTCGCGGAAAGCATCGATAAATCCTACGCCACAACGCTGGATCTGATGAAAACCTACCCGCAGATGAAGGGCATTATCGGCTTCGGCTCGCTGGGTCCAATCGGTGCGGGTCAGGCTGTGCAGAAAAAACGCGCCAAAGATAAGATCGCCGTCGTCGGGATCGCCATGCCAGCGCAGGCAGCACCTTACCTGATGCGCGGTGATATCAAAAAAGCGCTGCTGTGGGATCCAAAAGACGCGGGCTACGCGCTGGTCACCGTTGCCGATCAGCTGTTGCAGGGCAAAGAAGTGAACGCCGATCTGAGTATCGATGGTTTAGGGAAAGCCGATATCGACACGGAGAAGAAAGTGATCCGCTTTAACAAGATCCTCGAAGTCACCAAAGACAACGCACAATCACTTGGTTTCTAAGGCTTTAGCCAACACCAGGGAACCTTAACGCCGACCGTCTGGTCGGCGCTATCAACCAAACTAACACTCAGCGTCCCCCCGGACGCGCGCAGGGGTATTGTCCATGGCAGACACCACCGCATTTATCACTCTTGAGAATATCAGCAAACAATTCCCGGGCGTGCTGGCGCTGGATAACGTGAATCTGACGCTGAGAAAAGGCGAAGTTCACTGTCTGGCGGGTCAAAACGGCTGTGGTAAAAGTACCATTATTAAAGTGATCTCCGGGGTTTATCACCCTGAAAAAGGCGCGCAGATTTTACTCGACGGAAAATTGTTCCATCACCTGACGCCGCAGCTCTCTTCTCATTATGGCATTCAGGTTATTTATCAGGACCTGTCGTTGTTCCCCAACTTTAGCGTCGCAGAAAATATCGCGGTCAACCGCTATCTGCCGGGTGGCGATATCTGGGTGCGTCGCGGTGCCATGAAGCAGCAGGCGCTGGCAGCCATGAAACGTATTGGGGTGAATATCGATCCCGATAAAAAAGTTGAAAAACTCTCAATTGCGGATCGACAGCTGGTCGCCATTTGCCGGGCGATTGCCGCCGATGCACGTCTGGTGATTATGGACGAGCCCACCGCCTCGCTAACCCGCCAGGAGGTTAATGGCCTGCTGCGGGTAGTTAATGAACTGAAAGCGGCCGGAATTTGCGTCGTGTTTGTCAGCCATCGTCTGGATGAGGTGATGGAAGTGGCTGACCGCATCAGCGTAATGCGCGACGGCAAACTGGTGGGTACATACCCTGCCAGCGAACTCGACAGCCACGAGCTGGCCTTCCTGATGACCGGACAACGCTTCCACTACAGCCCGTTGCCGGAAAGGCCCGCGATTGAGCAAGAGCCGCTGCTTGAGCTGCGCAATCTCAGCCGCAGAGGTAAATACCAGAACATTAATCTGTCGCTGCACGGCGGCGAGATCGTCTCCATTGTTGGTCTGCTGGGTGCCGGGCGCACTGAGCTTTGTCTGAGCCTGTTTGGTATGACGCACCCGGAAAGCGGCGAGATTCGCATTAACGGTCAGCCGGTTACTCTGCGCAATAACCATGACGCCATCAAACACGGGATCGGCTATGTCTCAGAAGATCGCCTGACGCAGGGGCTGATCATGGAGCAGTCGATCTACGACAACACCATCGTCACGGTGTTTGATCAACTGCACACCGGTAGCGGTCTGCTCGATCATCGTAAAGCGCAAAAGCTGGTCGCCGATTTAATCCGCGAACTGAATATCAAAGTGTCCGATCCGCACCTGCCGGTCAAAACCCTTTCCGGCGGTAATGCCCAGCGTATCGCCATTGCCAAATGGGTGGCGACCAATCCCCGCATCCTGATCCTCGACTCGCCTACCGTCGGCGTGGATATCGCCAACAAAGAGGGTATTTACCAGATAGCCCGCGACTTGGCGGAACAGGGTATGGCGGTGCTGATGATTTGCGATGAAATCCCGGAAGCGTATTACAACAGCCACCGTGTGCTGGTAATGCGTCGCGGCAAGCTGGTGGCGGAATTTAATCCTCATCAATGCCGTGAAGAGGAGATTGCTGAAGTGGTCGAGGTAATCAATGAATAAGATGCATCTCTCCCGTTTAATCGGGCAACATGAGTTCTGGCTGGGCCTGCTGGTTGTAGCCCTTGCCGTTGGGCTGAGCATCAGCACCGACGAGTTCTTGTCTTTGGGGAACCTGACGGATGTGGCCACCAGCTACGCGATTCTCGGCATCCTGGCCTGTGGGCTGTTTGTGGTGCTGATTTCCGGCGGGATCGACATCTCATTTCCGGCGATGACCGCGATAGCCCAGTATGCAATGGCCAGTTGGGTTATCGGTCACGGCGGCAACTTCGCGCTGGCGTTAATCATCGCCATTGCGGTGGGCCTGCTGCTTGGGCTGATCAACGGTTTTCTGGTCTATTGGCTACGCGTTCCGGCAATCATCATTACCATCGCCACGCTGAACGTCTACTACGGCCTGCTGGTTTACGCCACCAAAGGCACCTGGCTGTATGGCTTCCCGGACTGGTTTATGAACGGCATTAACTGGTTCTCGTTCACCGCGGCGGATGGCTACGACTACGGTTTGACCCTGCCCCTGCTGTGCCTGGCGGCGGTGATCATCTTTACCGCCGTGCTGATGAACTATACCCGTCTTGGCCGTCAGGTTTACGCCATGGGCGGCAACCGCGACGCGGCCTCGCGCCTTGGGCTGAATCTGCTGAAGCTGCATTTTTACGTCTATGGCTACATGGGCATTCTGGCAGGCGTTGCCGCCGTGGTTCAGGCACAAATCACCCAGTCAGTTGCGCCCAATTCGCTGCTCGGCTTTGAGCTGACGGTGCTGGCAGCAGTAGTACTCGGCGGAACCAGCATGAGCGGCGGGCGCGGTACGTTGACCGGAACACTGCTCGGCGTGGTTCTGCTGGCCTTCTTACAAAATGGCCTGACGCTGCTCAGTGTCTCCTCTTACTGGCACACCGTGTTCAGCGGCGCCATTATCCTGGTCAGCATTAGCGCCACGGCCTGGAACGAAAAACGCAAACTGGCAAGGGAGCTTTGAGATGAAAACAATCGCCAGATTTTTACCCGGTGATGCCATCATTCGTCTGCAATGCGTGATTATTGTGGTCGTCGCCCTGGTCTTCTCGGCCCTGCTCGGCAGCCGTTTCTTTAGCGTCGCTAACTTCCAGTCGATTGGCTCACAGCTACCAATCCTCGGCATGCTGGCCCTCGGGATGGGCATGACCATGCTGACCGGCGGCATTAACTTGTCGATTATTGCCGGGGCGAACGCCTGCTCGCTGGTGATGGCGGCGATTATCGTCACCCATCCGGATAACCCGCTGTTTCTGGTGCTGGCGCTGCTGGCAGGCGCTGCCGTGGCGGTGGCTATCGGCACGCTCAACGGTGCGCTGATTGCCTGGGTCGGGGTCTCGCCTATTCTCGCCACGCTCGGCACGATGACGCTTATCTCCGGGCTGAATATTCTGCTTTCCAACGGGACGGTGATTTCCGGTTTCCCGACCGCCATTCAGTACCTTGGTAACGCCACGATTGCCGGTGTTCCGGTGGCGCTACTGCTCTTTTTCCTGGTGGCAATCCTGCTGTGGGTACTGCTGGAACACACCACGCTTGGGCGCAGCCTGTATCTCGTTGGTTCCAATGAACAGGCTACCCGCTACAGCGGCGTGAATACCGTGAGGGTACAAATTTCGGTGTACGTGATTTCTGCCCTGCTCGGCTGGGTCGCCGCCATTTTGATGATGGCGAAATTCAACTCAGCTAAAGCCGGATACGGTGAATCCTACCTGCTGGTCACCATCCTTGCCTCCGTCCTCGGCGGTATCAACCCGGATGGCGGCTTCGGGCGCATTATCGGCCTGGTGCTGGCACTGATTGTGCTGCAAATGCTGGAAAGCGGCCTTAACTTGCTGGGGGTCAGCAGCTATCTGACGATGGCGCTGTGGGGCGCGGTGCTGATCCTCTTTATCGCATTACAGAATCGTAAAGCCTGATTTCAGGAGAAAAAATTATGGCAAGTTACTTTATTGGTGTGGATGTCGGAACCGGAAGCGCCCGTGCTGGCGTGTTTGATCTCAACGGCAGAATGGTCGGTCAGGCCAGTCGGGCCATCGAGATTTACCGCCCGCAGGCCGATTTTGTTGAGCAGTCTTCCGATAACATCTGGCAGGCGGTGTGTAACGCGGTTCGCGATGCGATTAACCAGTCGGATATCAACCCTATCCAGGTGAAAGGTCTCGGCTTTGACGCGACCTGTTCACTGGTGGTGCTGGACAAAGAAGGTAAACCGCTGACCATCAGCCCGTCCGGGCGCAGCGAACAAAACATCATTGTATGGATGGATCACCGCGCCATTACTCAGGCCGAGCGTATCAACGCCCTGCATCATCGGGTGCTGGACTACGTTGGCGGCATTATCTCCCCGGAAATGCAGACGCCAAAACTGCTGTGGCTGAAGCAGCATATGCCCAATACATGGGCTAATGCGGGCTACTATTTTGACCTGCCCGATTTCCTGACCTGGCGCGCAACGGGCGATGACACGCGCTCATTGTGTTCGACGGTGTGTAAATGGACCTATATGGGCCATGAAGACAAATGGGATGCCAGCTATTTCCGCCAGATTGGGCTGGAAGATTTGCTGGAGCATGATGCTGCCAAAATTGGTCGCTACGTGAAAACCATGGGCGAACCGCTCGGTCACGGGCTGTCTGCGCGCGCCGCCAGCGAAATGGGGCTGATTCCGGGGACAGCTGTCAGCGTCTCGATCATCGATGCCCACGCCGGTACCCTCGGCACGCTCGGGGCAAGCGGTGTTTCCGGCGAGGTGGCGGATTTTGACCGTCGTATCGCGCTGATTGGCGGCACCTCTACCGGACACATGGCAATTTCCAAAGAGCCACGTTTTATCGGCGGCGTCTGGGGTCCTTACTACTCAGCCGTACTGCCAGAATACTGGCTTAACGAAGGTGGGCAGTCGGCAACCGGGGCGTTAATCGACCACGTTATTCAGTCGCATCCTTGCTACGAAACCCTGCTGGCGCAGGCTAAATCTCAGGGGCAAACCATTTACGAAGTGCTGAATGCGCTGTTGCGTAAAATGGCCGGTGAGCCGGAAGATATCGCGTTTTTAACCCGCGACATGCACATCCTGCCCTATTTCCACGGCAACCGCTCGCCGCGCGCTAACCCAACGCTCACGGGCGCAATCACCGGACTGAAGCTGTCACGTACGCCGGAAGATATGGCGCTACAGTACCTTGCGACCATCCAGGCCATTGCGCTGGGAACCCGCCATATCATTGAAACGATGAATCAAAGCGGCTACACCATCGATACGATAATGGCCAGCGGCGGCGGGACGAAAAACCCGATCTTCGTTCAGGAACATGCCAACGCCACCGGCTGCGCCATGCTGCTGCCTGAAGAGAGCGAGGCCATGCTGCTGGGTGGCGCCATGATGGGAACTATCGCCGCGGGTGTATTCGAAACCTTCCCGGAAGCGATGTCGGCGATGAGTCGGATTGGTAAAACGGTTACCCCGCAAACAAATCGCATTAAGCAGTACTACGATCGCAAATATCGGGTATTCCACGAGATGTATCAGGATCATATGAAATATCGCCAGTTGATGCAGGAGGAAGCATGAGTAACTCCTGGTCTCAGGCTACCGGCGTATTTCAGCTCTATAGCGATGCCCTGGCGGGTCTGGGGCAGCATCTGACTGAACCGCTCTGGCAGTCGTTAATGGCGGAGCTGCGCGGTTGCCGGGGCAAAATCGTTGTCACTGGCGTCGGTACCTCCGGCATTGCGGCGCGTAAAGTGGCGCATATGCTTGCGTGCGTGGAACGCCCGGCGATCTACCTCAACGCGACGGACGCGGCGCATGGCGATCTCGGTTTTTTACGCGACAACGACCTGGTGATTATGCTGTCGCGTGGGGGGAATTCGGACGAACTCACCCGGCTGTTGCCCGGGCTGAATGCGCGAAATGTGCCGATTCTGAGCGTGACTGAAAACGCCGATTCAGCCATTGCTAAAGCGTCGAGATTGGTGATTCCCACCGGCGTCCAGCGTGAGGCCGACCCGCTGAACATGTTAGCCACCACCTCTATTTTACTGGTGCTGGCTATCTTTGACGCCGCCTGCGCCTGCCTGATGAGCGAAAGCGGTTACTCAAAGGAGACATTACTGGCCGTGCATCCCGGCGGCGATGTGGGATTAACGTTGAGCCGTGAGCAAGCGTGATGGAGAACATGTAATTCCGGCTCAGGGTTCCGTTCACCTCAGCGCTCTGACTTTCAGCTATATCCTTTTTGCTGTTCAAACATGTTCAAATAAAAATACAGATGGTCAGGCGTGGCTGGTCCGGCTGAAAATTGCCGACGTGTTTCCGTAAGGCCGGGAGAGCCAGCATGGATGCTGGCTCAGGGCGCGCTTTACAGGGACGTTACATCGCGCCCGGCCCGGTAGCCTGGAGGAATAAGCGGAGGGCACCGCGGAGCGGCAATTTTCCCGCCGGGAGCCGGGATTGTTAAGGGTGCGGCGATAGCACCCTTAACACGTTCACTGGCGTTCAGTGTACAGAAAAGCGATGAACATGAGGTGAACGGAACCTTTCTCTAAAAAAGCATATTCATTATGCTCCGCCAACCTATGTTGATCCTCAAGCGTTAACATAACGTCATTGCGCAAAATGCCGTTTTTTTTATATCTAAACAAAAGATAAAACAGTGAAAAAGCGGATTAACGCGCTGCGTTCCACTACCGCTATCTGTTCCGCACGTTAAAAATTCTGTGACGCTCTCCAGCATTCCTGGTGGAAAGCATTCCATTCTCAAAATCTATGAGCAAACTTTAGCTATTCTTATCAAACATACTCACGGGAGATCCTACAGATGATGTCAACGCTTGCCCCACCATCTGTACTTTCCGCTCCCCAGCGCCGTTGCCAGGTGCTGCTGACGCTTTTCCTGCCGGGGCAAATCGCGACTACACAAACCTTCAGCAGCCTCAACGGCGTCGATGATGCCACGGTTCAGGAAGATATTATTGGCGCAGGACTCGAAATCCAGCGCTATCACCGGCTCGCGATAGCCACCGCGCAGAATGGTGGCTATACGATCGAAGGAACCCCGCTAAATCAACGTCTGTGTCTGTTGCAGTGGCTGCGCCGTGGCCTGCGGATTTGCCCTGCCTTTATCGCTCAGCAGTTTACCCCGGCGTTAAAAGCGGAACTTAAACAAAGGGGGATC
Organism: Citrobacter sp. Cpo142; assembly: GCF_030332425.1. Taxonomy (NCBI): domain Bacteria; kingdom Pseudomonadati; phylum Pseudomonadota; class Gammaproteobacteria; order Enterobacterales; family Enterobacteriaceae; genus Citrobacter; species Citrobacter sp. Cpo142. The sequence goes on from NZ_JAOWHW010000113.1 coordinate 374,220, forward strand.
GCACGTACGCTGTATGACGACACCAATCTGCATGCGCTCATTAATCTGTGTTCCCGGCGCTTGCAGAAACCGTTTGAGTGTCGTGACATCCAGTTCCTGCGTCTGTATTTACAGTATTGCCTGCTACAGCACCACGCGGGGATCACCCCGGAGTTTAACCCACTCCAGCAACGCTGGGCGCAATCCTGCGCGGAATATCCGCTCGCAGAGGAAATTGGCCGTCACTGGCAGCGCCACGTCATGCAGAGTGCACCACTGGGCGAATCGCTGTTTATGGCGTTGCTGTTCTCAATGCTTCGTATCCCCGACCCGATTCGCGATAATCACCATCAGGATCGCCGCCTGCGTCTTGCTATTGCGCGGCTGGTGCTACGTTTTCGCGAGTATGGCAATGTGCGCTTCAGCGATGAGCAAGGGCTGAATGACCAGTTGTATATCCACCTGGCTCAGGCACTGAACCGCAGCGTGTTTGCCATCGGCATTGATAACACGCTGCCGGAGGAGTTCAGCCGCCTTTATCCCCGGCTGGTTCGTACTACCCGCGAGGCGATTCACGGCTTCGAGGCCGAATACGATGTGCAATTTTCCGAAGAAGAGATCGGGCTGGTGGCCGTTATTTTCGGCGCCTGGCTGATGCAGGAGAAGGATTTACACGAAAAGCAGATAATCCTGCTGACCGATAGTAATGAACAACTTGAAGTGCATATAGAGCAACAGCTACGCGAACTGACGCTGCTGCCGCTCAACGTAAAACATATGCCGATGCAGGACTTTCAAAAAGAGGGTGCTCCGCGCGGTGTAACGCTGATTATTACGCCGTACACCACGCCACTACCGCTATTTTCACCCCCGTTGATTCATGCGGATCTGGCGCTTACGCCGCATCAGCAGCAGCAGATCCGCAAAATTCTCGAATCATAACGTTGCAGGCTGCGCGACCACCTTCGGGCGCAGAACGATTGCCGGGAGCGCCACCAGCGCCATCACCCAGAACACGCCGCTGCCCAGATTCTGGTACAGATAGCCCGCGAATACGGTCATGATGGCGATACTGCCGCCCATCGCTATCGCGGAATACACCGCCTGCAAACGAATAACTTCGCTCCCCTGGCGTGCCGCGATATAACGCATTGCCGCCAGGTGGCAGACGGTAAAGGTTCCGCAATGGAGGATTTGCACCACGATCAGCCACGGCAGCTCGGTGCTCCAGCCCATCAATCCCCAACGCGCCACCCCGCAAACGGCGGAAAGCAGCAGCAGATCGCGGGCGCTAAAGCGACGGAACAGCTTGTGACTAAGCGCGAAAATAATCACCTCCGCCACCACACCTAGTGACCATAAATAGCCCACCGCCGAAGCGGAATATCCAGCAGACTGCCAATAGATGGCGCTGAAACCATAATACGCAGCATGCGCCCCCTGTAGCAGACTCACGCAAGCAAGAAAACGCCAGCTCTGGGTTATCAGCGCGCGCCAGGCGGGCCATCCCGCACTCTCCTGCTGACGGTTTTCACCCGCTGGCTGCACGCTCGGGCGAATCATCATGCCCAGCAGCATCGAGGCGACGCCAAGCGATAGCAGGACCAGGATCACCCGATAGTCAAACAGGCTCACCAGTTTGCCGGTTAACGCGGAGCCGATCACAAAAGCCACGGATCCCCATAGTCGCACCCGACCGTAATCCATGGTGATTTGTTTCTGCCAGGTGTTGGCCAGCGCGTCGGTCAGCGGTACCAGCGGTGAGAAAAACAGGTTAAAGCCGATCATCACCACCATCAGCCACGCCACGTTGGTTCCCGCCCAGAAGGCCAGCGCAAACACCAGCGTCAACAGAGCCAGAATACGTAACGCTGAGATCAGCCGGGAGGGATCGCTCACACGCGGCGCAATCAGCAAACTACCGAGAAAACGGGCAATCAGCCCCGCGCCCAGCAGTAAACCGATGGTTTCCGGCGTCAGCCCTAACCCTTCGAGCCAGACGCTCCAGAAAGGCAGAAAGATACCGTAGCTAAAGAAATAGGTGAAATAACCGAGCGCCAGCCAGCGCGTGGAATGCAAAGCCATGGGTCCTCCTGTTTTGGAAGCCCTAGTCTAATGACTCAAACCACATTCTGAAGAGTACTACCGTTCACATTTACGAAATAATTGTGACAAACATCACCTTTAACCAACACGATTGGTCATCCGCATCCGCAATCGTTTACATCTGTATGATTTTACAGCAGAGAACATGCCGGGATGAATAAACAGTAATGCAAGGAATTGAATGGATTTTGCGAAAAATACTCAGATGAATAACAAAAGCCTTAATATCATCACAAGTATATCACTTAACAGCCAATATTCGTGATTACAATATTTTGACTCCCCACCAATTTAAAATTATTTAAATGTAATAGCAGTTAGCTCGTTCATTTTTAATAAATATAATCTGAAAATCTCGCTTATTAATATGACTGCCAGCGCATATCGAATACCATTGCCCAGCAATTAATTTTGATCTTTGTCTTTTCATTAATTTAATTGCTAACAGGTTTATCAAATAAGAGGGTCTTTAATGAACAAAATTGCAAAATCTATAGCGGTTAGCTTGCTGGCGCTTTCTGCGGGAAGCGCATGGGCGACGGACGGTAAAATTGAATTTACGGGTGAAATTCTAACCAGCACCTGTGAATTCGCCGATGGTGACGTCATCAACGTGGAACTGGGTCATTACGCCGCCGCGCAGTTTAAAACTGTCGGTGATACCAGCCCGGCGATTCCGGTTAATATTCCGTTGGAAAACTGCCCAGCCACCCCGTGGGAGCACGTTGATGGCACAACGGACAACTCGTTCCAACTGTGGCTGGAAACGCGCGCTGGCGGCACCGTAGCCGATCACGACGATCTGGTCGCCGTTAGCAGCATGGATACCGCCGCAACCGGCGTGGGCATCCGTATCGCAAGAGCCAGCGACAACGCAACGATGGTGCTGAATAAGCTGCCCGCGGCTGATTCAAAAATCAGCTTTGCCCCGGAAGCCGATGGCACCACTATCGTAGGGCTACAAGCCTATTACGTCTCCACTGTAGATTCTAAAGAGATCTCCCCAGGCGAAGCCAACGCCAGCGTTGACGTCACCATCGACTACCGCTAATCCCGTATACCGTCTCTTTCCATCCCTTCTTCCCGCTGAGATGGAAAGAGACGTTTTTTGACATCAGGTTAAGGATTACAGCGATGAAAAAAAACACCGCGCTCGCTTTGGCATTGGTGCTGGGCAGTTGGGTCAGCCAAAGCCTCGCTGGCGGTATTGTGCTACAGAGAACCCGTGTCATCTACGATGCCGGGAAAAAAGAGGCCGCGCTGCCGGTGGCTAACCGCAGTGAAGGTCTGCCTTATTTATTGCAGTCGTGGGTCGACAATGCACAGGGAACCGCACGAGGCCCCTTTATTATTACGCCGCCGCTTTTTCGCCTCGATGCTGATAACGATTCATCATTACGAATTATAAAATCATCTGAAAACATTGCTAACGATAAAGAATCGTTGTTCTTTATTAATGTGCGCGCTATTCCTGCCAAAAACCAAACCACCGATGCGAATAATAATACGCTAACGCTGGTATTTAAAACACGAATAAAACTATTTTATCGCCCGACAAATTTAGTCGGCAAGCCTTACGACGCTTATAAATCTCTTGAATATAAATATAGCAATAATGAGTTAGATATATATAACCCATCGGCTTATCACGTCGTATTCGCCGGTCTTGCGCTAGGGAAAACCGATCTCACGAATAAAATCGATTACATCGCTCCCGGCGAGCATAAACGGCTGGCGGTCCCCGCCGCCGCAGGGAAAACGGTGCAGTGGGCCGCGATCAACGACTATGGCGGTACCACCAAAACAGAAACCCAGACGCTGCAATAAGCCGCGCCTCACGATGATAGCTCTCAGGGAATGACAAGCGATATGACGCAAAGAACGCCGAATTTATCAACCGTGAAGCCACTTGCCTTCTGGTTGCACTGCGCAATCGCCAGCGGATGCCTGGCCTCCGGCCATGCCTGGGCCGGTGACTTCTACTTTGACCCAACCCTTCTGGAAACGGAGAAAAGCGGCCAACAGGCGGTGGATCTGGCGGTATTTTCGCAGAATAACGCCCAGCTTCCCGGCGAATATATTGTTGATATTTATATTAACAACAAGAAAACCGGCCAGCGTAAGCTGCCGTTCGTTGCAGGTAAAGAACACCAGTTGATTCCTCAGTTCACCCTCGGGCAATTGCGTGAACTGGGCTTTAAAATCGACAACTATCCACAGTTGGCGGAGCAGGACAACGCCACGACGGTTGCCGACCTGACGCAGGCGATTCCCGGCAGCATCTCACAGTTTGATATCAACCACAGCCGACTGAATCTCAGCGTGCCGCAGATTGCCCTTTACCGTGACGCCCGCGGCTATGTAGATCCTGCTCGCTGGGACGACGGGATGCCGGTTTTGTTCACCAACTACAACTTTAGCGGTTCGCAAAACCAGTACGACAACGACAGCGATCGGCGCCAGTATCTGAATATGCAAAATGGCGCCAACATCGGCCCCTGGCGACTACGCAATTACTCGACCTGGGCGCACAGCGATAATGACACGCGTTGGGATAGCATTAATAGCTGGCTACAACGGGATATCAAAAGCCTGAAATCGCAGCTGGTGATAGGCGAGAGCGCCACCGAAGGCACGGTGTTCTCCAGCTATCAGTTTACCGGCGTGCGGCTGTACTCTGATGAAACCATGCTACCCAACAGCCAGCGCGGTTTTGCGCCGACCATTCGCGGCATCGCCAACTCCAGCGCTATCGTTACGGTACGGCAAAACGGCTACATCCTGTATCAAAGCAACGTTCCGGCGGGGGCTTTTGAAATCAACGATCTCTACCCTTCGGCGTTCAGCGGCGACTTAGACGTCACTATCGAAGAAGCCGACGGCAGCATACGTCATTTCGTCCAGCCGTTCTCCGCGCTGCCGCAGATGCAAAGACCGGGTTATCTAAAATACAGCGTCACCGCGGGGCGCTTTCGCGCTGCCAGCTCGCAGGACAGCCACGAGCCGGAGTTCCTTGAAAGCACCGCCAGCTATGGTCTGAACAACGCGTTCACGCTTTACGGCGGCCTGAACGCCTCGCAGGACTACCGAGCGCTGGCGCTGGGCCTCGGCTCTACGCTTGGCGTTCTGGGAGCAGTATCGATGGACGTCAGCCGCGCGGACACTCAGCTTGATAACAATGAAAGCTATCATGGCTACAGCTGGCGCACCCAGTACATCAAAGACCTACCGGAAAGCGGCACCAGCGTGTCGCTAAGCTACTACCGCTACACCAGCAGCGGTTATTTCAACTTCTCCGACGCCAACCAGAAGGGTATCAACGGCGGCGATCACCTGCGCAATGAAGCTCAGTTCACTGTCAGCCAGACGTTGTTTTCTGGTATCAGTTTCTACGCCTCTGGCTCGCAGCAGGAGTACTGGGATCGCGAGCAGCAGGATAAAAACCTGTCCATTGGCCTGAACGGCAATCTGTGGGGCGTGAGCTATAACCTCAGCGGCCAGTTTACCGACTCACATGACAGCGACAACGACCGTACGCTGTCGCTCAGCCTGAGCGTGCCGTTGGATCGCTGGCTGTCGCATGCGCAGGCAACCTGGCGCACCACTGACCAGCGCGATCGCGCTACTCAGCACGAAGTGGGCATCAATGGCTCGCTGCTGGAAGACCGTCGGCTGACTTATAACCTGAAACAACGGCAAAGCGAAGGCGGCGATCCGGGCAGCAGCAGTCTGTACGGCAGCTACCGTTCTGCCTACGGCACCGTGAATGCCGGTTACGACTATAGCAGCGATAACCGCCAACTGAGCTACGGTCTCTCTGGTGGTATTGTCGCCCATCGTCACGGCGTGACCCTGTCGCAGTCGCTGGGCAATGCCTTTGCGCTGATTGACGCCAACGGCGCGGCAGGGATCCGGGTGAAAAATTACCCCGGCATCGCCACCGACTATTTTGGCTATGCCGTGATCCCCTATCTGACCGCGTATCAGGAAAACGCCATCTCTCTCGATACCACAATGATGCCGGATAACGTCGACGTCACCGAAACGGTGCGCACCGTAGTGCCTAATCGCGGTGCCGCCGTAACGGCACACTTTATTGCCCGGACCGGCTACCGCGTACTGCTGAAACTCACCGATGCGCGCGGAAAAGCACTGCCCTTCGGCGCCATCGCCAGCAGTCAGACGCAGCAGAGCATCGTCGATGAAGGTGGCGTGCTGTATATCACTGGTGTAAACAGCCAGCCGCAGATCTGGTCCGTACGCTGGGGTAATCAGCCAGATCAACAGTGCCAGTTTACCTTCAGCCTGCCGGAAGATTCTGCTCGCAACACCGCAATACAAAATGGGAACGCGCTATGTCAATAAAGAGTCTGTGGATGAAAAATGGGATTACCGCCGTGCTACTGGCGCTACCTATCACCCCGGTCTACGCGGTGAACGGGGCCTGCTCCGCGACGGGAAGCTTTAACGTCAATATAGCCAGCGACTGGACGCAAGCACAGAACGTTGCGGGAACCTCGCTGGAACTGCCAACGCCGCTCTCAGGCAATGCTTATCAAATCGATTGCAGCTGTAGCGCGGGTAGCAAAGTGGCGTTGTACTATACGGTCACCAGCGCGCTATCTAAAAACGGTAAACTCAGCGGCTTTTACCAGTTGAATGATAATCTGGATATTAAAACTGAAGTTGATGACATTCCTGGGAAGACGGCGGTCACGCCGCTGAACACTAAACCTATCCAGGAAAGTGGCTCTTACAGCCCCAGCAGCAGCAAAGGTAGCGTGTGCACGCCTGACCCAGCGGAGATCCGCGCCGCGCCGGTAACCATTGGCGCGAGCACCCGTTTTACGCTGTACGTCACCAAACCCTTCCTGGGGGAACTGGTAATTCCAGACACCCTGGTCGCCTCAGTACAGGCCGGATGGACCAGTTCGTCCACCCCACCATCGGTGAGCAGCATGGAAGATATCGCCGAACTGCGCATCCAGGGGAGCATCACCGTGCCCCAGGATTGTAAAATCAACCAGGGCGACGTGATTCAGGTCGATCTCGGTTTTATCAACGCCAACCGTTTCACCACCAAGGACCAGATGCCGGACGGCTATACACCGGTCAATTTTGACATTCACTATGACTGCGGTGATACCTCAACCATCAAAAATAGCATGGAAATGAGGATTGATGCTGATGATGTGATTGAGCAGTACACGTTAGTCGCCCGCCGCCAGGAAGCCAATAACGTCCCGGACATCGGTGTGAGAATGGCCCGTATCGACGGGACCCATGTCAATGTCCCGTTCACAAATGGATTGATCAATATCGATCCTTCCGGCAAGGGAGTAATCAACCTGGAAGCCTGGCCGATTAATATGCTCGGCGGCACGCCCGCGCCGGGGAAATTTAGCGGTACCGCGACCATCACCGTTCTCGTGAAATAATGGCTCACAACATCGGCTGGCGCTGAGCCAGTTCGATAAAATGCTGCAGGGCGGGCTTTAGCTCGCCTTTTTTCCACGCCATCAACAGCGCAATGGTCGGAACATCGCCAACAATAGGACGGAAAACCACCTGTCCGGTATTAAAATTATTCATATAACCGGGTATCAAAGTCACCCCCAGCCCCATGCCGACCAGGTTCATGGTCACCAGAATGTTGGTTGCCACCTGCACAATGTTGGGCTGGCTTTTTTGTCGCTGAAACCAGTTTTTGACAATCATCGCTAACGCGCCGGAGTAGGCCGGATCGGTACTGACAAAATTCACGCCGTGTAGTTGTTCTGCGGAGATTGCTTGCTCATTCGCTAACGGATGATTCACCGGTAAAACCACTACTAACGGCTCATGAATCAGCTCCAGATAATCGAGATCCGGGCTGTACACCGGGTGGCGCATTAAGCCCACATCCAGCTCTCCACTCAGGATCTTCTCTTCCTGTTCAGTGGTGATCAGACTCACCAGCTCAATGTGCGTATCAGGCTGTTTTAAACGAAACAAAGGCAGCACCTTCGGCAGCAGATTTACCTCTGCGGAAGGGACAAAACCGATGGCGAAATGATTATCTTCCTGCACCGTTTTACGGGCACGAACTTTGGCGTTTTCCGCCTGTTCGAGGATCGCCAGCGCATCTTGTAAAAAGCACTCTCCCGCCGCCGTCAGCGCAACTTTTCGTTTATCCCGCACCAACAATGGAACGCCCACGCACGTTTCCAGATCGCGGATCTGGCTGCTTAACGACGGCTGAGAGGTATGCAGCTTTTCTGCCGCTCGGGTGAAATTCAGCGCCTGCGCCACCGCTACGAAATAGCGTAAGTGCCTCAGTTCCATGCCCTTCTCCTTGTTATCGAAAAAATGTCTCAACTGGTAGAAATTTACTATTTCACAGATTGATAACTAAACAGCAACATCCTTAGGGTACAAAAAAAGAAGGTCAATACATCTTAGCTTTCAGGATTAAAAAATATGACCACACCCTCAAATTTAGACATCTACCAACTGATCGATACGCAAAACGGTCGCGTAACCCCACGAATTTATACCGACCCTGAAATTTACCAACTGGAGCTGGAACGCATCTTCGGACGCTGCTGGTTATTTCTCGCCCACGAAAGCCAAATCCCCAAACCCGGTGATTTTTTTAACACCTACATGGGCGAGGATGCAGTTGTGGTGGTTCGCCAGAAAGACGGCAGCATCAAAGCGTTTCTCAACCAGTGTCGCCACCGCGCAATGCGCGTCAGCTACGCCGACTGCGGTAATACCCGCGCCTTCACCTGCCCGTATCACGGCTGGTCGTACGGCATTAACGGCGAGCTGATCGACGTCCCGCTGGAACCGCGCGCCTACCCGCAAGGGCTGTGCAAATCGCACTGGGGGCTGAACGAAGTTCCTGGCGTAGAGAGCTACAAGGGACTGATTTTCGGCAACTGGGATACCTCCGCGCCTGCGCTGCGCGATTATCTCGGCGACATCGCCTGGTATCTCGACGGTGTGCTGGATCGTCGTGAAGGCGGCACCGAAATCGTCGGTGGCGTACAAAAGTGGACCATCGATTGTAACTGGAAATTCCCCGCCGAACAGTTTGCCAGCGACCAGTATCACGCGCTGTTCAGCCATGCCTCGGCCGTGCAGGTGCTGGGGGCAAAAGACGACGGCAGCGATAAACGCCTGGGAGACGGACAAACCGCCCGTCCGGTGTGGGAAACCGCCAAAGACGCACTACAGTTCGGTCAGGATGGGCACGGTAGCGGATTTTTCTTTACCGAAAATCCTGATGCCAATGTCTGGGTCGACGGCGAAGTCTCCAGCTACTACCGTGACACCTACGCGGAAGCCGAGCAGCGTCTGGGTAAAGTTCGCGCCCTGCGTCTGGCCGGTCACAACAACATTTTCCCAACGCTTTCCTGGCTCAACGGTACTGCCACCTTAAGGGTCTGGCATCCGCGCGGGCCGGATCAAGTTGAAGTGTGGGCATTCTGTATTACCGATAAAGCCGCCTCTGATGAAGTGAAAGCCGCGTTTGAAAACAGCGCAACGCGGGCTTTTGGCCCCGCCGGATTCCTGGAGCAGGACGACTCGGAAAACTGGTGTGAAATACAAAAACTGTTGAAGGGTCATCGCGCACGCAACACCAGGTTGTGTCTGGAAATGGGGCTTGGCCAGGAGAAACGTCGTGAAGACAGCATTCCGGGGATCACCAACTACATCTTTTCGGAAACCGCCGCGCGCGGCATGTATCAGCGCTGGGCCGATTTGCTCAGCAGCGAAAGCTGGGAGGAAGTGCAGGAGAAAACCGCAGCTTACCAGCAGGAGGTGATGAAATGAGTACCTTAGTTTCTCAGGAACTACACCATCGCATTACACAGTTTCTCTACCATGAAGCCAGCCTGCTGGATGACTGGAAGTTTCGTGACTGGCTGGCACAACTGGATGAAGACATTCGCTACACCATGCGTACGACGGTCAATGCCCAGACGCGCGATCGTCGCAAAGGCGTGCAGCCGCCGACCACCTGGATTTTCAACGACAACAAAGACCAGCTCGAACGTCGTATCGCGCGCCTGGAAACCGGCATGGCCTGGGCGGAAGAGCCACCGTCGCGTACCCGGCACCTGATCAGCAACTGCCAGGTCAGTGAAACTGGAGTTCCCGACGTCTTTGCCGTGCGCCTTAATTATCTGCTGTATCGCGCGCAAAAAGAGCGCGATGAAACCTTTTACGTCGGCATGCGCATAGACAAAGTGCGCCGTTTGCCGGGCGATGAGTGGCGCTTACTGGAGCGTGAGATCGTGCTGGATCAAGCGGTGATCACCTCCCATAACCTGAGTGTACTGTTCTGATGAGTCGTGTTTATGCCTGCCCCGTAGGGGATTTGCCGGAGGGTGAAGCGCTCCGGCTTGATACTTCGCCCGTCATCGCGCTGTTCAACGTTGGCGGCGAGTTCTATGCCATTAACGATCGCTGTAGCCACGGTAACGCCTCGATGTCGGAAGGCTATCTGGAAGACGACGCTACGGTGGAATGCCCGCTGCATGCCGCCAGTTTTTGCCTGAGAACCGGCAAGGCGTTGTGTCTACCCGCCACCGATCCGCTAACCACCTACGCAGTATATGTGGACGGTAGCGATGTGTTTGTTGATATTCCAGAGGACGCAAGATGAGCGATTTACGCGATAACGTGGTATTTATCACCGGCGGCGGCTCCGGTCTTGGCCTGGCGCTGGTCGAGCGTTTCATCGAGGAAGGTGCGCGGGTCGCCACGCTGGAGCTGTCGCCAGCTAAAGTTGCCAGCCTGCGTCAGCGCTTTGGCGAACATGTGCTGGCAATCGAAGGCAACGTCACCTGCTACGCCGACTATCAGCGCGCGGTAGATCAAATCCTGACGCATTACGGTACGCTGGACTGTTTTATCGGAAATGCGGGGATATGGGATCACAACGCCTCGTTGGTCAATACGCCTGCGGATGCGCTGGAGAGCGGCTTTCATGAGCTGTTTAACGTCAACGTGCTGGGCTATCTGCTGGGCGCAAAAGCCTGTGCCCCTGCACTTATCGCCAGCGAAGGCAGCATCATCTTTACCCTGTCCAATGCGTCGTGGTATCCCGGCGGCGGCGGCCCGCTGTATACCGCCAGCAAACATGCGGCTACCGGGCTGATTCGCCAGCTGGCATACGAGCTGGCACCAAAGGTTCGTGTTAACGGTGTCGGTCCATGCGGTATGGCGACAGATCTACGCGGCCCGCAGGCGCTGGGACAAAACGATACATCGATTATGCAGTCGCTGACGCCGGAAAAAATCGCCGCTATTTTGCCACTACAGTTTTTCCCGGAGCCGGCGGATTTTACCGGCCCGTATGTGATGCTGGCGTCAAGGCGTAACAACCGCACATTGAGCGGCGTGATGATCAATGCCGACGCCGGTCTGGGTATTCGCGGTATTCGTCACGTCGCCGCCGGACTGGATCTCTGAGGAGGCGTTATGAACCCAAAAACTATCGCTATCGTCGGCGGCGGTCAGTCGGCAGCTATGGCTGCCGCTGCACTGCGCCAACAAGGATTTGACGGCGAATTACACCTGTTTTCCGATGAGCAACATCTGCCCTATGAACGCCCACCGCTCTCCAAAGCGATGCTACTGGACGATAATCCGCAACTTCAGCCGATACTCCCCGCTGACTGGTGGCGGGAACACAACGTACAGCTGCATCTGGGGGTTACTGTGCGGACGCTCGGCCGCCAAACGCATCAGTTGGTGCTGGCTAATGGGCAGAGTTATCCATGGGATCGGCTACTGATTGCGACGGGCGCTGCGGCACGCCCCCTTCCGCAACTGGATAAGCTGGGCGATCGTTGCTTCACCCTGCGCCACGCGGGCGATGCCGAGCGCCTGCGCGACAATTTATTGCCGGGCAAGTCGATTGTCATTGTCGGTGCGGGCACCATTGGTCTGGAACTGGCGGCCAGCGCGACTCAACGTGGCTGTCAGGTGACGGTGGTGGAGCTGGCGCCAACGGTCATGGGCCGCAACGCGCCTGCTCCGGTGCGCGACTATCTGCTAGCCCGCCACCAACTTGCGGGCGTGCGAGTACTGCTTAACAGCACTATTGAGCATGTCGAAGCAGGAGAGTGTCTCTCGCTCACGCTACAAAACGGCGAAACTCTCACTGCTGATGCGGTGATCTATGGCATCGGTATCGTGGCGAACGATATACTGGCCCGCGAAGCGGGGCTGGAGACGGCGAACGGCATTATCGTTGATACCGCCTGCACCACCTCCGATCCCGCGATTTTCGCCGCCGGTGACGTAGCGATAACGCGCCAGGCTGACGGTTCGTTAGTACGCGTCGAAAGCTGGGAAAACGCCAATTTTCAGGCACAGGTTGCCACCGCCGCGATGCTCAATCAACCGCAGCCAGCAGCAACGCCGGGCTGGTTCTGGACCGATCAATATCGCGATAATTTGCAGTTTATTGGCGAAATGCAGGGGGACAGCTGGCTCATACGCGGCAATTCAGATGCGCAGAGAGCAATATGGTTTAACCTACAGGATGGCGTGATTGTCGGCGCAGTAACGTTGAATCAGGGCCGAGAAATACGTTTATTGAGAAAATGGATTCAGGCAAAGAAAAAGCCGCCAGTGGCGGCTTTAATCGATGAAACAATCTTGCTTAAGTCAATATAACTGCCGGATGGCACTTCGTTTATCTGGCCTACATGTGAGTTACCTGTAGGCCGGATAAGATGTTTACACCACCATCTGGCAATCCGTATTACTTACGCGTAAACCGGGAAACGTGCACAGATATCCAGCACTTTACCTTTGACGCGCTCGATAACAGCTTCGTCATTGATGTTGTCCAGAACGTCACACATCCAGCCAGCCAGCTCTTTCACTTCAGCTTCTTTAAAGCCACGGCGAGTCACAGCCGGAGAACCGATACGGATACCGGAAGTCACAAACGGGCTCTTCGGATCGTTCGGTACGCTGTTTTTGTTAACAGTGATGTTAGCACGGCCCAGCGCGGCGTCAGCTTCTTTACCGGTCAGGTTTTTATCAACCAGATCCAGCAGGAACAGGTGGTTTTCAGTACCGCCAGAAACCACTTTGTAGCCACGGTTCAGGAACACTTCCACCATCGCTTTGGCGTTTTTGGCAACCTGCTGTTGGTAAACCTTGAACTCAGGCTCCATCGCTTCTTTCAGCGCCACAGCTTTCGCCGCGATCACGTGCATCAGCGGGCCGCCCTGCGCGCTTGGGAACACAGCGGAGTTCAGTTTTTTGTACAGCTCTTCGTCACCGCCTTTCGCCAGGATCAGGCCACCGCGCGGACCCGCCAGGGTTTTGTGGGTAGTGGTGGTCACAACGTGTGCGTGTGGAACCGGGTTCGGATAAACGCCCGCGGCAATCAGACCCGCAACGTGCGCCATATCGACGAACAGGTATGCACCGATGCTGTCGGCGATTTCGCGCATTTTTGCCCAGTCAACAACGCCGGAGTATGCAGAGAAGCCGCCGATGATCATCTTCGGTTTGTGCTCTTTGGCCTGCTTAGCCATGTCTTCGTAGTCAATTTTGCCGGACTCATCAATACCGTAAGGGATGATGTTGTACAGTTTGCCGGAGAAGTTAACCGGGGAGCCGTGAGTCAGGTGGCCGCCTTGTGCCAGGTTCATACCCAGAACGGTATCGCCCGGTTGCAGCAGAGCGGTATAAACAGCGAAGTTAGCCTGAGAACCAGAGTGCGGCTGGACGTTGGCGTAGTCAGCGCCAAACAGCTCTTTTGCACGATCGATAGCCAGTTGCTCAACGATATCAACGTACTCGCAACCGCCGTAGTAGCGCTTGCCCGGATAACCTTCAGCGTATTTGTTGGTCAGCTGAGAACCCTGCGCCTGCATAACACGCGGGCTGGTGTAGTTTTCGGAGGCGATCAGTTCGATGTGCTCTTCCTGACGTACTTTTTCCTGCTCCATAGCCTGCCACAGTTCGGCATCATAATCGGCAATGTTCATTTCACGCTTTAACATCCGCATCTCCTGACTCAGCTAACAATAGAATTTCGGCCTAAAAAGGCAGTCCCTAGGACTTCGGCCAACAGTATAACCGAATCATTCTTCGATAACAGGTCTTGACAAAGGATTTTACGCAAACGATTACCTTCACGGCACGCAAGGCTTTGGAGAACAAAGGTCTGCTGAATTTCAACGGATTTCTTTTCAGGTTTGTGATGCAGATTTTTCACGATGTAACCTTTACAACGCAAAGTTACAAAGAACCATTTACAATGCAGGGGTATTTTTTATAAGATGTATTTGACATACATCATTAAAGTCTCAGATAAAGGAAGACCGTATGCTTGACGCACAAACCATCGCTACAGTGAAAGCCACCATCCCCCTGCTGGTTGAAACAGGCCCGAAGCTGACCGCCCATTTCTACGACCGCATGTTTACGCATAACCCAGAGCTGAAAGAAATCTTCAACATGAGTAATCAGCGTAATGGCGATCAGCGTGAAGCGCTGTTTAATGCTATTGCCGCGTATGCCAGCAATATCGAAAATCTGGCGGCACTGTTGCCGGCTGTTGAGAAAATCGCACAGAAGCATACCAGCTTCCAGATTAAACCCGAGCAGTACAACATCGTAGGTGGCCATTTGCTGGCAACGCTGGACGAAATGTTCAGCCCAGGCCAGGAAGTTCTGGATGCATGGGGCAAAGCATACGGCGTTCTGGCGAACGTTTTCATCAACCGTGAAGCGCAAATCTACAGCGAAAATGCCAATAAAAATGGCGGCTGGGAAGGTACCCGTCCTTTCCGCATCGTGGCAAAAACCCCACGCAGTGCACTTATCACCAGCTTTGAATTTGAACCTGTCGATGGTGGCGCAGTGGCTGAATATCATCCGGGGCAATACCTGGGCGTCTGGTTAAAGCCGGAAGGTTTCCCGCATCAGGAAATTCGTCAGTACTCACTGACCCGTAAACCCGATGGCAAAGGCTACCGTATTGCGGTTAAGCGTGAAGACGGTGGTCAGGTTTCAACCTGGCTGCACAACCATGCGAATGTTGGCGACGTGGTTCACCTGGCCGCACCTGCGGGCGATTTCTTTATGGACGTCGCGACCGACACCCCGGTATCTCTGATCTCCGCGGGCGTGGGACAAACCCCAATGCTGGCGATGCTGGATACGCTGGCAAAAGCGAAGCATACGGCGCAGGTTAACTGGTTCCACGCGGCAGAAAATGGTGACGTGCATGCCTTCGCTGATGAAGTCAATGAACTCGGCAAAACGCTGCCACGCTTTAGCGCACACACTTGGTATCGTGAGCCAACCGAAGTCGATCGCGCGAAAGGTGCGTTTGATAGCGTAGGTCTGATGGATTTGAACAAACTGGAAAGCGCAATCAGCGATCCGGCGATGCAGTTTTATCTGTGCGGTCCGGTTGGTTTCATGCAGTTCGCCGCGAAGCAGCTGGTCGGTCTGGGCGTGAAAAACGAGAACATTCATTACGAATGCTTCGGTCCGCACAAAGTCTTGTAATGTGTTACGCGAGTAGGCCGGATAAGGCGTTTACGCCGCCATCCGGCAATCACTCTACCTGATGCGCTACGTTTATCAGGCCTACAAATTAACGGCGCGGCTTAGATTGCCGCGTCGTCTTCTTCACCGGTACGAATACGAATAACGCGTGCCACGTCGAAGACAAAAATCTTACCGTCGCCGATCTTGCCGGTCTGGGCAGTACGAATAATGGTGTCGACGCAGGTATCGACGATGTCGTCGGTAACCACAATTTCAATTTTTACCTTCGGCAGAAAATCCACCATATATTCCGCGCCACGGTACAGCTCGGTATGGCCTTTCTGACGGCCAAAGCCTTTCACTTCTGTCACAGTCATACCGGTAATGCCGACTTCTGCCAGCGCTTCGCGGACATCGTCCAGCTTGAAGGGTTTAATAATCGCATCAATCTTTTTCATGCTATTCCTTGAAAAGGTCGCCTGTCTTTTGATCAAATAAAGCTAACATAATCCGCAGATTTATTCTTTGAAATCGTTTGCATCCAGCTCGTGCCGAGAAAGCAATTTATAGAATTCGGTGCGGTTGCGCCCCGCCATTCTTGCCGCATGGGTCACATTGCCCTTGGTGATTTGCAGCAGCTTACGCAGATAGTTGAGCTCAAACTGGTTACGCGCCTCAACAAAGGTCGGCAGCGCGGTGTTTTCCCCTTCCAGCGCCTGCTCCACCAGCGCGTCGCTGATCACCGGCGAAGAGGTCAACGCCACGCACTGCTCAATCACGTTGACCAGCTGACGCACGTTGCCCGGCCAGCTGGCGGTCATTAACCGCTTCATGGCATCGGTTGAAAAGGCGCGTACGAACGGTTTGTGACGTTCAGCGGACTGGCGCAGCAGATGGTTCGCCAGCAGCGGAATATCTTCCGTACGCTCGGCCAGCGCCGGGATCTTCAGGCTCACCACGTTGAGGCGATAGTACAAATCCTCGCGAAATTCGCCCCGAGCCATCGCTTTGGGTAAATCGCGGTGGGTCGCAGAAACGATCCGCACATCAATGTCGATATCGCGGTTACTGCCCAACGGTCTGACTTTTCGTTCCTGCAATACGCGCAGCAGTTTCACCTGTAACGGCGCAGGCATATCGCCAATCTCATCGAGAAACAGCGTGCCGCCTTCCGCGGCCTGAAACAGCCCTTCACGATTGCTCACCGCACCGGTAAAAGCCCCCCGTGCATGACCAAACAGTTCTGATTCCAGCAGTTGTTCCGGCAACGCACCGCAGTTAATGGCAATGAAAGGTTTTTGGCTGCGTGGGCTGGCGTTGTGAATAGCCTGAGCGAAAACTTCTTTCCCGGTTCCGCTTTGGCCGTTAATCAAGACGCTAACGTCCGATTGCGCCACCATCCGCGCCTGTTCCAGCAGGCGTAGCATCAGCGGGCTGCGGGTAACGATAGATTCGCGCCAGCTGTCATCGGTGGCGGGCGCAGACTGTTCCAGCGCCCCGTCAATCGCGTGATATAACGCGTCCTTGTCGACTGGTTTAGTGAGGAAACTGAACACCCCTTGCTGGGTCGCCGCAACAGCGTCCGGGATGGAGCCGTGAGCGGTCAGGATAATCACCGGCATCCCAGGCTGTACTTTCTGGATTTCAGTAAACAGCTGCATGCCGTCCATTTCATCCATGCGCAGATCGCTAATAACCAGATCCACTTTTTCACGGTTCAGCACCCGTAACCCTTCCTGCCCACTTTCCGCGGTCACGACGCTGTAGCCTTCGCTGGTCAGTCGCATTCCAAGTAATTTCAACAGTCCCGGATCGTCATCCACCAGCAGCAGATGCGCGGGCTTACGGCTTATCATGGCGTAACCTCATCGGCAGACGGCGCTGCGCCTTCTTCGTTATCAGGCGTAGTGAGTTTATCGTTCCCGTGCAGCGCATCAGGATTGTAGTTACCGCCAGGTTTGCGCGTGGAAAGCTGGCGCTCAATATCGGTCAGATTCTCCAGCTTGCGGGTCGTGAGATCGAGCTGGGACTGCAAATGCTGCTGCTGTTGGCGCAGCGTATCGAGATCGCTGTCGGACGCCTGCTGGAGTTTACTGTAGCGCATACGCTCTTCGGCAAGCTGCAACTGCAACGTTTGGCTGCTGCGCCAGACCTGATACAGCGGGCGTACCTGCGGCGGAATTTGCGGGCTTAACGCATCGAGGCGCGTAACAGCCTCCCGCCTTTCAGGCGGCGTAATGTTGGCGTTCTCGAGCAGGATCCCACGCCTGAAAGCGCCCTGCCAGGTATCTGTCATCAGGGTGCTGGCTTCACTACGCGCCTGCACCGGCATCAGGCGATTGGCACAATCCATCGCCCTCAGCCAGTACAACGGATTGGTTTCTGTGGACTGGCCAGACAGCGACCAGATATCCGTACAGTCGGTTGCAAGGTAGTCTGCCAGTTGATTAGGCGGAATTTTCTCCTGCGAAGGATCGCCGATAATATGATTCACCGCGTTCGGGACACAACCAACCAGCGCCAGGCACGGCAGGCTTGCGAGGATGACGCGACGAAGAAAATGTCGTTTAAGCATTCGGACAACAACGTATGGCATACTCACCAGACTTAGGTTTATTTTAGTGATTTTTCGCAGCAGCTAGCGGCAGTTCTATGCGAAAACAAACGTTTTGCGCATGGTCATCAACCAGATACAGCTTGCCCCGCATACGGCGGATGCAATCTCTGGCAATGCTTAGCCCCAACCCGCTTCCTTTTACCGCCCCTTTTCGCTGATGACTCCCCTGGAAAAAAGGCTCGAAGATCATGGTCTGTTCTGCTTCTGGAATCGGTGTGCCGGTATTCATTACATCGATGTATACCGTTGAGCCATGCAAACTGCTGCGGATCCAAATGTTACCGGATTCAGCACCATAGTGCACCGCATTGGAATAAAGATTGTCCAGCACGCTCATCAACAGCATCGGTTCTGCCAGGCAGGTGTTCACCGCAAGCGCAACATCAGTATGTATCATTTTGGCGCGAGCGGGCAGGCTATGCGCAGAAACAACGCTTTCCACCAGCGGCGTGATTTCCACACTTTCAAGTTCCACCTCGTCATCAGCCAGCTTGCGGTTGTAATCAAGGAGTTGTTCAATCAGCTTTTGCAGGTTGCGGCTGCTGTCATCCAGAATACCGACCACCTCTTTTTGCTCCGCTGTTAACGGGCCAACCACCTGATCGGCCAACAATTCGGTACCTTCGCGCATGCTCGCCAGCGGTGTTTTCAGCTCATGGGAAAGATGGCGTAAAAACTGATGCCGTTGCGACTCAAGCCAGGAGAGGCGTTCGCTTAACCAGATGATACGCTGCCCCACGGATCTCAATTCCCGTGGCCCGGTAAATAATACGCTATCCCCCAGCGAGCGCCCTTCTCCCAGACAGTTGATCATCCGTTCAATGCCCTTCACCGGACCGATAATCATGCGGGTAAACAGCAAGACCATCGCCAGGCTGACGAGAAACAGCACCAGTGCCTGCCAGCCAAAAAACTGCCCACGTTCGGCTATTTCCTGCTGTAACTGCTGCCCACGAGAAAAGATCACGGTACGCGTCGCTTGCACCATCTCGGTATTGGCATTGGCGAATGCTTCCAGTCGTGCAGCCGACACACTGTCAGGACCACTGTTTTTACACTGCAACTGCGCGAGATCGTTAAGATCCTGACGCAACGCCTGGTAGAGCTTGGTATCCGGCAACACCCCCGCATGCGCATCCAGCATGTCGCTGTAGCGTTTACGCTGGCTTTGGTAGACCCTGGCCAATGTTGGGTCATCAAGCACGCAGTATTGCCGATAGCTGCGCTCCATCTCCAGCGCGACGTTGGTCATCGCCTCGCTGCGTCTGGCATCAATCAGCGTGGTGCGGTTGGTCAGCGCAGCCTGCGCGCTCAGGGCATTCAGACTTTGCCATGCCTGCCAGGCCAGAACTAACAACGGCAGCAGGATAAGCAAGAAGGCCAACGTCACCAATTGACGTAAAGATCGGGGAAAAACTGACCAGCGCCTCAAGGCGTTACTCTCAATGGACAGGAATAGATTGATGCTAACTGAGGGGAACGCCAGATACAACAAAGCCGGGATTAACCCGGCTTTGTTATAGAATAAGGCGGTGCCTAACTCGACGTTTCGCCCGGAGGTTGATATGAGCAATGCTAATATCAGATGTTGGACGGCAGGCACCTTGTTGTGCGTCATTCGAAGTTTATGTAGCACGTCCCGAAGGGGCTGACATAAGAAGGTGAATGAGCCACTGGTTAATATTATGCAGCATCTGTGCCAATATTCAAAACACTTTATTAACACAATGATAAGTATGAAAAATATTATTATTTTCACAAATAACAATTCTGGCTGTTTTTTGTTCTCTCTGTCGCCAACCAGCGACACTTGCAGCACTTAAAAACAAATCACTATTAAATCAAATAATTAAACGTCTCTTTTTGACGACACTACAACCCTGTCCATGTCGGCATTTCCCGACACTTTACTTTTAGGTGCAAGCGCTGAGTTTATTGCCGGATGGCGGCGTGAACGCCTTATCCGGCCTACAACCGCATTTTCCCTGTAGTCCTGATAAGCGTAGCGTCATCAGGCGGGTTCCATCCGGCAGACAAAAAAAGCCCCTCGTGAAGAGGGGCTTGATGACTATTGCGCGAATTAACCGAGCTGTTTACGCGCGTTGCGGAAAATACGCATCCACGGGCTATCCTCGCCCCAGTTTTCCGGGTGCCAGGAGTTACTCACGGTACGGAACACACGTTCCGGGTGCGGCATCATAATGGTGACGCGACCATTTTCAGTGGTCACTGCAGTAATACCGTTCGGCGAACCGTTCGGGTTAGCCGGATAGGTCTCGGTCACCTTACCGAAGTTATCAACATAGCGCAGCGCCACCAGACCTTTGCTCTCAAGCTGAGCCAGATGCGCATCGTCACGCACTTCCACACGACCTTCACCGTGAGAAACGGCAATCGGCATCATCGACCCCACCATATCGGCAAGCAGCAAAGACGGGCTTTGCGTCACTTCGACCAAGCTGAAGCGGGCTTCAAAGCGGTCAGAGTGGTTACGCACAAAGCGCGGCCACAGGTCACTTCCCGGGATCAGCTCACGCAGGTTAGACATCATCTGACAACCGTTACACACGCCGAGAGCCAGCGTTTGCGGGCGATGGAAGAAGGTTTCGAACTCATCACGGACGCGGTTGTTGAACAGAATCGACTTCGCCCAACCTTCCCCAGCGCCAAGCACATCGCCGTAAGAGAAACCGCCGCAGGCCACCAACGCCTGGAAATTACCCAGGCCGATACGTCCGCCCAGCAGGTCGCTCATGTGCACATCGATGGCGTCGAAACCCGCACGGTGGAAGGCGGCTGCCATCTCAACGTGGGAGTTCACACCCTGCTCACGCAGTACGGCCACTTTGGGACGCGCACCGGTGGCGATGTACGGAGCGGCAACATCTTCGTTGATATCAAACGACAGTTTAACGTTGAGACCAGGGTCCGCATCGTTAGTTTTAGCGTCGTGTTCCTGATCGGCACATTCCGGGTTGTCACGCAGACGCTGCATCTGCCAGGTGGTTTCCGCCCACCACATACGCAGGGTAGTACGGCTTTCGCTAAACACCGGCTGGTCGTTAGCGGTCAGGTTGAAGCGGTCGCCTTCAACGGCTTTACCGAGGAAGTGTACGCAGTCTGCCAGGCCGTGGGCAGCCAGAATCGCTTCCACCGCCTCACATTCAGCAGCACGAACCTGAATCACCGCGCCCAGTTCTTCGTTAAACAGCGCCGCCAGACGATCTTCACCCAGAGAGTGGATATCAGCGTCAATACCGCAGTGACCGGCGAAGGCCATTTCCGCCAGCGTAACCAGCAGACCGCCGTCAGAACGGTCATGATAGGCCAGCAGCTTACGCGCAGCGACCAGCGCCTGAATCGCATCGTAGAAGCCTTTCAGTTGCTCAACGTTACGCACGTCGGCAGGCTTATCACCCAGTTGACGGTAAACCTGCGCCAGCGACGTAGCGCCCAGCGCATTGTGACCAAGACCGAGGTCAATCAGCAGCAGGGCGTTGTCTTCAGTAGAGAGCTGCGGGGTAATGGTGTGGCGCACATCTTCCACGCGGGCAAAGGCGGTGATCACCAGCGACAGTGGCGAGGTCATTTCACGCTGCTCGTTACCTTCCTGCCAGCGGGTTTTCATCGACATAGAGTCTTTGCCCACTGGAATGGTCAGGCCGAGCGCCGGGCATAGCTCTTCCCCGACGGCTTTTACTGCTTCGTACAGGCCAGCATCTTCACCAGGGTGACCCGCAGCCGCCATCCAGTTTGCCGACAGCTTAATACGTTTGATGTCGCCAATCTGCGTTGCCGCAATGTTGGTCAGCGCTTCACCGACAGCCAGACGCGCAGAGGCAGAGAAGTCCAGTAGCGCAACCGGCGCGCGCTCGCCGATAGACATCGCTTCGCCGTAGTAGCTATCGAGGCTTGCGGTAGTGACCGCGCAGTTGGCGACCGGGATCTGCCATGGACCAACCATCTGGTCACGCGCAACCATGCCGGTAACGGTACGGTCACCGATGGTCACGAGGAACGTTTTCTCCGCGACAGTCGGCAGATGCAGCACGCGGTTAACCGCATCTGCAATCGAGATTTCGTCACGATTCAGGGCATCGCCTTTGGCTTTCAGCGTCTGCACATCGCGGGTCATTTTCGGTGTTTTACCCAGCAGCACATCGAGCGGCATGTCGATCGGCTGGTTGTCGAAGTGGCTGTCGCTCAAGGTCAGATGCTGTTCTTCGGTAGCTTCACCAATCACCGCATACGGCGCGCGCTCGCGCTTACACAGTTCGTCAAACAGCGGCAATTGATCGGCAGCAACCGCCAGCACGTAGCGTTCCTGGGATTCGTTACACCAGATTTCCAGCGGACTCATACCCGGCTCGTCGCTGAGGATATCGCGCAGCTGGAACTTACCGCCGCGACCGCCATCGCTTACCAGCTCCGGCATAGCGTTAGACAGTCCACCCGCGCCAACGTCATGGATAAACAGAATCGGGTTCGCATCACCCATCTGCCAGCAACGGTCGATAACTTCCTGGCAACGACGTTCCATTTCCGGGTTGTCACGCTGTACGGAAGCGAAATCAAGATCGGCATCAGACTGGCCGGAAGCCATAGAGGAGGCTGCCCCGCCGCCAAGACCGATGTTCATCGCCGGGCCGCCGAGGACGATAAGCTTAGCGCCAACGACGATCTCGCCCTTCTGTACGTGATCGGCACGGATGTTACCGATCCCGCCTGCCAGCATGATCGGTTTATGGTAACCGCGCAGCTCTTCGCCGTTGTGGCTGTTGACCTTTTCTTCATAGGTACGGAAGTAGCCGGTCAGCGCCGGACGACCAAATTCGTTGTTAAACGCTGCGCCGCCCAGCGGACCTTCGGTCATGATATCAAGCGCGGTAACAATACGGTCCGGCTTACCGAAGTCTTCTTCCCACGGCTGTTCAAAGCCAGGAATACGCAGGTTGGAAACGGAGAAACCCACCAGCCCGGCTTTCGGTTTTGCACCGCGACCTGTTGCGCCCTCGTCGCGGATTTCGCCGCCGGAGCCGGTTGCAGCACCTGGCCACGGAGAGATAGCCGTCGGGTGGTTGTGAGTTTCAACCTTCATCAGGATGTGGGCTGGTTCCTGATGGAAATCGTAGCGGCCGGTTTTGTGGTCGGCAAAATAGCGGCCCACTTCAGAGCCTTCCATTACCGCAGCGTTGTCTTTATAGGCAGACAGCACGTGGTCCGGCGTGGTTTCGAAGGTATTCTTGATCATCTTGAACAGCGACTTCGGCTGCTGTTTACCATCGATAACCCAGTCGGCGTTAAAAATCTTGTGGCGGCAGTGCTCAGAGTTGGCCTGCGCAAACATGTATAGTTCAATATCGTTCGGGTTACGTCCCAGTTTGGTGAACGCATCCTGCAGATAGTCAATTTCGTCTTCCGCCAGCGCCAGACCCAGACGCAGGTTAGCGTCGATCAGCGCCTGACGCCCCTCACCCAGTAGATCAACGCTGGAGACCGGCGCCGGTTGGTGATGGGCAAACAGTTTTTCGGCATCGTTCAGCGCAGAGAAAACCGTTTCCATCATGCGGTCGTGCAGTTCGTCGGCCACCATCTGCCATTGCTCAGCTGTCAGCGTAGAGGCTTCTACATACCAGGCAATGCCACGTTCCAGGCGGCTAATCTGGTGCAGACCGCAGTTGTGGGCAATATCAGTCGCTTTAGAAGACCACGGGGAGATGGTGCCAGGGCGAGGCGTAACCAGCAGCAGTTTGCCTTCCGGGGCGTGGCTTTGCAGAGCAGGACCATATTTCAGCAGGCGTGCAAGCTGCGCGTGCTCATCTTCATTTAACGGTGCATTCAGATCGGCAAAATGGACGTACTCGGCGTAAATGTTGTGGACCTGGAGGTTGGCAGCCTGAAAACGTGCCAGCAGTTTGTTAATACGGAATGCAGACAGTGCAGGTGAACCACGCAGAATTTCCATCATAAGTCTCTCGTCTTCTAAGCTTTCGGTGTGCCCAAGTGGGGGAAACGGGCGTCATTATAAAGAATCTACCGCGCCGACGAAACCGTTTGCGTCGAAATAAAATCACGACCGTCACTTATCATCAAATGCGGTCAGATTTCTGAATAAGTTGCCAACTGACGCAAGTTTAAGCAAAATGCCGTTCATTAATGACGACTTCACTTCTTAATCAACACCACAGCAGACAGAGACAACGTACGGTTCAGAGAATTAACTAATTGAAAAAATTAAAGATTAATTATCTGTTCATCGGCATATTGACGCTGTTGTTGGCAGCGGCCCTTTGGCCATCTATCCCCTGGTTCGGTAAAGCCGAAAATCGTATCGCCGCCATTCAGTCGCGGGGAGAGCTGCGCGTCAGTACCATTGATTCGCCATTAACTTACGCGACCCTCAACGGCAAAAAATTCGGTCTGGATTATGAACTGGCCCAGGAATTTGCCGACTACTTAGGCGTGAAGTTAAAAGTTACCGTACGCCAGAACATCAGCCAGCTTTTTGACGACCTGGATAACGGCAATGCCGACCTGTTAGCCGCAGGCCTGGTCTATAACAGCGAGCGGGTTAAAAATTACCAGCCCGGCCCGACCTATTATTCGGTTTCACAACAGCTGGTGTACCGGGTTGGGCAATACCGTCCGCGCACGCTTGCCACGGTGAACGAAAACCAGCTGACTATCGCCCCGGGGCACGTGGTAGTTAACGACCTCCAGCAGCTAAAAGAGAAAAAATTTCCCGATCTGAGCTGGAAAGTCGATGACAAAAAGGGCACCACCGAACTGCTTGATGATGTAATCGCCGGAAAGCTGGATTACACCATAGCCGATTCTGTCGCCATCAGCTTATATCAACGCGTGCATCCTGAGCTGGCCGTAGCGCTCGACGTCTCTGACGAACAACCGGTGACCTGGTTTAGTCGGCTGGACGATGACAACACGCTATCTGCCGCCCTACTGGATTTCTTCAACACCATGAATGAAGACGGTTCTCTGGCACGGCTGGAAGAGAAATATCTCGGGCATGGCGATGATTTTGACTATGTCGATACCCGCTCCTTTTTGCGCGCCGTAGACAGCGTGTTGCCGGACCTCAAGCCACTGTTTGAGAAATATGCGCAAGAGATAGACTGGCGACTGCTGGCCGCTATCTCATATCAGGAGTCACACTGGGATGCGCAGGCCACCTCTCCAACCGGCGTACGCGGGCTGATGATGCTGACCAAAAATACCGCTCAGAGTCTTGGGCTGACCGACCGTACCGATGCCGAACAAAGCATCAGCGGCGGCGCGCGATATTTGCAGGACATGATGAGCAAAGTACCGGATACCGTCCCCGAAGGAGAACGCATCTGGTTTGCGCTTGCAGCCTACAATATGGGTTATGCGCACATGCTGGACGCACGGGCGCTGACGGTGAAAACCAAAGGCAATCCGAACAGTTGGTCCGACGTAAAACAGCGACTACCGCTGCTTAGCCAAAAGCCGTATTACAATAAGTTGACCTATGGTTATGCGCGTGGGCATGAAGCCTACGCCTATGTGGAAAACATCCGTAAATACCAGATTAGCCTGGTGGGATATCTGCAAGAGAAAGAAAAACAGGCGCTAGAAACGCAGCAACTGGCGCAGGATTACCCGGCGGTGACGCCCGCAGAGCTAATAGGTAAAGATGAATTCCCGCTTTCGGCGTTTCTGTCTCAGACGTCGTCAAACTACCTGTCGCACTCGCCTTCCCTGCTGTTTTCACCGCAGAAAAAAGAGGGAAAGTAGTCCTGGTAGCCTGATAAGCGCAGCACCATCAGGCTGAGAGTTACTGATTAGCGGATTTTTTCAGGGCCTTAATTTCCTGCCGGCGCATGCGGAAGAAATCACTGAGCAGCGTGGCGCATTCATCCCGCAGTACCCCTTCGGTCACTTCAACCCGATGATTCATTCCAGGGTGATGCAGCACATCCATTAATGACCCGGCAGCCCCGGTTTTCGCATCGCGCGCGCCAAAAACGACCCGACCGATACGGCTGTGCACCATCGCGCCAGCGCACATCACGCACGGTTCCAGAGTGACGTACAGCGTGGCATCTAACAGGCGGTAGTTTTGCAGCACCAGGCCGCCCTGACGCAGCGCCATAATCTCAGCATGAGCAGTCGGATCATGATGACCTATCGGGCGGTTCCAGCCTTCGCCAATCACTCGGTTGTTATGTACCAATACCGCACCCACCGGGACTTCACGCTCATCCCAGGCGCGCTTAGCCAGCGTTAAAGCATGACGCATCCAGTATTCGTGGCTAAATTCAACATCTGACAAAGGGGTAACTCCAGTAATCAAAGCGGGCGCATTATACACGTCATACTTCAAATTGCATGTGCGTTGGCTATTCGAGTTGCTGAAGCTCTCCGCGCGGCGTGACGCGCCAGCGATGCTGGCAAAAAGAGAGCAGCGGATTGTCCTGATTACTGTCACTATAGCCACTGTAAAGCTGTAGCGGCGCGCCAATGTGGCGTTCCAGTTGTGTCACTTTCTCATGGCCCAGACAGCGCAGAGTCAGTACCCAGCCGCCGTATCCCCGCGCCATTTTGCTGGCAATCAGATTGACTCGCGGTAGCCATGGAGTATCAAAGTAAACCTGCTCGACCAGTGACTGTGGAGAGCCGGTAATAAGCCAGATATCAGCGTCAGAGCTTAACAGGTAGGTTGTCAGCCGCTGCTGCACGAGCGGAAACGCCGTCACGTTACTGCGAAACCAGCGCACAAAGTCGGCCTGATGCGCTTTCAGACGCGCCTCGCTGCGGCCAAAAGTGCATCCCCATAACAGCAGGCTCATTGGCCAGCGGGCGGCACGTCCTTTTATCAGCAACGCCAGCGCAATCACCGGTAACAGAGGCAGCACAAGCAACGCGTTCAGCGGCTGGCGACGCAGCAGATAACGAATAAAACTACCGAACATATCCTGCTGGTGTAACGTGCCATCCAAATCAAAAAAGACAACGCGGCGCTGGTGATTGGTCAAACCTTATTCCTCTGGATCAGTGAATCCCAATAGCCAGGTAAACAAGAACCCGGCGATAACTGCTACCAGATAGCCTAACAGATAGAACATCACTTTTCCGGCAACAATCGTCAGTGCCAGCGGTAATCCGGAAATGCCAAAGGTGATGACCGTCGCCACCTTCCAGTAGCTAATCAGCGCCCCACCTACCGCGCCGCCAAGACAGGCACCGATAAACGGCTTACCCAACGGCAGCGTTACGCCAAAAATCAGCGGCTCGCCAATCCCCAGCAGTCCGACCGGTAGCGCCCCTTTGATCACTTTCTTTAGCCGCGCATTGCGGGTTTTCATCAAAACCGCAATCGCAGCACCTATTTGCCCAACGCCCGCCATCGCCAGGATCGGAAAGAGCGCGTTATAACCGTGCGCCTGAACCAGTTCAACATGGATGGGCACCAATCCCTGATGAAGCCCGGTAAGTACCAACGGCAGGAAGGTTCCCGCCAGCACGGCACCGACCAGAAAACCGCCGCGATCGATAGCCCAGGATGCGCCGTGAGCGATAGATTCAGAAATCCATCCGCCAAGCGGTTGCAGCGCCACAATCGCGATTACGCCGGTAATGATGGTGGTCAGCAGCGGGTTAAGGATAAGCTCCAGTGATTCTGGCAACAGCGCGCGGAATTTACGTTCGATCCAGCACATCAGCGCAACCACCAGCAATACCGCGATCACCCCACCGCGCCCCGGCTGCAACGCTTCGCCAAACAGGGTAATTTGCGCCAGCTGAGGGCTGGAGAGGATCCCCGCCATCACCCCGCCCATTGCCAGGGAGCCACCGAAAACTTTGGCGGTATTCACCCCGACCAGAATATTCATAATGGCAAATACGGCGCTGCCAAATATGCCCATCAACCCCAGCATATTTGGATAGTGGGTCGCAAAATCCCCCACGATATCCGGGCGCTTAAGGATGTTAATAATGCCGGTAATCAAACCGGAGGCGATAAACGCCGGAATAAGAGGGATAAAGACGTTCGCCAGCTTACGCAGCGCATCGCTCATCGGCGCTTTGTACTTCGCTTTGGCCTCTGACTTGGTGCGCTCAATATCATTGGCATCTGCTCGCTCGCCGCCATCGGCAATCAGGGAACGCATGGCATCCACCACTTTGGCTGCTTTACCGGGACCGACAATAATCTGGTGCTGTGCGCCCTGCTTCACGTAGCCGCTAACGCCGGGCAGTTGCCTGAGGCGGGGAATATCGATCTGCCCGTCATCCTGAACTTCCACCCTGACACGGGTCATACAGTTTTCCAGACGCAGAATATTGTTCTCTCCGCCAACGCCCAGCAGGATGTCGCTGGCCAGCAACGCCGTCTTATCCATATACACCTCTTAGTGTTCTAACGCCGCGCGTAAAAAACCCTGGTGAGCGGCAAGTTTTTCGCGGGCGGCAGCAGCATCCAGGCCGGTGAGCGCCATTAAAATAGCCGGCTTAACATCATAATCCGTCTGCTTCAGCAGCGTTTCAGCTTGAGCACGCGCAATGCCGGTGGCTTCAACCACCATACGGCACGCCCGATCGACCAGTTTGACGTTGGTTGCCTGCATATCCACCATCAGGTTCTGGTACACCTTGCCAAATTTCACCATCGCGCCGGTGGAGATCATATTGAGCACCAGCTTTTGCGCGGTGCCGGATTTCAGTCGTGTTGACCCGGTCAGCGCCTCTGGCCCCACCACCGGAGAAATGGCAATGTCCGCTTCATGCGCGATAGGGGAATCCGGATTGCATGAAATAGCCGCCGTCGTACAGCCCACCGAACGCGCATATTTCAACCCACCAATGACATACGGCGTACGACCAGAAGCAGCCAGCCCCACCACCAGATCCTGTGCGGTAAGATTGAGCGTACGCAGATCGTCTTCACCTAGCTGCGGGTTATCTTCTGCGCCTTCTACGGCCTTAAGCAGCGCACCCGGTCCCCCGGCAATCAGCCCAACCACCAGACCGTGCGGAACGCCGAAGGTTGGCGGGCATTCAGACGCGTCCAGCACCCCAAGACGCCCACTGGTACCTGCTCCCATGTAAATAATGCGTCCACCGGCTTTTAGCGCGTCAGCTGCCGCATCAACCGCGCGCGCAACTTCAGGAAGAGTTGCTTTTACTGCTTCAGCTACCAGCGTATCCTGTTGATTAAAACGATGAACCAACTCCAGAGTGGAGAGCGCATCCAGATCCATGGTCTGAGGATTGCGGGTTTCTGAAACTAACGCACCGAGATTCATTTTTTGTTCCTTAGGAATTTTTAATTCATAATAATCTGTCATAATGGAATATTATATTCACTAAGGCGAGTGATATTTTGTTTTGTAATCGCCATCACATTTTCGCCAGGAGAAAGCATGAACTGTTTAATTCGCATTCGTCAGCGTTATCCGGATCTCGCGCAAAGCGATAAAAAGCTTGCGGATTATCTTCTTGCTCAACCGGATGCTGCGCGTCATCTCAGTTCACAACAGCTGGCCTTTGAAGCGGGCGTCAGCCAGTCCAGCGTGGTGAAATTCGCGCAAAAGATGGGCTTTAAAGGATTCCCGGCACTCAAACTGGCGATTAGCGAAGCATTGGCCAGCAATCCCAATCCCCATTCCATTCCGGTACATAATCAGATTCGCGGTGACGACCCGATGCGAATGGTAGGCGAGAAACTGATTAAAGAGAACGTGGCGGCGATGCATGCGACGCTGGACGTCAACAGCGAAGAGAAACTGATGGAGAGCGTCACGATGCTGCGTTCAGCCCGCCGCATTATCGTGACCGGGATTGGCGCATCGGGTCTGGTGGCACAGAATTTTGCCTGGAAGCTGCTGAAGATTGGTTTTAACGCGGTGGTGGAACGCGATATGCACGCCCTACTGGCGACGGTGCAGGCGCTTTCGCCTAACGATCTACTGCTGGCCATTTCGTATACCGGAGAGCGTCGAGAGCTCAACCTGGCTGCGGATGAAACGTTGCGCACCGGCGCGAAAATCCTCGCCATCACCGGATTCACACCGAACGCCCTGCAGCAACGGGCAAGTCATTGTCTGTACACCATTGCCGAGGAGCAGGCCACGCGCAGCGCAGCGATTTCCTCCACCCATGCGCAAATGATGCTCACTGATTTACTGTTTATGGCGCTGGTGCAGCAGGATCTGGAGCATGCCCCGGAACGTATTCGCCACAGCGAAGCACTGGTAAAAAAACTGGTCTGAGCAAAGAATGCGCGTATAATGCCCGCCCGATTTGTGATGTTTTGAGAGTTTCCTGATGGCCCTGTTAATCACTAAAAAGTGTATCAATTGCGATATGTGCGAGCCCGAATGCCCGAATGAGGCGATTTCGATGGGTGATAGCATTTACGAGATTAACAGCGACAAGTGTACGGAATGCGTAGGCCATTACGACACGCCAACCTGCCAGAAGGTGTGCCCGATCCCCAATACTATTTTGAAAGATCCGGCGCATGTCGAAACAGAAGAGCAGCTGTGGGATAAGTTTGTGCTGATGCACCACGCCGATAAACTTTAGCCGCGTCGCCATCTGGCGATGAAGCTCCTACCCTGCCCCTGCAACAAACGCATAACCCGTAGGCCGGATAAGACGCTACGCGTCGCCATCCGGCAACGTCCTGAATCTAACTTTCGATAATCACCGTGGCGCAGGCGTAGTGACGCTCATCGGCCAGCGTCACATGCATGTGCGCAACGCCGAGTTTTTCCGCCAGTTTTAACGCCTCTCCCCATAATCGCAGACGCGGCTTACCGAGTTCGTCGTTAAAGACTTCAAACTGATTAAACGCCAGCCCATTGCGAATACCCGTGCCAAAGGCTTTTGCTGCCGCCTCTTTGACTGCAAAACGCTTCGCCAGAAAACGCACCGGCTGCTGATGCGTTTCCCAGATTGCCCATTCGTTGTCGCTGAGCACACGTCTTGCCAGGCGGTCGCCGGAACGGGAGATCACCGCTTCGATGCGGGCAATCTCCACGATATCCGTACCTAATCCCAGAATCGCCATTAGCCACGCGCTTCCAGCATCAGGCGCTTCATTTCGACTACGGCCTCTTTCAGGCCGCTCATCACCGCACGTCCGATAATGGCATGGCCAATATTCAGCTCGTGCATTTCCGGGATCCGCGCGATAGCTTTAACGTTGTGATACGTCAGACCGTGACCCGCATTCACCTTCAGGCCAAGGCTTGCAGCAAAAGTCGCCGCTTTGGCGATACGCGCCAGTTCGCTGGCCTGTTCTGCGTCGGTTTTCGCATCGGCGTAACAGCCGGTGTGAATTTCAATAAACGGTGCGCCAACTTCCGCAGCGGCCTTAATCTGCTCTTCATCGGCATCGATAAACAGCGAAACCAGAATGCCTGCGTCCGCCAGACGTTTGCAGGCATCGTGCATCTTGTCACGCTGGCCGGCGACGTCCAGCCCACCTTCAGTGGTAACTTCCTGACGTTTTTCCGGCACCAGGCAGCAAAAATGCGGCTTAGTCTCAACGGCAATCGCCAGCATCTCTTCAGTGACCGCCATTTCCAGATTCATGCGCGTATCCAGCGTCTGGCGCAGAATACGTACGTCACGGTCGGTGATATGGCGACGGTCTTCACGCAGATGTACGGTAATACCGTCTGCGCCCGCCTGTTCAACGATAAACGCTGCCTGAACCGGGTCCGGATATGCGGTACCGCGTGCATTACGTAAAGTGGCAATGTGGTCAATGTTGACGCCTAACAGTAATTCGGCCATGACAATCCTCGTTTTTTATTTTCGCTTCGGCATAAACTGCCGGAATAATTCGCGGCTCTTTAAGGGCTTACCACCAAGATACGGCTTTAACGCCATGCGGGTAAAGCGTTTCGCGGCGCGAAGCGTATCAGCATCCGGAAATTCCCGCGATTCGAGTGCTTTCAGATGGCGTCCGGTAAAGGTGGCGTTATCAATCACTACGCTGGCGATAAACCCTTTTTCTTCCCGGTAGCGATAGGTCATGGTGTCGTCTACCGGCTCGCCGCTGCCTGCACAGTGGGTAAAATCGACGCCATACCCCAGATGACCAAGTAAGGCCAGCTCAAAGCGACGCAACGCAGGTTCTGGCGAACCCGTGGCGCCAGCCAGCGCCTGAATACAGTTCAGGTAATCGAAAAAGAGTGCAGAAAAGCGGGTTTCGTATTCGAGTACGCGCGAGATAAGCTCGTTAATATACAAGCCGCTGTACAGCGTGATTCCGCTAAGGGGGAGTGCCAGAGAAACGGCTTCGGCGCTGCGCAAGGTTTTGACCTCGCCACGTCCACCAAAGCGAAGCAACAACGGGGTAAAAGGCTGGAGTGCGCCTTTAAGATTGGAGCGTTTGGAACGTGCGCCTTTAGCCACCAGGCGCACGCGACCCGACTCTTCCGTGAAGACATCCAGCACGAGACTGGTTTCGCTCCAGGGGCGACTATGCAGGACAAAAGCGCGTTGCCATCCTTCCATATACTCGCCGTGTTTCAGAAGATGTGTTTAGACGTCGTCGCCGTAACCGAGGCTACGCAGCGCGCGTTCGTCATCGGCCCAGCCGGATTTCACTTTCACCCACAGTTCGAGGTGAACGGGCGCTTCGAACATCTCCTGCATGTCTTTACGCGCTTCGATGCCGATGGTTTTAATCTTGGCCCCTTTGTTGCCAATAACCATCTTCTTCTGCCCTTCACGTTCGACGAGGATCAGGCCGTTAATGTCGTAGCCGCCGCGTTCGTTAGAGATAAAACGCTCAATCTCCACGGTAACGGAGTACGGCAGTTCAGCCCCCAGAAAACGCATCAGCTTTTCACGTATGATTTCAGAGGCCATAAAGCGCTGAGAACGGTCGGTGATGTAATCTTCCGGGAAGTGATGAATAGCTTCCGGCAAATGCTTACGCACGATGCCCGCAACGGTATCGACATTCAAGCCGGTTTCGGCAGAAATCGGTACGATATCAAGGAAGTTCATCTGGCTTGCCAGGAACTGCAGGTGCGGCAGCAGATCGGCTTTTTCCTGAACGTTGTCGACTTTGTTGACGGCCAGAATAACCGGGGCTTTGCCATCACGCAGCTTGTTGAGCACCATTTCGTCGTCCGGCGTCCAGCGGGTGCCTTCGACAACGAAAATAACCAGTTCAACATCACCGATCGAGCTGCTCGCCGCTTTGTTCATCAGGCGGTTAATAGCCCGTTTTTCTTCCATATGCAGACCCGGGGTATCAACATAAATCGCCTGATACGCGCCTTCGGTATGGATGCCAACAATACGGTGACGTGTTGTCTGAGCCTTACGTGAGGTAATAGAAATCTTCTGCCCAAGCAGATTATTCAACAGGGTGGATTTGCCGACGTTCGGGCGACCGACGATAGCAATAAATCCGCAGTAGGTTTTCTCTTCGCTCATTCCAGCTCCAGTTTTTTCAACGCCTGTTCGGCGGCAGCCTGCTCAGCCTTACGACGGCTCGAACCTGTGCCAACCACCGGTTCACTCAGGCCGCTGACCTGGCAGTGGATAGTAAATTCTTGATCGTGCGCTTCACCACGGACCTGCACCACCAAATAAGACGGCAGAGGCAGGTGGCGACCCTGCAAATATTCCTGCAGGCGCGTTTTCGGATCTTTTTGTTTGTCGCCTGGGCTAATTTCATCCAGACGAGTTTGATACCAGTTCAGGATCAATTGCTCAACGGTTTGAATATCGCTGTCGAGGAAGACGCCGCCGATCAAAGCTTCAACGGTATCCGCCAGGATTGATTCACGACGGAAGCCGCCGCTTTTCAGCTCACCAGGCCCCAAACGTAAACATTCACCGAGGTCAAACTCACGGGCTAATTCTGCCAGCGTATTGCCGCGAACCAGCGTCGCGCGCATGCGGCTCATATCACCTTCATCCACACGCGGGAAACGGTGATACAGCGCATTAGCGATAACAAAGCTCAAAATAGAGTCGCCTAAAAATTCTAAACGCTCGTTATGTTTGCTGCTGGCGCTCCGGTGAGTTAATGCCTGCTGCAACAGCTCCTGATGATTAAAAGTGTAGCCCAGCTTCCGTTGAAGCCGATTAATTACGATGGGGTTCATGCGATACCAATAAATGAATGCGTCAACAATTCAGCACACGAAACAGACCTGATATACGCACTTCGCTGAGCCATCCGGCTTCGCCTGCATGCTTTTGTATACAAACCAACGCTGTTTCGTGTGCCGTGGCAACCTGTCGGTGCCAACCTAAAACTTCGGGGGAATATTCTATACACAACGACAAGGGATGTCGTTAGTCTGCGGGAATTTATCCGAGAAATAATTCACGCTGCCGCCGTAATGACGACAACGTGAACAATTATCGGTGATTAGTGAATGCCACCAATACGGCTTAAACGCACACCGGTCGGCCATTCACCTTCTTGCTTATCGAAACTCATCCAGATAGCGGTCGCTTTACCAACCAGATTCGCTTCCGGTACAAATCCCCAGTAACGGCTGTCCGCGCTGTTATCACGGTTATCACCCATCATGAAGTAGTGTCCCGGCGGAACGATCCAGGTTGCCAACGGCTGACCAGGTTGACGGTAATACATCCCCACCTGATCCTGCGCAATCGGCACGGTCAGAATGCGGTGCGTAACCTCACCCAGCGTTTCTTTACGCTCAGAGAGGCGAATACCGTTCTCTTTCGTTTCGTTCAGCGGAACTTCAAAGAAGCCGCTGGTCGCTTCACCGCCGTTACGACGAGCAAAGGTCTGTACAAAATCACTTGGCTGAACATCAGAGTACGTTACCGGCAACGCGTTTTCACACGCCTGACCGGAACGGCATCCTGGCTGAATAGTCACCTCTTTCGCCACTGGATCGTACGTTACTTTGTCTCCCGGTAAACCGACAGCACGTTTAATGTAGTCCAGACGCGGGTCTTCCGGGTATTTAAACACCACGATATCACCGCGTTTCGGATGACCGGTTTCGATCAACGTTTTCTGGTAAATCGGATCTTTAATCCCGTAGGCGAATTTCTCCACCAGGATAAAGTCACCGATAAGCAGCGTCGGCATCATCGAACCTGACGGGATCTGGAATGGTTCATAGATAAATGAACGCACCACCAGCACAATCGCCAGTACAGGGAAAACGGACGCCCCGGTTTCCAGCCAGCCTGGCTTAGGTGCCACTTTTTTCAGCGTAGCTTTATCCAGTGAATCACCTGCAGCAGCTTGCGCTGCTGCCTGACGCTCCCGGCGCTTTGGCGCGAAGATGAATTTATCTACGCACCATAAAATGCCCGTCACCAGTGTGGCAATCACCAGAATCAGGGCAAACATGTTCGCCATGCCAACTCCTTAAGATTATTTGCTGTCTTTACCGACATGCAGAATGGCGAGGAACGCTTCCTGCGGCAGTTCGACGTTACCGATCTGCTTCATGCGCTTTTTACCCTCTTTCTGTTTTTGCAGCAGCTTTTTCTTACGGCTGATATCGCCACCGTAGCATTTCGCCAGAACGTTTTTACGCAGCTGCTTAACCGTTGAACGCGCGATGATGTGCGTACCAATGGCCGCCTGGATCGCGATATCAAACTGCTGGCGAGGGATCAGATCTTTCATCTTCTCAACCAGTTCACGGCCACGGCTCTGGGAGTTGTCACGGTGGGTAATCAGCGCCAGTGCATCGACACGTTCGTTGTTGATAAGGACATCAACACGCACCATGTCAGACGCCTGGAAGCGTTTGAAGTTATAGTCCAGCGACGCGTAGCCGCGAGAGGTCGACTTCAGACGGTCAAAGAAATCGAGTACGACTTCCGCCATCGGAATCTCATACGTCAGCGCCACCTGGTTACCGTGGTAAACCATATTGGTCTGGACGCCACGCTTCTCGATACACAGGGTGATGACATTGCCAAGGTAAGCCTGCGGCAGCAGCATGTGACACTCAGCGATCGGCTCACGCAGTTCGTAGATGTTGTTCAGCGGCGGCAGCTTGGACGGACTATCGACGTAGATAGTCTCTTTCGCCGTGGTTTCAACTTCGTAGACTACGGTCGGCGCGGTGGTGATCAGATCCAGATCGTATTCACGCTCCAGACGTTCCTGAATGATCTCCATGTGCAGCAGACCAAGGAAGCCACAACGGAAGCCGAAGCCTAGCGCGGTAGAGCTTTCCGGCTCGTAGAACAGGGAGGCGTCGTTCAGGCTCAGCTTGCCAAGCGCGTCACGGAAGTTTTCATAGTCGTCAGAGCTCACCGGGAACAGACCGGCGTAAACCTGCGGCTTCACTTTTTTAAAGCCTGGCAGCGGTTTGTCTGCCGGGTTACGCGCCTGCGTCAGGGTATCACCAACCGGTGCGCCGAGGATGTCTTTAATCGCACAAACCAACCAACCTACCTCGCCGCATTTCAGCTCGGTACGGTCAACTTGTTTTGGCGTGAAGATACCCAGACGGTCGGCGTTATAGACCTGACCGGTGCTCATCACTTTAATTTTGTCGCCTTTACGCATGGTGCCGTTTTTAATACGCACCAGTGACACCACGCCAAGGTAGTTATCGAACCAGGAGTCGATAATCAGCGCCTGTAAGGGGCCTTCTGGATCACCCTCCGGCGGCGGAATGTCGCGTACCAGACGTTCAAGAACGTCAGTGACGCCAACGCCGGTTTTCGCCGAGCAGCGAACGGCATCCGTCGCATCAATACCGACGATATCTTCGATCTCTTCCGCTACGCGTTCAGGATCGGCGGCTGGCAGGTCAATTTTGTTCAGTACCGGTACTACTTCCAGATCCATTTCCATGGCGGTATAGCAGTTAGCCAGGGTCTGCGCTTCAACGCCCTGTCCGGCATCAACCACCAGCAATGCGCCTTCACAGGCAGCAAGCGAGCGGGAAACTTCATACGAGAAGTCAACGTGGCCCGGGGTGTCGATAAAGTTAAGCTGATAGGTTTCACCATCAGATGCTTTGAAATCGAGCGTCACGCTCTGCGCTTTGATAGTAATACCGCGCTCACGCTCAAGATCCATCGAGTCGAGAACCTGCGCTTCCATTTCACGGTCAGACAGGCCACCGCAGATCTGGATAATACGGTCAGACAGCGTCGATTTACCGTGGTCGATGTGAGCTATGATTGAAAAGTTACGTATGTTCTTCATATAGTGTAATTATTGTGCCTTACGCCCGCCGGAGCAGGCTCTGAGAAGTCGCTGATCTGAGCTTAACGTCTGTTTAAGTGAAACGCCGCATTCTACACTACAACGCTGAGGCGAGGAAACGTTCATAGAGCAAGGATAGCGGGAACTGGAAACAACCTTGCAAAGTCGGTGAAACTTTTGCCGGATGGCGTCATAAACGCCTTATCCGGCCTACGCTTACATCTGAGCACGCTGTAGACCTGATAAGCGCAA
The DNA here is from genome assembly GCF_030332425.1 of Citrobacter sp. Cpo142. Lineage (NCBI taxonomy): Bacteria > Pseudomonadati > Pseudomonadota > Gammaproteobacteria > Enterobacterales > Enterobacteriaceae > Citrobacter > Citrobacter sp. Cpo142. Next base: position 411,878 of record NZ_JAOWHW010000113.1, read on the forward strand.
CGCCATCAGGCAAAGATATCACTGCTGGGTTTCGACGCGAATAAGATCGGGTGGGAGAGCAACGTTCAGAATGACCGGCTGCCAGGCTTCGCGTTCAGCAAGCTTACGAGAGTATCCACGAGCAATCAGGAATCCGCCCACGCCCCCCAGCACTGCGCCGCTTAATGCGGCAAGATCGGAACCAAACAGCACCTGGAACAGCGCAGCGAAAAGAAACAGTCCTGCCAACGGAGACATGTAGACCAGCATCGCCGATCCCAGCAGGCTACCTTCGGCAATGCCCAGTTCAACTTTTTGACCTGGGGTCAAGGGTTCGTCGCAGGGCACCACGATGGTGTGTGTGGTCTGTGGCCCCAGTTTGTTCAGCACGCGGCTCCCGCATCCGGCCCGGGAAGCACAGCTGCTACATGATGCTTTAACATCGCAGCTGACCGTCGCCAGACCATTTTGCCAGGAGACGACCGTCGCCCACTCTTTAATCATTGTGCTGCCCTGAACTTGATATTGTCCGCGATACGCTTCGCCGTTTGCGGTGGAAGCTCGCCCACAATCGTAATCTCCGCGTTATCACGCACGCTGGTGCTGACCGTTCTGCGGCCAGTACGCAGCAGTTGATCGGCACTGTTCTGCGTCGCACGGTTTACGTTCACGGAGAAACTAAACAGGCCATCAGAATAAAGGCGTGATTCAATCGGCATGTTATCCATCGTCGGCAGCGGACGTCGACTGCTTGAGACCTCACTGAAACCTTGTGGCAACCACGACGGACTCCAGTTGAAGTTGGTTTTCTCGCCCGCAGGAACCGACAGCAACGGTGGTAAATTCGCTTTTGCTAGTGTCTGCATGCTGTCGCTAACACCGTTATTCACGGTAAAGGAGATCACACGGAACTGTTCCAGCGTTTCGCCATCACGATCGAGGAGATCGACACGCATCGGCAGTTTGGTCTCCGTGTCCATCCAAACGATATAGCTGTAACGGGTGCCGTCACGCGCCACAACGCGGATCACTTCACAGAGGCGATCGGCAATACGGGTGCGGCCTACTGAGATAAAATCATAGTAGGGAGCAAGGCGTTTGAAATCGGTGTAAATCAGGGATGGCAGAGAGTCAACGATATAATCGCCGTTCAGCGTGAACGGTTCGAGGCCAGGCTCAAAATAGCTAATTTCGTTGCCGCGTTGCACCACTTCCCTGCGTGGTCCATCCATTTGTAACAGTTGCGCGAGTGGACGGTTATCCTGGCGGGCATGACGATAACGTAGGGATTCAACACCCTGCTTATTGATGCTGACAAATGACAGCTCATAGGTTAGCGACTGGCTGGCCAGATTCATCTGCTGCAACAACGCCCCGGACGCAGGATTGGCCGAGGCGTTTACAGAGAAGAACAGGCTACCAGCCACAAGTGACATGGCAAACCAAAGTTGCTTCATTACTGCGATTGCGTTCCTAAAGTTTGAATTCCTGGCACCTGAACAGCGGCTTGCTGTGTTTGCGCCTGCTCAAACTGAAGCTGTTCAGAGTGCAGTCGACGTTGCAATTCGTAATCCTGCAACATGGCATTAATACGACGACGCTGCTCCTGTACCTGCTGTTGTTGACCGCCGCTGGCCGTCGCGTCAGAAGGTACACCCAGGCTTACCGGACTGGCTTTCCCCATCATCGGTAATGTATTAAATACCGGTGTTTCGGGCTGCTGGGACGTTTCAGATTGCCCATTATAGTGCTGGACGCCAACGATAACTGCAAGTGATACGCACGCGGCCACACCCATTTGGGTAAGCTGCGCGGCCCACGGACGCATTTTCTTCCAGAATGGCATTTTCTGCCACTGGTGCGGTGCTGGCTGGGCCTCAGGAATCAATGGCGCCGTCTGACGTACTGGCTCATCCTGGATGGCGGCCATAACGCGGGCGGAAATATCGAAATGGAGAACGTCGGCGGTATCACCTCGCATGGAATCGCGAATCAGGTGATAACTCTCCCAGGTTTTTTGCATTTCCGGGTCGTGAGTCAGCTCTTTGAGTAACTCAGTATCCAGCGTTTCGCCATCCATTAAAGCGGAAAGTTTTTCTTTCTGCATGCCTAATACCTTTTCCAGTATCCCGCTATCGTCAACGCCTGATAAGCGGTTGAACTTTATTATCAATAGCTTCCCTCGCTCGGAAGATACGTGAACGCACCGTACCTACCGGACAATCCATGATAGCGGCTATCTCTTCATAGCTCAGGCCATCCAGCTCCCGCAAGGTTATTGCCATGCGTAAATCTTCCGGGAGGGACTCAATAGTTCGGAAAACTATCTGTCTCAGCTCTTCTGACAACATTAAGTTCTCAGGGTTCGAAATTTCTTTCAGTGCTCCGCCACTTTCGTAATTTTCTGCTTCAATCGCATCAATATCACTGGAAGGTGGACGACGCCCCTGAGCGACCAGGTAATTCTTCGCTGTATTGACTGCAATACGATACAGCCAGGTATAAAAAGCACTATCTCCCCGGAACGAATCCAGCGCACGATAGGCTTTGATAAATGCTTCTTGTACTACATCGGGTACATCACCCGACGGTACATAGCGAGAAACCAGACTCGCCACCTTATGCTGATAGCGCACTACCAGTAGGTTAAAGGCTTTCTGATCTCCCTTCTGGACCCGTTCTACCAGGACCTGGTCCGTTAACTGCTCGCTCATCCGAGGTAAAGTCTCCCCAAACCAAATTTCCACGCGCTTTCGAAACGCCACTCCATCAGCTTCACTATGAGCAAGCAAATGCTTAGAGTGCTCAAGTTTCGTAAAGTTCCGTTACGCATTGTTTTTTGTTTGTCATGTTGTAGACAGGTCTTATCTCTCATTATAAGTCTACATAACCCGATCAACGCACTATCTGTACAGAAATGCCCATTTCACCGCTTGCAGAGTAACCCAACGGGCACTTTATTTCATCACATAATCTGATGCTAACGGCCTGCTTCACAAAATATTTTTGCCTATTTCGTCCTCGTCATGCTTTTCTTTCATGTTTAGTCATTGCAACACATTTAAAAATAAAACGTGCAGTATCGCGCAATGTGGTGCTATGGTGACCAAACACTGTTTAGTAAATTAAACAAACATCATGAATACGACTCCTGAATTATCCTGTGACGTGCTGATCATTGGCAGCGGGGCTGCCGGACTCTCACTGGCGCTGCGCCTGGCTGAAAAACATCAGGTTATTGTCCTGAGCAAAGGGCCAGTCAGCGAAGGCTCGACATTTTATGCCCAGGGGGGTATTGCCGCGGTTTTCGATGAAACCGACAGTATCGACTCCCACGTTGAAGATACGCTGATTGCCGGGGCCGGGCTGTGCGATCGCCATGCGGTTGAATTTGTCGCCAGCAATGCCCGCACCTGCGTTCAATGGCTTATCGATCAGGGCGTCTTATTCGATACACAGGTTCAGCCTAACGGCGAAGAGAGCTATCACCTGACCCGTGAAGGCGGTCACAGCCATCGACGCATCCTGCACGCTGCGGATGCTACCGGCAAAGAAGTCGAAACCACCCTCGTCAGCCAGGCACAAAATCATCCCAATATCCGGGTTCTTGAGCGTAGCAACGCCGTCGACCTGATTGTCTCCGATAAAATCGGTCTGCCGGGAACGCGTCGGGTTGTCGGCGCATGGATCTGGAATCGTAATAAAGAAGCCGTCGAAACCTGCCATGCGAAGTCGGTAGTGTTGGCCACCGGCGGCGCATCAAAGGTGTATCAATACACTACCAATCCGGATATTTCCTCGGGTGACGGGATTGCAATGGCCTGGCGCGCAGGATGCCGCGTCGCCAACCTGGAGTTTAACCAGTTTCACCCGACTGCGCTGTATCATCCGCAGGCACGCAATTTTCTGCTGACCGAAGCGCTGCGCGGCGAAGGCGCGCACCTGAAGCGCCCGGACGGTTCACGCTTTATGCCCGATTTTGACGAACGTGGCGAACTGGCTCCCCGCGATATTGTCGCCCGCGCCATTGATCATGAAATGAAGCGCCTTGGTGCAGATTGCATGTTCCTCGATATCAGCCATAAGCCGGAAGAATTTGTTCGTCAGCATTTCCCGATGATTTATGAAAAGTTGCTGGGACTGGGCATTGATTTAACCAAAGAGCCGGTTCCCATCGTGCCTGCCGCGCACTATACCTGCGGCGGTGTGATGGTGGATGACTTTGGCCGTACCGATGTCGACGGGCTGTATGCGATCGGCGAAGTGAGTTACACCGGCCTGCATGGCGCCAACCGGATGGCATCGAACTCATTGCTGGAGTGTCTGGTTTATGGCTGGTCCGCGGCTGAAGATATCGACAGGCGCATGCCTTATGCTCGCGGCGTTAGCACGCTCCCGGGCTGGGATGAAAGCCGGGTAGAAAATCCGGATGAGTTGGTTGTTATCCAGCATAACTGGCATGAGCTGCGGCTGTTTATGTGGGATTACGTCGGTATTGTGCGTACGACCAAGCGCCTGGAGCGCGCTCTGCGCCGTATCACCATGCTGCAACAGGAAATCGACGAGTATTACGCCCATTTCCGCGTGTCGAACAATTTGCTGGAACTGCGTAACCTGGTGCAAGTTGCGGAGCTGATTGTCCGCTGCGCAATGATGCGCAAAGAGAGTCGGGGCCTGCACTACACACTGGATTACCCAGAACAGCTTCCTGAGTCGGGCCCGTCTATTCTCTCGCCGCTAAGTCATCACATAAACAGGTAAAACGCCTGGGTCAGCGCCGTATAACCTTCAGAGTAACGTTGGTCTGGCCCACGAATCACCAGCCTGTCGCTAAAGCACTCCCCGGCCTGCGGGGAGAATGCCAGCAACACCCGATGCGGTAGCCGGGCTTCCGTTTCTGCTACATCCGTACGTAATCGCAGATGCCAGCCCATACTTAATGCCTGCTGGGTAAACGCGTTCCCAATCTGTTCCGGCAGCACGACACAAAAAAATCCTTCTTCCGTAATGCTGTCCGCCGCCAGCGTAAGCAACGCCTGGTGATCGAGCGAGGTGGTATAACGCGCTTGCTCACGCTGCGGTGTAGCGCATTCCACGCCCTGTTCATAATAGGGAGGATTGCTGATTATCAAATCAAAACGCACGGTCTGACGCGGTACCCACTGTTGCGCATCTTCTATATGAACACTCACGCGATGCATCCACGGAGATTGCGCGATGTTCTCCTGCGCCTGCTGCGCGGCGTCGACATCAAGCTCCACGGCGTCAATGATGACGTTTTCATCAGTGCGCTGGGCCAGCATCAGCGCCAACAGGCCGCTCCCGGTACCAATATCCAGGATCCTTTTTACGCCCGCAACGGGGGCCCAGGCTCCCAATAAAATGCCGTCTGTTCCGACTTTCATTGCACAGCGATCGTGTGCCACAAAAAACTGCTTAAAAGTAAATCCATTACGTCTCAGTACGGATGTAGACTGGGGCATGAAGAACAACCTTCCTGGAAAAAAAACGATAACATAGGATAAAAACAATACCTGAGAAGGTATATCCATACAAACAGATGAAGATTGCAGCCGTAACGTCTATAATCAGCGCCCCACTCAGAGGTAGAACATGACTGTAACGACTTTTTCCGAACTTGAACTCGATGAAAGCCTTCTGGATGCCCTCCAGGAAAAAGGTTTCACTCGCCCGACCGCCATTCAGGCTGCCGCCATTCCGCCTGCGCTCGATGGCCGTGATGTACTCGGTTCTGCGCCGACAGGCACCGGTAAAACGGCGGCATATTTGCTGCCAGCGTTGCAGCACCTGCTCGACTTCCCGCGCAAGAAATCTGGTCCGCCGCGCATTTTAATCCTGACACCAACGCGCGAACTGGCGATGCAGGTTGCCGAACACGCCCGTGAGCTGGCGAAGAATACGCATCTGGATATCGCTACGATTACCGGCGGCGTGGCTTACATGAACCACATGGAAGTCTTTAGCGAAAACCAGGACATCGTGGTCGCCACCACGGGTCGTCTGCTGCAATACATTAAAGAAGAAAACTTCGACTGCCATGCGGTTGAAACGCTAATTCTCGATGAAGCAGACCGTATGCTGGACATGGGCTTTGCCCAAGACATCGAGCATATCGCCGGTGAAACACGCTGGCGTAAGCAAACCATGCTGTTTTCCGCCACGCTGGAAGGCGATGCGATTAAGGATTTTGTCGAGCGTCTGTTGGAAGACCCGGTCGAAGTCTCAGCGGATCCGTCCACCCGTGAACGCAAGAAGATCCATCAGTTTTACTACCGTGCCGATGACATCGAGCACAAAACTGCCATGCTGATCCACCTGTTAAAACAGCCAGAGGCGACCCGCTCAATTGTTTTCGTACGCAAACGCGAGCGTGTGCACGAACTGGCAGGCTGGCTGCGCCAGGCTGGCATTAATAACTGCTATCTCGAAGGCGAGATGGTGCAGAACAAACGTAACGAAGCGATCAAACGCCTGACCGATGGCCGCGTGAACGTGCTGGTAGCAACCGACGTCGCCGCTCGCGGGATTGATATTCCGGACGTCAGCCACGTGTTTAACTTCGACATGCCGCGCAGTGGCGATGCCTATCTGCACCGTATTGGCCGTACCGGTCGTGCTGGCCGTAAAGGCACTGCGATCTCTTTGGTTGAAGCGCACGACCACCTGCTGCTCGGCAAAGCGAGCCGCTATATTGACGAACCGCTGAAAGCTCGCGTCATTGACGAACTGCGTCCAACCACGCGCGCGCCAAGTGAGAAATCTAACGGTAAGCCATCCAAGAAAGTGCTGGCGAAGCGCGCTGAGAAAAAGGCGAAAGAGAAAGAGAAGCCGCGGGTGAAAAAACGTCACCGTGACGCCAAAAATATCGGCAAACGTCGTAAGCCGAGCGGAGCTGCTACCCAGCAGTCCGACAAAGAGTAAACCGAATGCCGGGCCATTTAGCCCGGCATTTTTTCACGTGATGCAAAACTCTCTTCAATACACTCAAGAAACACCCGCATCGCCGGGCTAACGACTTTTCCGGCATGATAACCACACAATGCCGTAATTAACTCAGGTTGTTCACTGAACGGTAATTCAATCAACTCCCCTGAACGTAACTCCTTCTCGACGGCAAAATGCGGCAAAAAGCTGATCCCAAGATTTGCCGATACGCACTGCTTAATGCTTTCAATGCTCCATAACTCAATGGTATTTTCCAGCGTAATCTGTCGTTTACGCAGTAGCCCCTCGAAGCGTTGTCTGAAAATACATTGCGGCTCATTAATGATAAAACTGCAGGGAATGTGCTGGTTATGCTGAGTAAAATCAACGTGCTGAAGCAGTGGCGAAGCAACTAATGCCAGTGACTGATCGCCAAGCGGTATCAACTCCAGGGCATCGTCATTACCCACCCGATAAAACACCCCCAGATCAACATCATCACTGAGCAACGCATCGCGAATGACATAACAATTGAGCGACTGTAAAGACAACCGCACATGAGGCGCACGTTGTTTAAATCGCTGTAAAACCTGCGGCATTTTATACGCCAGCAGCGTTTCGCCTGTTGCGACACGTAGATCGCCGCTCGGCTGCGCATCCTGATGTGCCGACTGTCGAATCGATGCCATCACGCGCGTCAGGTCATGGATATGCGGCATCAGCCGTTTTCCCTCACTGGTGAGACACATCCGGCGACCAATTTTTTCAAACAACTGCACCGAAAGCTCTTGCTCAAGCTGTTGAATATGAAAGGTAACCGTTGACTGCGTACAGCACAGTTTTTGTGATGCCCGCAGAAATGAGCCCTCTTCCACCACCGTTTTTAGCGTAATAAACCGACGTAAATCCATCCGCACCAACCCATCGAAAATATCGAATTCAGAATGCAAAAACATTCATTTTTTTTAATGTTTTGCCTCGGGTACTGTCTATCAAAACAGAGGAGATAACAAGTGCCCCCCATGCTTTTAAGTGCATTCTGGACCTATACATTGATTACCGCGCTAACCCCCGGACCAAACAACATCCTTGCGCTCAGTGCCGCGACGTCACACGGTTTTCGTCAGAGTACACGCGTACTGGCCGGAATGAGTCTGGGCTTTTTAATCGTCATGATGATATGCGCCGGGATTTCATTTTCACTTGCGGTCATGGATCCAGCTATCATCCATTGGCTTAGTTGGGCTGGGGCCGCTTATATCCTGTGGCTGGCGCTGAAGATCGCCACCAGCCCGACCTCAAACGATCGATTGCAGTCAGAGCCGATTAGCTTCTGGGCAAGTTTTGGCTTGCAGTTTGTTAACGTGAAAATCATTTTGTACGGCATTACCGCGTTATCCACGTTTGTATTACCGTACACTCAGGACGCCCACTGGCTGATTGGGGTGAGTATTCTGTTAGCGCTGATAGGCACCTTCGGGAATGCCTGCTGGGCGCTGGCGGGCCATCTTTTTCAGCGCGTTTTTCGCCGTTACGGTCGACAGTTGAATATCATTCTGGCGCTGTTGTTGGTGTATTGCGCGGTGAGGATCTTTTACTAACGGATACAAAAAAGCGGAAGACGCACTGGCATCTTCCGCTTTTTGATTCTCTGCTAAACGGGGTTATTCCCCGTGAGCCTTACAGGCTCTCAGTAAAGGTACGAGCAATAACGTCGCGCTGCTGTTCTGGGGTCAGAGAGTTGAAACGCACTGCATAACCAGAAACACGGATGGTCAGCTGCGGATATTTTTCCGGATGCTTAACTGCATCTTCCAGCGTTTCGCGACGCAGAACGTTCACGTTCAGGTGCTGACCACCTTCCACGCGGACTTCCGGCTGTACGTCTACCGGTACTTCACGGTATTCGATTTCGCCCAGTTTGCTGACTGCAACGACTTCATCAGCATTGAAACCTGCTTTCGCAACGATGCAGCGTGCTTCGCCTTTTTCGCTGTCCAGCAGCCAGAAAGAGTTCAGCAGGTCGTCGTTTGCAGCTTTAGTAATCTGGATACCTGTAATCATTTGATGCCTCCCCGGCAAAATTATTTGATCTCGGTTGGCCGTCATCCGGCCAATTGGTAAAACCATTGTTGCTTGAGTGTATATATACCCCTCACACACCCTTGAATCTTTGATTTAAATCAATAAAAACCACACATGAAAAGTGGTGATAGGTGGATTTTATTGTTTTACATCAACTTACGCCATATGCGCAGCTAAACTTTTTACATAAATTTTCAACTATCTTTAAGGGGTAGACCATTGAGAAACGTACAGAATTTTGCGACGCCGAAAGAAGCAGTTAAGCTAGGGGGATTGAAAATTCGCAGGAGAGCGAGATGGCCACCGAATTAACCTGGCACGATGTGCTGGCTGAAGAGAAACAGCAGCCTTATTTTGTTAACACACTGCATACTGTTGCCGGCGAGCGTCAGTCAGGAATGACAATTTATCCGCCGCAAAAAGATGTGTTTAACGCTTTTCGCTTTACCGAGCTTGGTGACGTGAAAGTTGTCATCCTGGGTCAGGATCCTTACCACGGTCCAGGCCAGGCACACGGTCTCGCGTTCTCTGTCCGCCCCGGCATTGCCACTCCACCCTCATTGCTGAACATGTACAAAGAGCTGGAGGCAACGATTCCAGGCTTCACGCGCCCAACACACGGATATCTGGAAAGCTGGGCACGTCAGGGGGTACTGTTACTCAACACCGTACTCACCGTCCGCGCCGGTCAGGCACATTCTCACGCCAGCCTTGGGTGGGAAACATTTACCGATAAAGTCATCAGTCTGATTAACCAACATCGGGAAGGCGTGGTTTTCCTGCTCTGGGGTTCTCACGCACAGAAGAAAGGCGCGATTATTGATACGCAGCGTCACCATGTGTTGAAAGCGCCCCACCCATCACCGCTCTCTGCGCATCGCGGTTTCTTTGGCTGCAATCACTTTGTACTGGCGAATGAATGGCTGGAACAACGAGGTGAAAAGCCAATTGACTGGATGCCGATATTACCCGTAGAAAGCGAGTAAAAAAATGCCAGCGATTCGCTGGCATTTTTATTATCAGGCTTTGTTCTGACGCCACCACTCCGCGAGCAGCACGCCTGTTGCCACAGAAACGTTGAGCGTTTCTACCTTGCCAGTGCCGTCAATCGCTATGCACAAATCGTCGGCTGAGCATGCTGCTTCTGGCAGAGCTTCACGCTCACGCCCTAATACCAGCACCATTTTTTCCGGCAGGGTGGTAGTAAACAGCGGTTTGCCTTTCCCGCTTGAGGTCATCACAACCGTGTAACCCGCCTGGCGGAAGTCGTCCAGCACATCAACAATGCTGTCGCCGGTAATCGGCTGAACGTGCTCAGCTCCACCTTCAGCTGTACGGATGGCCGCACCTGATTCCAGCAGCGCCGCATCCTGAACCACTACGCCTTTCACACCGAAGTGCGCGCAGCTACGCATCATGCCGCCCAGGTTATGGGGGTTAGCGATATCTTCCAGTGCCAGCACGCAATCCTGCGCCCCTGCCTGACCAACCCATTGCTTAACGGTAGTACCGTTACGTTTTTTGATCAGGAAACAGACGCCGCCATGGTGTTCGGTGCCAGAGGCTTTCGCCAGCTCGGCTTCGTCAACCACGTGATAGGCTTTGCGGTTTGCCGCCATCCAGCGTAATGCTTCTTTAAAGCGCGGGGTTACGCTCTGAACAAACCAGGCGCGAACGATGGCGTCCGGGCGACTCTGGAACAGAGCCTGGCAGGCATTCTCACCGTAAACGCGGGTTTCTTCCGCGCGCTGACGGCGTAATACTTCAGGATCGATAAAGCTCTTACCGCTAATACCGCCGTGATCGGCTTTATCCGCTGCGTCATCATTCGGTGCGCGGGACACGGTACGCCACGGTGAATCTTCACGTCTGCGGTCACGTTCTACATCGCGGTCACGACCACGTTCACGACCGCGTTCGCTGTTCGGACCCTTTCGGTCATCACGGGCAGGGCGACGACCGCCTTCGGCTCGGGAAGTACCGGGGCGACCACCGCCTTTGCCAGTACGTGGATTTTGGGTGCGTTTATCCGAGTCATCGTCACTGCGGACGTACATCACTTTGACCTTGCCGTTTTTGTTCTTCAGTTCGTCGCTCATGTTTTTCTCCACCTGCTCTGCGCGAAGCGCGCAGATTACCCGATGTGCACGTCGTTAGCCATTATTTCATTTAAAAGCTAAGGACTATTGTACTCATTGAATAAAACGCATTGTTGTTTAGAACAGACTCCCCGATAATATGTAACATAATAGAAACATACTGGCGTTCCTGCCGTGAAGTCCACTCCACTCATCCAGAGGTTAGTTATGAATACCGTTTGTACCAGCTGCCAGGCTATCAACCGCATCCCTGACAATCGTGTCCAGGAAGCGGCTAAATGCGGACGCTGTGGTCACGACCTGTTTGATGGGGAGGTGATCAATGCGACCGGTGAGACACTGGATAAACTGTTAAAAGACGATCTCCCGGTGGTCGTTGACTTTTGGGCCCCCTGGTGTGGTCCATGTCGTAACTTCGCCCCGATTTTTGAAGATGTCGCGGAAGAGCGTAGCGGTAAAGTGCGTTTTGTTAAAGTGAATACGGAAGCCGAGCGAGAACTCAGCGCCCGTTTCGGTATCCGCAGCATTCCGACCATTATGATTTTCAAAAAAGGGGAAATCGTCGACATGCTTAACGGCGCTGTACCAAAAGCCCCGTTTGATAGCTGGCTTAACGAATCATTATAATCTCTACGGGGCGCATCTTGTGCCCCGTTTTCACCTCTGCGACAATAGCGTTTTTCAACGTGTTTACCCATGACCGATAACGCAGTTCTTCAGTTACGCGCTGAGCGCCTCGCGCGCGCCACGCGTCCTTTCCTTGCCCGAGGTAATCGCGTTCGCCGATGTCAGCGCTGCCTGCTGCCGCAGAAACTCTGCTTGTGCGCAACGCTGGCACCCTCTGAGGCAAAAAGTCGCTTTTGTCTGGTGATGTTTGATACCGAGCCGATGAAGCCCAGCAACACGGGGCGTTTGATTGCTGATATTCTGCCCGATACCACGGCTTTTCAGTGGTCACGCACCGAGCCGCCGCAGGCGCTGCTGGAACTGGTGAAAAATCCGGATTACCAGCCGATGGTTGTATTCCCGGCCTCCTATGCGGGTGAAGAGCGTGAAGTGATTTTCACGCCACCAGCCGGTAAGCCCCCATTGTTTATCATGCTCGACGGCACCTGGCCTGAGGCGCGTAAAATGTTCCGCAAAAGCCCGTACCTCGATAACCTGCCGGTGATCTCCGTTGATTTATCACGCCTTTCTGCTTACCACCTGCGTGGCGTTCACGCTGAAGGGCAATATTGCACTGCCGAAGTGGCCATCGCCTTGTTGGATCTGGCGGGAGATACGCAAGCCGCTGAAGGGTTAAGCGATCATTTCACTCGCTTTAAAACCCGCTACCTGGCAGGAAAAACTCAACATCAGGGAAGCGTCACAGCAGATTCATCAGAAAACGTTTAAAATCATTCGGTCACTGGTGTCATTAAGGAAGCCGATATGAGTCAGCGTGGCCTGGAAGCACTACTGCGACCGAAATCCATTGCGGTGATTGGGGCGTCAATGAAGCCTAATCGCGCGGGTTACCTGATGATGCGTAACCTGCTTGCCGGCGGTTTCAATGGACCTGTTTTACCGGTGACGCCCGCATGGAAAGCGGTGTTGGGCGTACTGGCGTGGCCCAATATCAACAGCCTGCCTTTTAGCCCGGATCTCGCTGTGTTGTGCACCAATGCCAGCCGTAACCTGGCGTTACTCGAAGCGCTTGGCGAGAAAGGCTGTAAAACCTGCATTATTCTCTCAGCTCCCGCGGCGCAGCACGCAGAGCTACTGGCCTGCGCATCACGCTACAACATACGTTTGCTGGGCCCCAACAGCCTGGGACTTCTCGCGCCCTGGCAAGGACTTAACGCCAGCTTTTCCCCCGTTCCGATTAAGCGCGGCAAGCTGGCTTTTATCTCTCAATCCGCCGCCGTATCCAACACCATTCTCGACTGGGCACAGCAGAGAGAAATGGGCTTTTCTTACTTTATCGCGCTGGGTGATAGCCTGGATATCGACGTTGATGAGCTGCTGGATTACCTGGCGCGCGACAGCAAAACCAGCGCGATATTGCTGTATCTCGAGCATTTAAGTGATGCCCGACGCTTTGTTTCCGCCGCCCGCAGCGCCTCGCGCAATAAACCTATTCTGGTGATTAAGAGCGGTCGTAGTCCAGCGGCGCAGCGTTTACTGCATACCAGCGCCGGGATGGACCCCGCGTGGGACGCCGCTATTCAGCGCGCCGGTTTACTACGCGTACAAGACACCCACGAGCTGTTCTCGGCGGTCGAAACCCTGAGCCACATGCGCCCGCTGCGTGGCGACAGGCTGATGATCATCAGCAATGGGGCCGCGCCTGCCGCACTGGCATTAGATGAACTGTGGTCAAAAAATGGCAAGTTGGCGACGTTGAGTGAAGACACCTGCCAGAAATTACGCGATGCCTTGCCTGAACATGTTGATATCGCCAACCCGCTGGATCTGCGTGATGACGCCAGCAGCGAACACTACGTTAAGACGCTGGATATTTTGCTTGCCAGCCAGGATTTCGACGCGTTGATGGTGATTCATTCCCCCAGCGCAGCCGCTCCCGGAACCGAAAGCGCACAGGCATTGATTGAAGCGGTAAAGCATCACCCCCGAGGAAAATTCGTCTCGTTACTGACCAACTGGTGCGGAGAGTTTTCCTCTCAGGAAGCCCGCAGACTGTTTAGTGAAGCCGGACTGCCCACCTACCGCACGCCGGAAGGTACCATCACCGCATTTATGCATATGGTGGAGTATCGGCGAAACCAGAAGCAGCTACGAGAAACGCCTGCGCTGCCTGACAGCCTGACCTCCAACACCGCCGAAGCGCATAATCTGTTACAGCGGGCGATTGCTGAAGGAGCCACATCGCTTGATACCCACGAAGTGCAGCCGATTTTACAGGCTTATGGCTTACACACGCTGCCAACGTGGATCGCCAGCGACAGCGCGGAAGCGGTACACATCGCGGAGCAAATCGGCTACCCGGTGGCGCTCAAGCTGCGTTCTCCTGATATCCCGCATAAGTCGGAAGTTCAAGGGGTAATGCTCTACCTGCGTACAGCAACAGAAGTGCAGCAGGCTGCCAATGCAATTTTCGATCGGGTAAAAATGGCCTGGCCGCAGGCACGCATTCACGGTTTATTAGTACAAAGTATGGCGAATCGCGCTGGTGCTCAGGAACTTCGCGTCGTCGTTGAACACGACCCGGTATTTGGCCCGTTGATTATGCTGGGTGAAGGTGGTGTTGAGTGGCGACCGGAAGATCAAGCCGTGGTGGCATTGCCGCCATTGAACATGAATCTGGCGCGTTATCTGGTGATCCAGGGGATCAAAAATAAAAAGATCCGCGCGCGCAGTGCACTGCGCCCATTGGATATCGCCGGGTTGAGCCAGCTTCTGGTGCAGGTCTCCAACCTGATCGTCGACTGTCCGGAAATTCAGCGTCTGGATATTCATCCGCTGCTGGCCTCGGCCGGAGAATTTACCGCGCTGGACGTTACGCTGGATATTGCTCCTTTCACGGGCGATAACGAAAGCAGACTGGCTGTACGTCCCTACCCCCATCAGCTTGAAGAGTGGGTGGAGTTGAAGAACGGCGAGCGCTGTCTGTTCCGCCCCATTTTGCCGGAGGATGAACCTCATCTTCAGCAGTTCATTTCTCAGGTGACAAAAGAAGATCTTTATTATCGCTATTTCAGTGAGATCAACGAATTTACCCACGAAGATTTAGCCAATATGACGCAGATCGACTACGATCGGGAAATGGCCTTTGTTGCGGTGCGTTGTAAAGATAATCACGAAGAGATCCTCGGCGTAACGCGAGCGATCTCGGATCCTGATAACGTAGACGCTGAGTTTGCCGTACTGGTTCGTTCCGATCTCAAAGGGCTTGGACTGGGTCGCCGATTGATGGAAAAATTAATTGCCTATACTCGAGATCACGGACTTATACGTTTGAATGGTATTACGATGCCGAACAATCGTGGGATGGTCGCCCTGGCCCGAAAACTCGGGTTTGTTGTTGACGTCCAGCTCGAAGAGGGAATTGTTGGGCTAACGCTTAATCTGGCCCAATGTGAGGAATCGTGAGTAAGGTACTGGAAATGTTGACCACATTAATGGGTACTGGTGGTATCATTGCCCGCTTATGTCGTCTGCATAGCACAGAGGACCCTTCAATGAACAGAGAAGAAATGCACTGTGATGTTGTCAAAATTTAAGCGTAATAAACATCAACAACACCTTGCCCAACTACCCAAGATTTCTCAGTCAGTTGATGATGTAGATTTCTTTTATGCTCCCGCTAATTTCAGGGAGACTCTGCTGGAAAAAATAGCCAGCGCGACGCGACGGATCTGCATTATTGCGCTGTACCTGGAACAGGATGACGGTGGTAAAGGCATACTTGACGCTCTCTATGCGGCAAAACGGCAGCGTCCTGAACTGGATGTCCGGGTGCTTGTCGACTGGCACCGAGCCCAGCGCGGTCGTATTGGGGCTGCGGCATCCAATACCAATGCTGACTGGTATTGCCGAATGGCGCAAGAAAACCCTGGTATCGATATTCCTGTCTATGGCGTTCCGATTAACACCCGTGAAGCGCTTGGCGTCCTGCATTTCAAAGGCTTTATCATTGATGACAGCGTCCTGTACAGCGGGGCTAGTCTGAACGATGTTTACCTGCATCAGCATGATAAATATCGCTATGACCGTTATCAGTTGATTCGCAACGCGCAAATGGCCGATATCATGTTCGATTGGGTGACGCAAAACCTGATGAACGGTCGCGGCGTTAACCGTCTTGATGATATCAACCGCCCTAAAAGCCCAGAAATTAAAAACGACATCCGCCTGTACCGTCAGGAACTGCGTGATGCGTCATTCCATTTTCAGGGTGATGCTGATAACGAACAGCTTTCGGTTACGCCTCTGGTGGGTCTTGGGAAATCCAGTCTGTTAAATAAGACCATTTTCCATCTTATGCCCTGCGCGGAGCACAAGCTTACAATCTGTACCCCTTATTTCAACCTTCCCGCCATACTGGTGCGCAATATCATTCAACTGCTGCGTGAAGGGAAAAAGGTTGAAATCATTGTCGGTGATAAAACCGCCAACGACTTTTTCATCCCGGAAGATGAGCCATTCAAGATCATCGGTGCGCTGCCTTATCTGTATGAAATAAATCTGCGCCGTTTCCTGAGCAGATTGCAGTATTACGTGAATACCGACCAGTTGGTCGTGCGCTTATGGAAAGATGATGACAATACCTATCATCTGAAAGGTATGTGGGTTGATGATAAATGGATGCTGCTCACTGGCAACAACCTTAACCCTCGCGCCTGGCGTCTGGATCTGGAAAACGCCATCCTTATCCACGATCCTAAGCAAGAGCTCACCCCTCAGCGCGATAAAGAGCTGGAGCTTATCCGTATGCATACTACCGTCGTTAAGCACTATCGCGACCTGCAAAGCATTGCTGACTATCCAGTCAAAGTGCGTAAACTCATCCGTCGACTGCGCCGTATTCGTATCGACAGATTAATTAGCCGTATTCTGTAATCAAGACCCCGTCCAGTGACGGGGTTTTTCATATGGAGGCAACGGTGCGCCTGTTCATTCTTATCAGTATCCTTGCCATTTCGGGCTGCAGCCATATGGCTAACGACCAGTGGAGCGGGCAAGACAAAGCTCAACACTTCATCGCCTCCGCCATGCTTGCCGCAGCCGGCAATGAATATGCCCAACATCAGGGCAACAGCCGCGATCGCAGTGCGGCTATCGGCCTGATGTTCTCAGTCAGCCTGGGTGCGTCAAAAGAGCTATGGGACAGCCGTCCCGCTGGGAGCGGCTGGAGCTGGAAGGACTTCGCCTGGGATGTTGCAGGCGCATCTACCGGCTATGCGGTCTGGCAACTGGCACATTACTAGAGGCGCAGACCTTTCCCCTTCCCATGCAGCATTAGCGATACTAAAAACGCAACGACTGCCAGCGCAGTGACGTACCAGAAGAATGTCGTTTCCATACCGACAGACTTCAGGGACAACGCGACATATTCGGCTGAACCGCCAAACAACGCATTGGCCACCGCATAAGATAATCCAACCCCCAGAGCGCGCACCTGCGCCGGGAACATTTCGGCCTTCAGAATACCGCTAATTGACGTATAAAAACTGACGATTAACAGAGCACACATCACCAGAGCAAACGCCATATACGGGGATGTTACGCTTTGCAATGCTGTCAGAATGGGAACAGTGAAAATCGCGGCCAACGCGCCAAAACACAGCATTGAAGTACGTCGGCCAATTTTATCAGACAAGGCGCCGAACAGCGGTTGTACCAGCATGAACACACACAGTGCCGCCGTCATAATCCCGCTGGCTACGTTGGCATGCATACCGGCTGTGTTAACCAGGTACTTCTGCATATAGGTTGTGAACGTGTAAAAACACAACGAACCCGCGGCGGTAAAACCAAGCACCATGACAAAAGCTTTGCGATTACGCCACAGACCTTTCAGAGAGCCCGCTTCTTTCAGCGCACGAACGTCCTGTTTCGAGGTTTCATCCAGTTGGCGACGCAGCCATAGCGCAACAATAGCCAGCACGGCGCCCAACGCAAATGGAATACGCCAACCCCATTCTCTGAGCGCAGAGTCTTCTAACGTGTGCTGTAATATGACCACAACCAGCAATGCCAGCAACTGTCCGCCGATTAACGTTACGTACTGGAATGAAGCATAAAAACCTTTCTTACCTTCAACGGCAACTTCACTCATATAGGTCGCGCTGGTTCCGTATTCACCACCGACAGATAACCCCTGGAATAGTCTGGCCAGCAGTAATAGCGCAGGGGCCCAGGTACCGATAGTTTCATATCCCGGTAGACAAGCGATCACCAACGATCCCATACACATCATACAAACGGACAGCAACATGGACTTTTTACGCCCGTGCTTATCCGCGATACGGCCAAACAGCCAGCCTCCAATTGGTCGCATCAAGAAGCCAGCGGCAAACACGCCGGCGGTTTGTAAGAGTTGCGTGGTGGTATTTCCGGAGGGAAAAAAGATATGAGCAAAATAAAGAGAGCAGAAAGAGTAGATATAGAAATCAAACCATTCGACCAGATTCCCTGATGATGCTCCGACAATCGCCCATATACGACGGCGGGTATCGCCGTCTGACAGCGCCCCGTTCTCAGTTACACTACTATCAGCCATTAGAATTGTACCCCTGCCAACGATCGCGTGAATTTATCAATGATGGTTGTGTGTTTTTTAGTGAATAGAATGTTATATAATTGTTATATCTTATTGTGCGGTAAAGATCACGATTTTAATTAGCAAAGAAAGGATTCAGATATGTTCGAGGGAGAGATCCGTGTAGTAGATCGAGACAGTGTGCTTTTGTTGGTCGATTAAGGCTGTTACGTCGAATCCGGCAATGTACCGCCGCGTTGCCTGATGCGCTACGCTTATCAGGCCTACAAAATACGTTCAGCCCAGCCCCTGCAGGCCGGATAAGGCGGCACGCCGCATCCGGCGGTTTTCA